>JBAXCI010000079.1:0-8857 GCA_037141555.1 Verrucomicrobiota bacterium | reverse complement strand
TGCGAGGCGTGCTGATCGATTGGCTGGCGGAAACGCTGGACGATCCGCGCCTTCAAACGCCGCCGTGCGACCGCATTGTGCCCGTGCCGTTGCACTCTACGCGCGAGCGGGAGCGCGGGTTTAACCAGGCGAGCATCCTCGCGGAAGGGCTCGCGCGCCGCAGCGGTATCCCCCTTGCCGATTGCCTCAAGCGCACCCGCTACACCACCACCCAGACGATCTTTGACCGCGAGGCGCGCATGGAAAACTTGCGCGGCGCCTTCCAAATGCGGCAAAGTGCCGGGGTGCGCGATCTCCACCTCCTTTTAATTGATGACGTTTTGACCACGGGCTCCACCGTTGACGAATGCGCCCGCGTGTTGCGGGACGCGGGAGCCGCTTCGGTGCGGGTGGCCACGGTTGCGCGGGCTTAGCGATGACTTACGACGAATCCATCGCGTGGCTTTACTCGACGCAAACAGTCGGGATTAAACTCGGGCTCGAAAACATCTCCCGGTTGCTCGGTTGCCTGGGGGTGGAAACCGCGCCCGGTTCCGGCTCCGGCCCGGTTGTTTTCCACGTTGCGGGGACCAATGGAAAGGGATCGGTTTGCGCCATGATCGACGCGGTATGCCGCGCTGCTGGTTTGCGCACAGCGCTTTTCACCTCGCCGCATCTCGTCACCTTCCGCGAACGCATCCGGCTCGATGGCAAAATGATCTCCGAGGCGGAAGCCGCTGCGGGGTTGACGCGCATCCGGGAGTTGATCGCCCACTGGCCGCAGCATCCGACGTTTTTTGAGCTAACGACCGCGCTGGCGCTCGGCTGGTTCCAGGAGCAGCGGGCGCAAGTGGTCGTGCTGGAGACGGGCTTGGGCGGACGGCTCGACGCGACCAACGCCATCACGCCCGCCGTGGCGGTGATCACTGCGTTGAGCTTCGACCATAGCCATTATCTCGGCAACACGCTGGAGGAAATCGCCTCCGAAAAAGCGGGGATATTGAAGCCGGGGGTGCCGGTCGTGTGCGCGCCGCAGCCGCCCGTGGCCGCCCACGTGATCGAAGAAACCGCGACACGCTTCGGATGTCCCCTCGAAGTGGTTGCGCAACCTGCGCGTTTTGATGTTGCGCTACCCGGGAGTCACCAAAAGCTCAACGCCGCGCTGGCTCTCGCGGCGCTGAATGCAGCGCGCATGCCCATTTCTCAAGCTGCCATTGGGCAGGGACTGGCGCATGTCGTTTGGCCGGGGCGTTTTCAGCGGATCGCTGGCCCGGCGGGTGTGCCTCTCATTTTGGACGGCGCGCACAACGAAGCCGCCGCCGCCCGACTCGTCCAGACATGGAGAGAGGTTTATGGGGAAGAGCAACCCGTTGTTTTGTTGGGAGTCTTGAGGGACAAAGATGTTGCCGCGATTTGCGGGCAGCTCGCGCCGCTTGAAGCGCAATTTGTTGTCGCACCCGTGCATAGCATGCGTTCCTGCACCGCCGAGGCGCTGGCCCAAGCTGTGCGGCAAGCCGCTCCTCATGCGACCTGTTGCATTGCGGGTTCCGCAGAGGAAGGGCTTGCCTTGGCGCAATCCGAAGCTGCCAAAACAGGCCGCCGGGTGCTCGTCACCGGGTCGCTTTTTCTGATCGGAGAAGTGCTCGCGTTGCTGGAAGGCGAAAAGGCGGAGACGAGCGCGCAATAGCACTCACACCGTCGCTACTAGAACTGGAGAGGCCGGAGAAGATTGCTTCTCCGGCCTCAAAGGTTCTTCTGTCTTGTTGTTGGTTAGTAGCACCAGTACGGTTGCGAGTAGACCCGGGTGGTGCGGATGATTGTCCGCTCACCCACGGGCTCCAGAACAGGCGCCATCTTGATGTACTTGATGGTGGTGATCTTTTCGCCCACCGGCTCGAGTACCGTTTTGTGGCGGATGATCTTCACGGTTGTAAACCGCTCACCCACCGGCCTGAGCATGACTTTGTGGTGGTGTCTTACCGTCACAAACCGTTCGCCTACCGGCTGTAGTGTCTTGTGGCGGATGATCTTCACGGTTGTAAACCGCTCCCCCACTGGCATGAGCACGCTGCGGCTCGTCCACGTGCGGCGATAAGTCGTCATCGGGTAACTCAGCCGTTCGCCTACCGGTTCGATATACCGATCGGACGGACTGAATGCGTTGCCCAATGCGACAAAGGGCGCACTGACCACGTTGCCGACTGCACGGAACGGAGCCCCCCAATCAAGCGACGATGATGGTTGTTCAACGATCATTTCCCTGACGGGTTGGACTCGCGTCGTGGTGTAGCAGCATCCAAAGGCCACCGTTGCCGAAGCAGCCATGGCAAGGGCCGCTATCCATTGTATTCTTGGTTTCATATATTCCCCCCCTTCATGTTTCCTCTTATGGATGTTTCGGACCACCGGACCGCTTTGGCCTTACGATTCGTTCTTGGGTTCGACCGCCCCGTCTCTCCTGTTGTGCGGGAAACTGTTGCCGGGGCCGAGGGGGAGTGGAGCACGGGAAATGGCTGGTTTTGCCTGGCCTCGCCTGCTCCGGGAGGCAGGCATTTCCGGTGCGTGCAAAAAGATAAATCCATCCGTTTCGGTCAATAGTTACCTGGAGACTATGAAAACGCACAAGATGGACTGGCTCCCGCGATTGCTGCCCCTGCTGATTTTTGGAATGTTATTGCTCTACAGGCCGGTGGCCAATGCTGCCGGGCCGGAACCGGCTGGGTGGTATTCGGGAGATATGCATGTGCACCGGAGTTGTGGGGATTCTCCCGAATCCGTAGCGAGCATCTACAACACCATGGTGGGTCAGAACTTGGCCGTCGTTTCCCTGCTCGCGGATATGGGCAATGGCGAAGTGCAAAACCCGACGACGGATCTGCCGCTGGTGAACGGAAAAGACGCCTCCGTCTCCACTGCGGGGCACCTCGTGCACTGGGATGCGGAATGGCATTGGGACGCGACCTATTCCAACTATGCCCACCAAGCGCTGGGCGGGCATATTGTGGCGCTCGGACTCACCGAGGCGCATCAGATTTGGGCGGAATACACGTACCCGATTTTTCAATGGGCTCATGCGCAGGGCGCCATTGCGGGCTTTGCCCACTTGCAATATCTCGATAATAACATTCCGCAGAACCTGAATTGTTGCCTCCCGATCGAGTATCCCGTCGAAGTGGCATTGGGTTCGTGCGACTTCGTCTCTGAAGATGTCGATGGCGGCGACTCTGCCATGCAGGCCTATTACCGGTTGCTCAACTGCGGTTTCAGACCCGGTTTCGCCGGGGGTTCGGACCATCCTTGCCAGGCCGCCATCGGGTCTGTGGTGACCTATGTTCAGCCGCAAGGCGCGATGAGCTACGCGACGTGGATCAAAGGAATCGCCAATGGCAGGACCGTGGTGTCGCGCAATGGGCATAACGAATTTTTGGAATTGAAGGTCAATAACAGCGCCACACCCGGCGACGAGATTCAGTTGACCGGCTCGGGCAGCGTCAGCGTGAGTGTCACGTGGACTGGATTGCAAACCTTGGCTGGTATGCTCGAGATCGTGAGCAACGGAGTGGTCGTTGCGAGCATTCCGGCGGCAGTCGATCCCAATACTCCCGCGACATTGACTGCCACCGTCGATTTCCCTAAAAGCGGATGGCTGGCCGCCCGCAGAACGAGCAACAACGGGCATGAGGTGCATACAGCGGCGGTGTTTGTGACGGTGAACGGCGCTCCGGTGCGCGCGAGCGTCACCGATGCGACTTTCTACGTTGCGTGGATGGACGCGCTTTTAAAAAACACCTCCGCAGGCGGGGTCTGGAATTCGTATTTCCCGACGAGCTTGGGCGCGGCGCAGGCGCGCTATCAAGCGGCCAAGGCTGTTTACCAGCAGATCGCCTTGGAGGCCGCCGGGCAACAGTCGCTTGCGATCACCACGACTTCGCTGCCTGCGGGAGTGTTGAACACGAGTTATTCAGCCACATTGGCGGCCAGCGGCGGCAGTGTGCCGTATACCTGGTCGGTCTCCAGTGGATCGCTCCCGCCGGGCCTGGCGCTCAATGCCGCGAGTGGCGCGATCACAGGAACTCCCAGCGCTCTGGGGACCTTCAGCTTTACCGTGAAAGTGGGTGATGCCAGCACGCCCGCTCTGGTCACTACCAAGGCACTGAGTATTCCCGTCACCTCCACTGTGGCCGTCAGCAGCATCTGGTCCGGCAGCGCTGTTCCAGGACTGGTTGATGGCGGGGCGGACAATGCGGTGGAATTGGGGGTGAAGTTCCGCTCGGATGTCGCTGGAAACATCACGGGGGTGCGTTTCTACAAAGCCGCCGCCAATACCGGCACGCATGTCGGCAATCTCTGGACCGGCACTGGCACAAAGCTCGCCAGTGCGAATTTCAGCGGCGAGAGCGCGTCGGGTTGGCAGCAGGTGAATTTTGCGGCCCCGGTGGCGATCACCGCCAACACTGTCTATGTAGTCTCCTATTTTGCAAACGCCGGTCATTACAGTGCGGATGTAAACTATTTCTCCGCGACGGGCTTTGACAATCCGCCGCTGCACGCCTTGGCGAGTGGTGTGTCTGGCGGCAACGGAGTCTATGCGTATGGTGTGACCAGCACTTTCCCGAGCAGTAATTGGAACACCTCCAATTACTGGGTCGATGTGGTGTTTCAACCGGCCGCGGGAGCGACCTTGAACGCGGTCACGTTGATCCCGGCCAGCGCCACGCTATCGGTCGGAGCCTCGCAGCAGTTTACCGCTACGGGAAGCTATTCGGACGGGAGCACGCAGAACCTCACGAGTCAGGCGACGTGGAGTTCGTCCAATGCTGCGGTGGCCACCGTTGCCGCAGGCGGGCTTGCGACGGCCCTTGCCAGCGGCAGCACCACCATTTCGGCGGTGTCCGGCGGCGTTGTCGGCAATGGTCAACTCATCGTGCAAGCCGCGCCCAACCAAGCTGCCACCACGATTTGGCAGAACACAACGGTCCCTGCAACCGTGGACGGGGGAGCGGATAAACGGGTGGAGCTCGGGGTCAAATTCCGTTCCGATGTCGCTGGAAACATCACCGGGATTCGCTTCTACAAAGCCGCCGCCAATACCGGCACGCATGTGGGCAATCTCTGGAGCAGCACCGGCACGAAGCTGGCGAGCGCCACGTTCAGCGGCGAGAGCGCTTCGGGTTGGCAGCAGGTGAACTTTTCGACCCCGGTGGCGATTGCAGCCAACACGGTCTATGTGGCCTCCTACCATGCCAACAACGGCCATTATAGCGCCGACGTGAACTATTTCTCTGCGGCCGGCGTGGATCATGCGCCGCTGCACGCCCTGGCGAACGGGGTTTCGGGAGGCAACGGGGTTTATGCTTACGCGACGAGCAGCATTTTCCCGACCAGCACTTGGAACAACGCCAACTACTGGGTTGATATCGTGTTTCAGGCAAAATGATTCAGCCCGAAAACCAGCCCGCCTGCGATATCTCTTGCGGCACCTGTCGGGAAAGACAGGTGGGAAAAATGGGGTGAATTGCGACCGCTCGCCGGGCGCTTATTCGCAACGCAATAGGGGGTGTCTTCAGGGGGGGGGAATATGAATAAGCGACAATTGTTTTTTTTCGTTGTTTTTTGCCTGTTGGTAATCTTGCCGAGGCTGTCCATTTTCGCTGCGACTTCGACCATCTGGCCGAGCACAGCCGTCCCTAGCTTGGTGGACGGCGGCGCGGACAATCCGGTGGAATTGGGAGTGCGGTTCCAATCCGATGTGGATGGCGTGGTCTCCGGGATTCGGTTTTACAAAGCCGCCACCAACACCGGCACGCATGTGGCCAACCTCTGGAGCAGCGCGGGTGCCAAGCTGGCAACGGCCACCTTCACCGGGGAGAGCGCATCCGGGTGGCAGCAGATGAATTTTACGACGCCTGTCGCGATTACCGCCAACACTGTTTATGTGGCGTCGTATCACGCGAATAACGGCCACTACAGCGCGGATCTGAACTATTTTTCCGCGAGCGGCGTGGATAATTCGCCATTGCATGCCTTGAAAAACGGAGTCTCGGGCGGCAACGGGCTCTACACCTATGGCGCGAGCAGCGCTTTCCCGACGAGCACTTGGAACACTTGCAACTACTGGGTGGACGTGGTGTTTCAACCGGGTTCGACCTCCGACACTACGCCGCCAACCGTGCAGTCGGTGAACCCTGTTTCCGGGGCAAGCGGCGTCAGTGCCAGCACGGCCATTACCATCACCTTTAGCGAAGCGATGAACGCGTCGAGCGTGAACGCAAACTCCATCCTGCTGCGCGACGCTTCCAATAACCTCGTGCCTGCAACTGTCACCTACGGCAGCACGACGCAAACGGCGACTTTGACGCCCAGCAACTCGCTGCAAGCCGCTGCAAGTTACAGCGCCACAGTAAAGGGCGGGTCGGGCGGTGTCACGGATACGGCAGGCAACGCCATGAGCGCGGACTTTGCATGGACTTTCAAAACCACGGGATCGTATGGCGCGTTGGGGGGCGGTCCGGGCGGTCCGATCCTGGTGGTGAGCGGCACGGCAAATCCGTTTAGCCGATATTATGGAGAAATATTGGTGACTGAAGGGCTCAACGAGTTTTCCATTGCGGATATCTCGTCCGTATCAAGCACGACGCTCGCGCAATATGACGTGGTGATTCTAGGGCAAATCGCTTTGACCTCTTCGCAGGTGTCGATGTTTACGAATTGGGTGAACGGGGGAGGGAAGCTCATTGCGATGCGGCCCGACAAGCAGTTGGCGAGTCTGCTCGGGCTTGCCGATGCAGGTTCCACCCTTTCCCAAGGTTATCTGCTGGTGAATACCGCTGCCGGTCCCGGACAAGGTATTGTAGGCCAGACGATGCAGTTCCACGGGACGGCTGATCGTTATACGCTTACCAGCGGCTCCAGCGTGGCGACCCTCTATTCCAATTCGAATAGCGCGACAGTCAACCCGGCGGTGACGCTGCGAGCCGTCGGTTCCAATGGCGGACAAGCGGCGGCTTTCACCTATGATCTTGCGCAATCCGTTGTCTTCACCCGGCAGGGCAATCCCGCTTGGGCGGGCCAGGCGCGCGATGGCCTTGCGGTGGTGCGGCCCGCCGACCTCTTCTACGGAGCGGCCAGCTTCGATCCGCAGCCGGACTGGGTTGATTTGAATAAAGTGGCGATCCCTCAGGCCGACGAGCAGCAGCGCCTCCTGGCCAACATGGTGATCTCGAGGAATTCGAGCAAGAAGCTCCTCCCTCGCTTCTGGTATTTCCCGCACGGTTACCAAGCGGTGGTGGTGATGACGGGCGATGATCACTCGCAAGGCGGGACTGCGGGTCGCTTCTCGCAATATCTGGCGTTAAGCGCCACCAACGGCTCGCTGGCCGACTGGGAGACGATTCGCAGCAGCTCCTATGTTTTCCCTTATTCGGGTTTAAGCGACGCGCAGGCGGCTGCGTACAACGCTTTGGGCTTCGAGATTGCGCTGCATCTAAACACAAATTGCACCGGCTGGGACCGGGCGTCTCTGGACGACATGTTTACGGATCAACTCGCGCAATTCAAAGCGCTCTATCCGAGCCTTCCGGCTCCCACGACGCATCGGGTTCACTGCGTTGCATGGAGCGACTACACGACCATGGCTGAAGTGGAATTGCTGCACGGCATCCGGCTCGATACGAGTTACTATTACTATCCGCCGAGTTGGATGAGCGACAAGCCGGGCGTCTTTACCGGCTCGGGATTGCCCATGCGTTTCGCGAAGGCGGATGGGAGCGTGATTGATGTATACCAGGCCACCACTCAAATGACGGATGAGTCCGGCCAGGCTTACCCTGCGACCGTGGACGCTTTGCTCGACAAGGCTTTGGGAAGCGAAGGGTATTATGGCGCGTTCGTCGCCAATATGCACACCGACGAGGTTTACTCGGAGGGCTCGGACGCAATTCTCGCGTCGAGCATCAACCGAGACGTGCCCGTTATCTCCGCGCGCCAATTGCTGGTGTGGTCGGACGCACGCAATGGTTCTTCGATCCAATCGCTGGCCTGGTCCAGCGGCACGATGAGCTTTGTGGTGAACGCTGCGGCAAGCGCAACGGGCCTCCAGGGGATGGCGCCGGTTCTTCAAGGCAGCACCGTTAGCGATTTCAAATATAACGGACATTCGCTCCAGCCGTCATTTAAGAAAGTGAAGGGGATCGAATACGCGATTTTCCCGGCCCTGAGCGGCACCTATCAGATCGCCTATGCGCAGGACACCACGGCCCCAACCGTCAGCTCCATTCAGCCGCCCCAAGGCGGATCTGGGGTGAGCTTGGACGCCGATGTTGTGGTGGCATTTAGTGAGGCAATGGATCAATCGACGGTTAACGGGAGCACGATCATCTTGCGCGATGCGGCGAATACGCTCGTGCCTGCCACGGTCAGCTTTGACCCCGCGACTTTTGCTGCCACACTGACGCCCAGCAGCCGTTTGACCGCTTCCACGGCTTATACTGCTACCGTGAAGAGCGGCACGGGCGGGGTGACGGATTCCGCGGGAAATCCTCTGGCAAGTGATGTCAAAGCAACGTTTACGACGGGATCGGCAGCCGGACAATCCTACACGATCTGGAGCAACGCAGCAACGCCGGGCATCCTGGCGGCGGACGATACGAATGCGGTGGAGTTGGGGCTGAAATTCAAGAGTTCCACCAGCGGCACCGCTACGGCCATTCGTTTTTACAAGAGCGTGGCGAACACCGGCTCACACATCGGCAACCTGTGGAGTGCTGCCGGAACGCGTTTGGCTACGGTGAACTTCACGGGCGAGACCTCCTCCGGTTGGCAGACTCAGGCGCTCTCCACGCCCGTCGCGATTGCCGCCAACACGGTCTACATCGTCTCC
>JBAXCI010000078.1:0-8966 GCA_037141555.1 Verrucomicrobiota bacterium | reverse complement strand
ACAGGATTCCAAAGAGCAGATTCCCTGCATTTTGCCAACGCACCCGGCCCCGCTGCGACACCGTAATCGTCAAAAGTTCGGGCAACAATCCGCCCGCCACCGCGCCAGCGAGGAAAGAGAATCCATAGCCCCACCGCGCCTTGATTTCCGCCAAATGCGCCAGCCAAACTCTCGCGGGTTCATAGCAATAGTAAGCCAGAACCACCAAAACCATCACCGTTTGGACAATCAAACCGGGCACGAAATTCGCGCGGGCGGCTTGGAGCCCAATGAGCAAAGGAAGGGTTCGTGTTTGGTTCTGGAGCGGAGTTTTCACAAAAGAAGGAGCGAAGAGTAACCGTGTTCTTTGGAAAAACCAGTTTTCAAATGTGCCGCAACCTCGTAAAAGATTCTCCACACATGGCCCCATACGAAATATTTTCCAAAATGACGCCCGGCGTCGCGTCCCAGATCTTTGGTTTTCTATTTGAAAAAGAGAAGCCGCTCTACAAAGCGACCATTGACGCGCTCGCCAAAAAACGCAATCTGCGCCCGGTATTTGTCGAACGCAAGCCGCGCGACGAGCGTTTTGCATGGCTCAGGGATTCGCTTTCCCGCGCAGTCAACGACGGAGTCGCGGCGCACCTGCTCCAAGTCTGGCTGATCGGAACCCAAGCCCCCTTGCTCTGCGATTTCCTGGACGCGCTGGGCATCGCCCATGACGAAAATGGCACGGTGGAACAACTCCCGCCTGCGCCTGCAAAAGAACAGCTCGCAGGGGCCATCGACACGCTCCTCTCCAAACACGACGCGACGGTGGTGGCCGTTTATATGCACACCTTCCAAGCTCTGCACGAAGAGGGCGGATGGCCCACGCTGGGCGAGTTGCTGGAGACGGACGCGCGTTTGAAGCTGGCGTAATACCGGCGGCAGGGACGGGGCGTCGGGGCGGGCGGCACTCCGTGCCGCCCCTGCCATTCCCACGCGCCCCAACTATCCAGTTCGGCGCATCTACCAACACCTCCTCATTGCGTCCTTACTTATAGAGAGGCCCGAACGTTTCGCAGGCGCGGAAGTCGGCGCTCTCCAGGCACGCCGTGCCGAACGCCGCCCAAGTGCTGGGACGGAACACCCGCTCGGCGGCGACATTGTGCATGTAAACCGGGATGCGCAGCATCGAAGCCAGGGTGATGAGGTCCGCTCCGATATGCCCGTAGCTGATGGAGCCGTGGTTGGCGCCCCAGTTGTTCATGACGCTGTAAACGTCACGGAACGCGCCTTCACCGGTGATGATCGGGGCGAACCAAGTGGTTGGCCAGGTCGGGTTGGTGCGCTCATCGAGGATGGTGTGGACGTTTTCCGGGAGATCGACGGAGTAGCCTTCGGCGATTTGCAGGGCTGGCCCGAGGCCTTTAATAAGGTTGATGCGGCACATGGTCACAGGCATTCCGCCTTTGCTGAGATAACGGCTCGACCAGCCGCCGCCGCAGAAATATTCGCTGATAGACGGGTGCCACGTGGTGGCATCCAAGCAGGCTTTGGCTTCGGGTTCGCTGATTTCCCAGAACGGTTTCAGGGCCGGTTTGCCGTCGCGCAATTGCTGGCCGGTGCCGTCGAGAGTGGCCGCGCCGGAGTTGATGAGATGCAGGATGCCGCCCGCCGCAGCGCCTTCCAGTTCATAACCGGTGACGCGCTTAACCGAATCCGCGCTCCAGTAGGTGCGCACGTCGGCGAAGATTTGCGCGGTGTTCGTGAGCAGGTAACCCAGGAGCATCGACGCGCCGTTGAGGCTGTCGTTTTCCGTGGCGACGATGAACGGGGCGCGGATGCCGTTCCAGTCAAAGGAGCTGTTAAGGATGGCCTCGAGGAAATCGCCGTTGGGCTGGTAATCCGTCCATTGCCGCTGGCCTTGGAAGCCGGAGGCGATGGCGTTGTGGCCGTGAGCCTCTTCACCGAAGCCCATTTCGGCGAGCTTGGGATTGCCCACCATCATGTCGCGGGCGATGAGGGCCATCTTCACGGAGGTCTCCCACTCCCCGTCGAGATGTTCGCGGGTGCGGGTGCTGGCAGGGTCATTGTAATCCTTGCCTTCCTTGCAACTCTTTTTCACCCAGGCCAGCGCGCGCGCGTATTCTTCTTTGTCGTAGATTCCCTTGTCGATGCGGCGCAGGAATTCCGTCATGTCTTTGCATTCCACGCGCATGCCGAGGTAATCTTCAAAGAACGGTTGATCGACAATCGATCCCGCGATCCCCATCGAGACGCCGCCCAGCGAGAGGTAGGATTTCCCCTTCAAGGTGGCGACGGCAATACCGGCGCGCACGAATTGCAGGATTTTCTCCGCCACGTCCGCCGGGATGCTCTTGTCATCGCCGTCCTGCACGTCGCGCCCGTAGATGCCGAACGCGGGCAAACCCTTCTGCGAGTGCCCCGCGAGAACCGCCGCGAGATAAACCGCGCCGGGCCGTTCCGTGCCGTTGAAGCCCCAAACGGCTTTCGGGATCTGCGCGTTCATGTCCATCGTCTCGGAGCCGTAGCACCAGCAAGGGGTGACGGTGAGGGAGACGCCGATGTTTTCCTTCGCAAATTTCTCGGCGCAAGCGTTGGCTTCGGCCACGCCGCCGATGCACGTGTCCGCGATCACGCATTCCACGGGCTTGCCGTTTGGATAACGCAACGTGGAAGAGATCAACGCGGCGGCGCGCTTGGCTTGGTCCATCGTTTGGGTTTCCAGCGATTCGCGAACGCCGCCGAGACGCCCGTCGATGGTGGGGCGGATGCCGACTTTGGGAAAGGTCTGGGTGAGAGGGAACGGTGTTTTCATACGCGGCATCCTGCGCCGGGCAAGCGGTTCCGACAATGGCCGCGATTGTCCAACGGATGTCGTTTCTTGACTTGGCAATTCCCCTGCCCTGTCCCAAAATACGCCCCATGCCTCCCGAGCCCAACTATTTCAGCGCGCAGGTGTCTGATGCACGGCGTTTCTACCTGGAGTTGAACCCCAAAAGCGGGGCGCGCCGCCAGATCACCGTCACCAGCGGAGGCTGGGAACGCTGCCGCTCCGATTATGAAATCCACCGATCGGGCTTCTTCTCGCCCATCATCGAATTTGTCTCGCGCGGCGTCGGCACGCTGACGTTGGCGGATAGGCATTACGAACTGAAACCCGGCACGATTTTTTTCTACGGCCCGGAAACATCGCACCAAATCCGGACCGACCCCGGTCACGCAATGGAGAAATATTTCGTGGCGTTTGAAGGAGGGGCGGAATTCCTGCGCGAATGTCAGATATTGCCCGGGACTGTCCTCCAAGCGATGCATCCCGGGCAAATCCATGAGATTTTCGATGAGCTGATCGCACACGGGCGGAGCGATCACGCGAACCGGGCGCGGATGTGCCAGATCGCATTGCAATATCTCATCATGAAAATCGCGGATAACGCCGTGCCGCACGGGCCGGCGAACACGGCGGCGGTCGCCACGTATCAACGCTGTCGCCAGTTCATCGAGGAAAACTATCTCCGCGTCCATTCGCTCACGGAAGTCGCCGCCGGTTGCCACGTGGACAGCGCTTACCTGTGCCGTCTCTTCAAGCGTTTTCGTCGACAAACGCCCTTTCGGTATCTGCAAAACCTGAAGATGAATCGCGCCGTGGAAATCCTGCAAGACGGTCATTTTTCGGTCAAACAAACCGCGCAGGAACTCGGGTTCAGCGATCCTTACAATTTTTCGCGGGCCTTCAAACGGATCTTCGGCATCGCCCCGCAGCATATGATCAAGCGGGAGTGATCGGGCGTTCGTCAGTCCGTTTCCGCCAGCAGCTCATCGGACTGGGTCACGCGGACAACCTCTTCCACGGTGGTTTGGCCGCGCAACACGCGCCGCCAACCGTCCTGGCGCAAGGTTTCCATGCCGTCCTGCGTTGCGCGGGCCTTGAGTTGCGCGCCGTCGGCTTTCTGAATGATCAAACTGCGCAATCCCTGGCCCACGGCGCAAAATTCGTAGATGGCCGTCCGTCCGCGGTAGCCGGTTTGACGGCAACTCTCACATCCCTTGCCATGCCGAAACTTGTGGCCGGGCGGGATGGGGCAACCGATTTCCTTGAGGTAATCCTCCGGGTATTCGATCCATTCCGCGCAGTCCGGGCAGACCGTGCGGACGAGGCGCTGGGCCACGAAAGCCCGGACGACCGAAGCGACGAGGAACGGCTCGATTTCCATGTCGAGCAGTCGCGTGATGCCGCCCACGGCGTCGTTGGTGTGAAGCGTGGAGAAGACCAAATGGCCGGTCATGGCGGCGCGGATGGCGATTTCCGCCGTTTCGACATCGCGGATTTCACCCACCATCACGACGTTGGGGTCCTGCCGCAAAATGGCGCGCAGGCCATTGGCAAAGGTGAGGCCGATCTCGGGTTTGACGTCGATCTGCGAGACGCCGGGCAAGCGGTATTCCACCGGTTCCTCGATGGTGACGATGCGGCGTTCGACGGAGTTGATGGAGGAAAGAAACGAGTACAGCGAGGTCGATTTGCCGGAGCCGGTGGGCCCCGTGACGAGGATGATGCCGTTGGGTTCGCGCAGCAGGCGGCGAACGAGATCGGCTTGGGCATCGCTCAAGTCGAGCCGTTCAAAACCAAAGCTGCGGGTCTCGTCGCGATTGAGCAAACGCAGGGAGATGCTCTCGCCCGTGACGGTCGGAATCGTCGAAACGCGCACGTCGATGGCGGTTCCGGTGTGTTGCAAATTGATGCGTCCGTCTTGCGGGAGACGTTTTTCGGCGATGTCCATGTGCGCCATCACTTTGAGGCGCGAAATGATGGCGCTTTGCAGCACGCGCAACTGTGGAGGCACGGCGACCTCGTGCAGGATGCCGTCGATGCGGTAGCGGATGCGCAGATCGTCTTCGAGCGGCTCCACATGGATGTCTGTGGCCCGTTCAAAGAGCGCTTCGCGAATGATCTGGTTGACGAATTTCACGACGGACGCCTCGGGATCATCAGCGTCGGCATTGAGGTCGGTGGCTGCGCCTTCCTGATCGGCGGTATCGAGCGAACGGGTATTTTGGAGCAGTTCTTCAAACGTCTCCGCGCCGACCCCGTAAACGGTCTTGATGGTCCGCAGAAGCTGGGTTCGCGGCACGAGCACCCATTCGATTTTTTTACCGCCGGCAAGCTGCGAAGCAAGCTGCCGGGCCATGCCGTTGAAGGCGTCGTAAGTGGCAAGGCGCACAGTTTCGTCGGTGAGAGCCAGGGGCAGAATGTGGTGTTTGAAGACGAACCGGCTGGGCAACGCGGAGAGCACAACGCGGTCAAACCGCGCGGCGTTGACTGTCTCCACCGGCGTGTTGCAGAGCAACCCGAGTTGCTCGGTAAAGCGCACTTCATCGACTTTGCCGGAGTTGAGAACCTCGTTGGTCCACGACGCGCCGGGCGCACGCAGTTCCGCGAGAGCCTTGGCGGCCTCAAGGTCTTCCATGCCGCTTTCCAGCAGCACATCCAAAAGCGACTTGCGTTGCATAAATCCTATTCTTCCGAGCGCAAAAGGGCTTTGGGGGCCGCAAAGAGCTTGGGAGGTGTCCCCGGTGGATCTTTCTTAATGCGCGAGGCGGGTGGGTCGAGCGAGGCCTCAAGATCGGGCGGGAAGTTGGTTTTTTCCAATGCTTTTTCTCCCGCCCTGATGGCGTCCACCGGCCCGCACGTCACAGTGGGCCGAATCAGCACGATCAACTCGGTGCGCTTGAGGGTCTTTTTGGTGCTCCCAAAAAGTGGCCCAATGATAGGGATGCGGTGCAACACCGGAATCCCCGATTTCGTGGTTTGCTTTTGCTCGTTGACCAACCCGCCCAAGACGATGGTGGCTTCGTTGGCGACGGAGACGGTTGTGTCGATGGAGCGCGTCGCGACGGTTGGAATATCGTTGCCGCTGACGGTCGTGGAACCGCTGATGTTGTTGGCCTCCTGCGAGATTTTCAGCGTGACCTCCCCCTCGGAGTTGATGAGCGGCAGGACGGAGAGTTTCAGCGCAACGTCGATGTATTCCACGTTTGCGGTGCTCACCAGATTGTTGCCTGTGGTGCCGTATCCGTAGCTGCTGTTGATGGTGCTGGGAACCCCGACGGATTCGCCAGAGCTGATCACCGCCGCGCGGTTGTTGCTCGTAAAGACCATCGGGCGCGAAGTAACGCGAAAGCGTCCGGTGGATTCGAGGGCATTGATAATGACATCGAAGGAATTGCTGACCCCAACCAAAGCGGTCACGCCGGATGTCGCTGGAATGCTCGCCGCAGAGATGATGCCGCTCAGGCTACCACCGGTAAGCCGGTTAATCCCGGCGACGGTGCCGGGCAACCCGAGAGAGCTGGAGAGACCGCCAGTGCCAGAGGCCGCAGCGGCAGCGGCAGCGGCGCCGAGGTTTCCTTTGTGGAAAAGGTAATCGATGCCGAACTCCTCGTTGCTATCGAGCGTGAGTTCACCAATGACCGCAGTGAGCATGACCTGCGGTGCCCGCACGTCGATTTGGTCGAGCAGTTTGAAAACTTTCCCTTTCATCTCATCCGTGCCTACCACGATGATGGCGTTGACTCGGTTATCAGCGATAATCTTCGTATTGCGAATGATCCGGCCTTCCGGCGCGGTGTCGGTTTGAGGAGCGTTGGCCCCCCCGCTGAAAGCCCCCATGCTGATCGGGCTGGAACCGCCGCGCGTGCTGGAAGTCCGCGAGCTACTGGGGTTACTCGTAGTGCCGAGGTTTCCGGAGGTGTTGCCGACAGGGTTCGCACCGCCAGCCTTTTGGGCGACTTCGAGTTTTTCGACTTTTACGCCGGGCTCCGCAACCGAACCCGCAACGATGTCCAGAACGTCGCCCGCAAGAACAAAGCGCAAGCAGCGCGTGGACGGTTCCCCCAGCGGGATACCCGAATCGAGTTCGGCGATAAGGGTGCGCAGGAACGGGAGATTGACCGGGCGCGTGACCACGTGGATGCGGTTGGTGCGCAGATCGGCTTCGATCTTGATCTTACCAACAATGAGCGAGTCCTCGGAAAGCGTCACGGGTCCAACTGCCCTGCCATTGGGCTGCTGCGAACCAGGAGCAGGTTGATTGCCGCCGCCGGGAGTGGTGGGCTTCTCAAACATCTTGATCAACCGTTCGACGATTTCCTTCGCGTCGGCCCGCTGGAGTTGAAAAAACTCGCTCACCACCTCGGCCGGTTTGCTATCGAGACGGGCAACGACTTGGGCAATGTTGCGGATGACATCGGAATTCTCCGTCACCAAAACCGCCTGGGATTTGGGCAGCGCGACGATGCTCGTGACGGACGGGGTGGGCGCAACAACCTGGTCGAGCGTGGTCTTGACGTCCATCGGGTCTGCGTAATCGAGCGTGAAGAGGAAGGAGACGACTTGGTTGCTTTCGGGGAGTTGCCTCAGATCGGAAAGAATCGGGATGCTGAATTGCCGCGCATTTTTTCCGGTGTTGATGACCTTGACGATGTCGCCCGGGCCGGGGATCAGCGTAAAATTATTCAGGGCAAAAACAGTTTCCAAGATGCGGATGGCCTCAAGGCGGGAAACTGGCTTGGCAACACGAACGGTGATCTTGCCCTGAACGGTGGTGTCGTAGAGAGCTTTTTTGCCCGTAAGCTGTTCGTACAGCCCAAGCACCTGGGTGATGTCGGTGTTGAGAAATTCGATCGATTGCGGGGTCTCGTCGATGAGGGCGGGAGTGGAGGTCGCCCTGGGCGAACGCAACGGCCGCGAGGGTAACGAATTCCCTGGAAGAGGAGCCCCCAAATCCGGGGTCGGACTGGGTTCCTGCGCGATAAGAACGCAGGAGAAAGCCACCATTACAACCAGTAAAGCGGAGCGAATAGGCTGATGCACGCAGCCTATTTAGAAGTGTCAGCCTCATCTGTAAAGGGGCGGTTTTGGTTTTATTGGCGTAACCTCCCGGCAGCCAACGGGATTTAGAGGATTCCCTGACTGCAATTACTTGTTTGCGAGTCGCCGCTTTGTGCTAGTTTTCCCGCTTCCATGGCGTGTCATTATTCAAGTTCCAAATCCGGATTCACCTTGCTGGAGGTGATCCTGGCGCTTCTCATCGCGTCGCTGGTGATCACGCTGGCGATCCCGAGCCTGAGCGGTGTGCTGGAAGGCTCGAACGTCCAAAACTCCTTTTCAGATTTCGACAAGATGGTGCAGGAGGCCCATTCCCGGAGCGTGGAGGAAGGGCGCAATTACGTGATCATCTGGGGCCGCGACCGCACCGTTCTTTTGCGGCCCGAGGAAATCGCCAATAAAGAGGCCGACGAGGGATTACAGAGCTGGAAAATCGAGAAAGGCGAGACACTGGAACTGAATCTCCCAGCGGCATTGACGCCCAAAGGGACAACGCCCGACGCGATCTGGACCTTCTGGTCCAGCGGCATTTGCGAACCGGCGGAGGTCCGCTACAAAGGGGCTGAGGGAGCGTGGTCGGCGGTTTACAATCCGTTCACCGTTCAAGCGGAGGTGAACTATGATTAGAGCGTCCACACATCGGCGGATTGCCGGGTTCTTACTCCTTGAGACGATGATCGGCGTCATGGTTTTCGCCATCGGCGTGCTGGCTCTGGCGCATTGCGTGGAACAATGCCTGAACGTCGAGAGCGCCAAGGTTTGGGACGAACGGGCGCGGGTCGCCTTGGAAAATCGCATGGCGGAGATTGAGGCGGGAGCGATCTTTATCGAAACCGGCAAGCAGGAACAACTCAAGGGGATGTTTGAGGGAATTACGCTCGAACAGATCCGGACTCCGCTCCGCTTGAAGGATGAAAACAAGAAAGAATTGGCGGGGCTGTTCCAAATCCAACTGGAAGCAGACTGGCAGGAATCGGGAGGCAAACAATCCAAGGTGCTGACATTTTATGTGCTCCAGCAACAATAAGCGTTTCCCTCGGTCTTCCGCCTTCACGTTGCTTGAGGTGATGCTGGCGGTTTGTGTGATCGCGAT
>JBAXCI010000077.1:0-8990 GCA_037141555.1 Verrucomicrobiota bacterium | reverse complement strand
TACATCCACCATGTCACCAAACTTCTACTAAACCGACTATGCGGGTGGTATTACTCCGCGCTTTTCATCACGGAGTTCGGTTCTGCGACTAGCAAACCCGCCGAAGTTCAGGCACGCGTTCTGCAATCGCTTTCCCGATTTCCAGCGACGCGGTGGCGGCGGGCGAAGGGGCGTTGCAGACGTGAATGGAATTGAGGCCGTTCACAAAAAGAAAATCGTCGCACAATTTTCCACTGGGCAGCAGCGCCTGCGCGCGGACTCCCGCTGCCGCAGCAACCAAGTCGGTCGCGCTGATCTCGGGAACGAGTTGCTGAAGGCTGCGCACGAAAGCAGCTTTGCTCACCGACCGGTGCATCTCCCTGCAACCTTCCCATAGATTCGTGTAGGCCATTTTCCAAAAGCCCGGGAATGCAAGCGTTTCCAGGGCATCCCTCACACTCAGGTCCAACTTGCGATAGCCTTCCCGCTTCAATGCGAGCACGGCGTTGGGGCCAGCGTGGACGGACCCATCAATCATTTTCGTGAAATGCACTCCCAGAAACGGGAATGCAAGGTCGGGCACCGGATAGACTAGTGTTCTCACCAGGTGCCGCCGCTCGGGAATAATTTCGTAATATTCGCCGCGAAAGGGAACGATTTTCGCTCCGGGATCGACCCCGGCCATGCGCGCCACGCGGTCGCTGTGAAGCCCTCCACAGTTGATCAAAAACCGCGCTCTAAATACGCCGCGCGTGGTTTCCAGGAGATGCGCTCCGCCGCGCCACCGGATCGCCCCGACCTTCGCGCCTGTTTCCACGGCTCCTCCTGCCGCGCGAATCAGTTCTGCAAATTTAAGGCAGACTTCCCGGAATTGAACGATCCCGGTCGAGGCCACTTCAATCGCAGAGAGACAGCGGACGTGCGGCTCGATTTCCCGGACGGCGTCGGGATGGAGCTTCTTTACGGGGATGCCGTTTGCGAGCCCGCGACGGTACAGGAGTTCCAGGGCAGGCAACTCCTCTTCGCGCGTTGCGATAATAACTTTTCCGCAGACCTGGTGAGCGATCCCATGCTGGTCGCAAAAACCGACCATGCTGCGGTTGCCTTCCCGTGCGAGTTTTGCCTTGAGGCTGCCCGGTTTGTAATAGATGCCTGAATGGATCACGCCGCTGTTGCGACCGGTTTGGTGTCGCGCCAGTTCAGGCTCTTTTTCCAGGACGATCAGCTTGATGCCCGGTTGGCTGCGGCCCAGCATATAGGCCGTCGCGAGCCCCACCACCCCGCCGCCGATGATTGCGCAGTCGTACATGGCTAGAGGAGCGAACGGGATGCGGGGCGGCTCGTTTTCGTGAGCGCTGCCCGGAGTTCGGAGGCGATCAAGCGCTGCTCCTCGTCGGTCAGTTGGTGATAGAGGGGCAGCAGAATACACTGCTCCTGAGCCCGCTCGCTATGGGCAAGCGGGGCTTCCGAGCGCCAGAGTTGTTGTCGATAAGCCGGCTCACGATGGGCGCACATGATCCCCCGGCGGGTGGCGATGCCCCGATCGAGCAGCGCCTGCATCACGCATTTCTGGTCGGCCTCGGCGGGGAGCCGAACACAGTAGCTCTGCCAATTGCTGCGAGCCCACTCGGGTTCAACCGGGACCTGCAAGCCTGGAATATCCCCGAGCAGTATGTTGTAGCGCGCGGCGAGTTCGCGGCGACGGGCCACGATTTCGGGGAGTCGCCGGAGTTGTTCGCGTCCGATGGCGGCTTGCACATCGGTCATGCGGTAGTTGTAGCCGATTTCGGGATAGCTCTCGAAAATCACTTCATTGGAGCCATGCCGCACGGTATCCGGCACCGACATGCTGTGTTGGCGCCAGAGGCGGAAGCAGGCATCCAGGTCGCCGTGCTTGGTGGTGAGCATGCCGCCGTCGCCGGTGGAAAGAATTTTTCTCGGATGAAACGAGAAGCACGCAATGTCGCCGTACGGGCTGCCGATCCGCTCCCACGCTCCATCCTTGAGCACTTCACTGCCAATCGCGCAGGCGGCGTCTTCGATGAGAGGGATGGAATGTTTTTGGGCGATGCGCGCGAGGGGGGCAAGATCACAAGGCATCCCCATTTGATGCACGCAGAGAATGGCCCCGGTTCGCGGGGTGATCGCAGCCTCCACCCGCTCTGGATCTATATTATAGGTATCCGGAGTGATGTCGACGAACACGGGAGTCGCGCCGCAATAGCGAACGCTGTTTGCCGTGGCTATATAGGAATGGCTGACAGTGACCACCTCGTCTGCATCGCCGACACCCGCAGCCAGCAACGCCAGATGCAACGCGGTCGTGCAGTTTGAAACAGCGCAGGCGTGCGCCGCGCCGACGCATTCCGCGAATTCACGCTCGAAGGCGGCGACCTCGGGGCCTTGTGTAATCCAGCCTGAGAGGATGACGCGGCGCACGGCGTCCGCCTCGCGTTCTCCCAGGAATGGTTTGGCGATGGGGATCATTGTGCGGGAGCCTCGGTTTCGGCGCATTCGCAAGCCCACCAACCGACCAGCCTGCGCAACCCATTCTCCAGCGTAAACTCGGGGCGGAATCCGAGCAGCCGCTCGGCCTTGGACACGTCCGCTAGTCTTTTGGCGACCGGGTTCACTTTCCGGGCCGGGCCGCACTCCGGAGGGAGCTTGGCACCCATCACCTTGCCCAAGGTTGCGGCCAGCTCCGCGAGACTCGTCTCGGTGCCGCTGGCGATATTGATCACGTCATCGGTTATGTCCGATTTTGCCGCGAGGATATTCGCCCGCGCCACATCCTCGACGAACACGAAGTCCATCGTCTGGGAGCCATCGCCGAGAATCAGGCACGGCTGGCCTTTTGAGAGCCGCTCCATCCATCGGATCATCACCTCGGTATAAACGCCGAACGCGTCCATTCGCGGTCCATAGACATTGAAATAACGCAATGCAACGTAATCGAGCCCATACATCTCATGGAAACTGCGAAGCAGCCCCTCGCCGTAAAGTTTGATCGCCCCGTAAATCGTCCGGTTATGGTAGCCGTGATGGGTTTCCAAAGTTGGAAATTCCTCGGCCTGGCCGTAAATGGAGGCCGAGGAGGCGTAGACCACGCGTTTGACTTTTGCGGCCACGGCCGCTTCGAGAAGATTGAAGGTGCCGGTGGCGAGGACGTCGTGGGCCAGGCGCGGGTCTTCGGCGCACTGAGTGATACGAACCGCCGCTTCGTGAAACACGATATCGATCCCTTCCATGACCTCGCGCACGAGATGCGCGTCGCGGATGTCCCCCTCGACCAGGCGCACATTACCGACGGCAGCAGCGGGTTCAAGGTTGCGGTGTCTTCCCCGGGTTAAGTTGTCAAGAATCACGATTTCGCCAGCGCCTTCGGCGGCAAGCCTGTCGGCGATATGTGATCCGATCAACCCGGCTCCACCGGTTATCAAGACCCGTTTATTATTCATCGGCATCATGTTTGTCATTCTGTCCATAAATCGACAAACTTGCAGGATGCGGATGGAGCAGAGTTTGCCCATTGTCAGCCAAACATTACTTATCCCGCCAGCGCACGAACCGCGCGGGCACCCCGGCCACGATCGAGAACGGCGCGACGTCATGAGTGACCACGGCGCCTGCCCCCACAATGCTTCCCTTGCCAATGGTGACGCCGGGCAAAAGAATGGCGCCCGTTCCGATATCCGCCCAGTCTTCCACATGCACCGGACGGATCTCCAGGGCGGTTTCGATGATCGGCTGATCCGCCGGGAGTCCCGTGTGGGAAGAACCCAGAACCTTGGCTCCGGGCCCCCATCCGACGTGATCTCCTAGCGTGAGGTGGCGCGCATCCATATACGCCTGCGGCCCGATCCAGACATGCCCGCCGATTTTGGTGACGCCATCAAATCGCCCTTGGATATAGGCTTGTGCTCCGATAAATACGCCGTCGCCGACCTCGAAGGTTTCCAGGTGCTTGAAGCCCACCCCGCTGCCGATGCGAACCCCGTTGCCGAACTTGCGCGCGAGGGCTCTCCAAATGGCTCGCCGCATCAGGCTGTCGAACTCGCCGTCCCCGTTCGCAAACCGCGCATATTGATCCAGCAGCGCGTCTGGGAAATAGTGCGTCCGCAGGTGCCGGGAGAGCTCCAACTCAAAGTCAGCGTCTGGTTGAATTTGGTGTGTGCCGTGAACCGCGTTAACAATCCGGGTTTCGCCGTCAAGGATGGTATCCATAGTGATTAAAGTTGTGCGGATGCGGGCGCTAGGCGCAGCGCCACGACGAGACGTCGAATGGGTTTGGGAATGCCATCTCCTGGGATCAGCATCAAGAGCCGGCGCAACGAGTAAATCCCCAGCAGAGAGGTCGCGATGGTCCCTAGGGTGGTTGCAATCCAAAAGGGGAATACAAGAAATCCGCAGAACACCATCCAGACCAAGGACAATACCAAAGCCCCGCTTTGCCTATTCTGCGCGGACCAACGAAACCCCGTAAGGCGATGCACAATGAAATAGATAAAACTGGTATGCCATGCGTACAGTCCAAAAAACGCCGCGCCAGCGCCGGTCAGCCCGAACCGATGAATACAGGTCCACGCCAGCCCGACGTGAACGGTTGCGGCGGCGAGTTCAGTGAGGATAAAAAGCGTTTGGGCCTTTTTGGCCAGGAGAATGAACCCCATCGGCCAGGCAACGACGCGAAGCATCAACCCCAGGCATATCCAGCGCAGCGGGGCGACTGCCGCGACAAATTCTCCAGAGTAAAAGAGCGCGATCACAATCGGAGCAAAGGTCAAGGTGGCCATCACACCGGGCCCCGCCATGAGCAGGCTGATTTGCGCCTGTTCGTTCACGAGACGGTTGCACGCACTGTCGTCCGTGGCGATGGCGCTTAAACGCGGATAGAAATCCGTCCCCATCGCCTGCAAAATGAATCCGACATAGAGTCCGCCCAGAGTCCAGGCGGATTGATAAAGGCCCGCCGAGTGAAGGCCACTCATGTTGGCGATCAGCGTGCGAATGGCGTAGGCGCTTCCCAAGGTCAGAAGCCCGCAGGTCATGAACGCGAAGCCGAGTTTCAAAAGCGTGGCGGCTTCAGCCCGCATCTCGCGAAAAGACATCGAGACCGGGCGGACCGGCACTTTGCGTCTATACCACCAGGACGCGGCAATAGTCATGCCGGCAGCGCCGATCAGCGAGGGAACCACGCCGTCCTCGCGAAAACAGTAAATAAGCGGAATCCCGATGGCTGTTCCGAAGAGCGTGCCCAGCATGCTCATGTTCGCGAGATCTTTTATGCGACGCATCCCTTGGACCAGTGCCGTCTGCCCGCCGGAGATTGATGCAAAGAACACCGCGATGGAAAGCAGGGCTACGGCATGAGCGTGCTGGTCGGTTCCAAATGTCACTAGCGATACCCGCTTTGAAAATGTGACAAGCAGGACGGTTCCGACCAAGCCGAGGACGAAGGCAATGCGTCGCAAGACTGTAGCGGTTCGGGCCACGCGCTCCATTTCGCCTGAACCGGCGGATTCCGCAATCTGGCGCACCCCGCTGCTGTTGATGCCCATCCCTGCAATGCTCTGGGCGAGATCGGCGACCGAACCGTAAAGCCCGATGAGTCCCACGCCCGCCGGCCCAAGCATCACGGCCATAGCCTTTACGCGTACAATTCCAAGGCCGATGTTCACAACCGAAGCCCCCCCGATCAGCATCGATGATTTCAGTATTTGCAGGTAACTATGCCGATCCCCGGTTGGGGGCTCATCCGTTTCGCTTCTTCCCGACTGAGTCTCGCTCTCTGGGTTGCGCGGTGGCATGATTTCCACGCTATAATGTCTCCAACTCCAACCCGGCCGCCTTGGCCCAACTTGGCGGCAGGTTTCGGAGAATCTCGATATTACTGAAAATGTTGCTCGTCCGGGCTCCGTGCGCCTTCACCCAGGCGGCCATACAGCGGATGCCATCTTCAAGGCCGATCTTCTGCGTTGTGCCAAACACCCGCTCCGCCTTGCAGTGATCCGAGAATGCAAACTTCACCTCGTTGCGGGGTTCGAGGTGTTGCACGTTGCATTTGGCCCCCATCGCGGCGGCAACAATCTCCGCAAGCCGATTGACGCTAAATGGGACATCAGCCCCGACATTGAATACCTCGTTGCGCGCGGCGGGGTTCTCCACGCAACCCGCAATGACCGGGGCAACGTCGCCAATATGCGTGAAGGCCCTTTCCTGCTCGCCGTCGCCGAAGATGGTCATCGGCTCACCGCGCAGAATCTGGTTCATGAAGATGCCCACAACATTGCGGTAGCGATCGCCAATATTTTGCCGCTCGCCGTAAACGTTGTGAGGGCGGAACACCACGTAATCGAGACCGAACATCTCGTGGGAAACCCGCAATTCCTGCTCGATGGCCAGCTTGGCAATTCCGTAGGAATCCTCGGGGACAGGGATCATCGCCTCTGTCATGGGCGTCTGGCCCGCACCGTACACCGCGATGGACGAGGTGAAGACAAAGCGCTTCACATGATGATTCACCGCTGCATTGATCAGGTTAACCGAGCCGATGACATTGTTGTTGTAGTTGAAGCGCTTGATAAAATGGCTCAGACCTTCGGCTGCATACGCGGCTAGATGAAAGACGTAGTCGAACGGGTGCTCCTGGAACAACTCTTCGATCACCGCATGGTCGAGGACCGAGCCCTCAACGAAATGCGCTTCGCGTGGGACGTTTTCCCGACAACCGCCGCTCAGATCATCGAGCACAACGACGCGGTGCCCCATGCGAATCAAGTGTTCGGCAACATGTGAGCCGATAAATCCCGCGCCTCCAGTAACCAGTGAGGTGCGCGCGGTTGTTGTTCTCTGCGATTCCGTGTTGTCCATAGATTCGTGTTTTATGATGATGCCTGCGGCCTGTTCTCCGCGGTTTGGGGCGGAGTCGCCAACGGGCCATAGCCGACGTTTGGCTCTTCCCTGCTTTCGATGAAGCGGATGGGATCCAGTTGATAATTCCAACGCATCGCCACTCGGTATCCGCTCAGCCGGGTTTCCAAGGCTTCGTTGGTCCCAAACAAACTGCGCGTGCGGTAGCCGCAATAACGAAGCGCGAGGCCGAGCAAATAGACGCGGCGGATCCTGACCGCTCCCTTTTTTCCGGCATGCTTATGGAAGAAGCGATAACCGCTCCGGTAGGTTTCCAGCGCGAACCGGATCGGGAAACGCCCCACCGATTGCCCACCCAAATGAATGATCTTCGCGTCAGGGTAGAATCGGACCGTCGAGCCGGCCTCCCAAACACGGCAACATAAGTCGCTTTCTTCAAAATGATAAAAGAAGCGCTCGTCGAACCCGCCGAGGCGTTTCAGCAGTGCGCCTCGGAAGAGCACACAACAACCGGATTGGAATCCGATCGTTCGCTCGCTTTGGCCGTTCCAACCCTGGTAAAGATCGGAATCGAAGAGGTCCGAGATGCGCCCGAGCCATCTCATATAAAGTGCAGCGATCAGATAACCGGAAACCGAGGGAAGTGGCCGCGCTGGATTCTGGTACGAACCATCGGGGTTCAAGACTCGACAGCCGAAAGCGCCTGCTTCGGGGTGCTCATCCGCGAATTCAACTAGCCTCTCCAATGCCCGGTCCACGATAACCGTGTCGGGGTTGAGAATGAGAATGTATTCGCCATGGGCAACGCGTATCCCTGCGTTATTTCCCTTGGAAAAGCCGAGATTAGCGCCGTTTTCGACGACCCGGACATTGGGAAAATGTTTCCGGATGTAGGCAACCGAGCCATCCGTGGAGCCGTTGTCGGTTACGATAACTTCAAACTGGAGGGTGGTTGTCTGTTTGAAAATCGATTCCAGGCACGGAACGATCACCTTCAAGTCGTTCCAACAAATGATCACGATACTTAGTTTCATACGCCAGTCCGTTTTTGCCGAAATCCCTCATCGCAATGCGTGATGTTGCAGATGCATCGAATGCGAGCACAGCGGCACGCGTTTCGAAATGAAGGCGCGCAAACGCGGAGTTTCCCGCCGACTACGATTTGGAAAACTTCACCCGCCACGAGACAGGAATGAACCGCCTTTCCTTGATCCATACGACGGCGGTCCTCAGGCCGTCAAAAGCGGCGATGCGCCGTCTCGGCGTCTCAGCGGCGGCCAGGCAGAGCAGCTTCTCCACCTGCGCGCCCACCTTCTCCAGATCGAAGTATCGCCACACGAAATCCCGCGAGAACGCCCCCAAGCTTTGACGAAGATCACGCTGTCTCGCAAGTGTGCGAAGTTGCTCTGTGAGGCCGGTATTGCCAGGGTCGCCATCTCCTATCCCATAGATTCCCTGATACATGAAAAAGTCCGCGGTTTGCGGTGTAATCGGCGCGGAGAAGCCTTGTTCCCCCACCACGATAACGGGTTTTCCGAAGGCCATTCCACGCAGTGCGGAACCGCCCATGCCGATGACAATATCTGCGGCGGAATAAAGCGGACGCGGGTCCAGAAGAGCACCTGTTAAAACGATTGCCGGGCGTCCAAGCGCCCTGTTTGTCTCCCGTGCAAGTCGATCAAGCCTGGCACGGGCATCGCCGTTGCCGGCAATAATTAGCCGCAGCGGATATCGCCGTCCCAGTGTGCGAACGGCACCAATTGCTCGCATAACTCCCTCGCTTTTCATCCAGTTTGTAAGGCGGCAGATTATGGCGATATTGATATCCGTGTCCTTGAGCCCAAACCGCGCCTTGAACGGGTCGCAGTCAACCGCGCCCGGCGCATTCCTGTTGAGGTCCACCGGGGGCATAACGAGCGAGAGGCGGCGCCGTCCCGTGCTTCTTGCCTGGTCGACTAGTTGCTGCGTTCCGAAGGTGGTATGCAGGCTTTTTGGCAACAGATGGTAAAGACTCATCGACATATCAGTCACCACCATCGGAATCCGCATCCACAGATGGGCGACGTAGTAGGCGTCGAGGCACTGCCACCAATCCCACACGTGGATTACATCGGGACGCTCCCGCAAGAGAATATCGCGGA
>JBAXCI010000076.1:0-9033 GCA_037141555.1 Verrucomicrobiota bacterium | reverse complement strand
CCCGCATACGTCGGGGCATGCCGAGGCGGTGGCGGTCGAGCTTGACCCGGAGGCTGTCAGCTACAAGCAACTCTTGGATTTATTCTGGCGCATCCATGATCCGCGCCAGAAGAACCGGCAGGGGCCGGACATTGGCGATAACTACCGGACGGCTCTGTTCACCTACTCGCCGGGGCAAAAAGCCGCCGCCGAAGCAGCCAAAGCCGAGCAGGAGGCCAAGGGCAAGGGGCCCATTGCGACGCAAATTGTGACGGCTGGGGAATTCTACCCCGCCGAGCCCTACCACCAGCATTATAAAAGCAAGACTTGCGCGATCCCGCGTTAGGCTGCCAAATCCATCCGGGATGCCCGGCGCAAGCGAATCGACTGCGATGGAGCATGGGAGGCTGTTGTGAATAAGGCTCGTCCGATGATCGCCTATTTCTCGATGGAAGTTGGCATCGAGGCGCGCGTGCCCACTTATAGCGGCGGCTTGGGGATTTTGGCGGGCGACACCGTCCGCGCCGCGGCGGATATGAAGGTGCCGATGGTCGCGGTGACCCTGCTTCATCGCAAAGGCTACTTCTACCAGCGGCTCGATGCGCAGGGGTGGCAGACTGAAGAGCCGGTGGCGTGGGTTCCAGAGGATTTTTTGATGGAATTGCCAGGACGCGCCACGGTGCAGATCGAAGGGCGTCCCGTGCAAATCCGCGCCTGGGTCTACGAAGTGACCGGGGCGGGCGGCTTCCTGGTGCTGGTCTATTTCCTGGATACCGACCTGCCGGAAAATTCGGAGTGGGACCGCAGATTGACCGATTCCCTCTATGGCGGCGACGCCCGGTACCGGCTGTGCCAGGAGGTCGTCCTCGGTATCGGCGGCGTGCGGATGCTCCGGGCGCTCGGCTACCGCAATGTCGCCCGCTACCACATGAACGAGGGGCACGCGAGTCTGCTCGGGTTGGAACTGCTCGACGAAGAAGCGCGCAAGGCGGACCGCGACAGTTTTACTCGCGAGGATGTGGAGACGGTGAAGCGGCTGTGTGTTTTTACCACCCATACGCCGGTGCCAGCGGGACACGACCAGTTTTCCCTGGAGCTCATGGACCGGGTGTTGGGCCGTCGCGAGGTGCAGGAGATGCAGGAGGTTTTTTGCAGCCAGGGGATGGTGAACCTCACCTATCTCGCGCTGAACCTGAGTCATTACGTCAATGGCGTGGCCAAGAAACACGGGCAGGTGGCTCAACAGATGTTCGCCCGTTACGTGATCGACGCCATTACCAATGGCGTGCATGGCGCGACGTGGGCTTCGGATGCTTGCGCGGTGCTGTTTGACCGCTATATCCCCGGCTGGCGTCACGATAATTACAGTTTGCGATCCGCTTTGAGCATCCCCAAGGAGCAGATCTGGCAGGCGCATTACGCGGCCAAGCGCGAACTCATGCGTTACGTAAACCGCGAGGCCAATGCCGGGATGGATTGCGATGTTTTCACGCTCGGTTTTGCGCGGCGCGCTACGGCTTACAAACGGCCCGAACTGCTTTTTGCCGACGTGGAACGCCTCAAGCGAATCGCCGCCGGAGCGGGGAAAATCCAGATTGTTTACGCCGGGAAAGCGCATCCAAACGACCGGGAAGGGAAGGAGATCATCCGCCGCATTTTTGAATATGCGCGGAGTCTGCATTCGGAAATTCCCGTGGCGTTTCTGGAACACTACGACATGGAGATCGCGCGGTTGATGGTGGCCGGGGTCGATGTCTGGCTGAACACGCCGCAACCGCCGATGGAGGCGTCCGGCACGAGCGGGATGAAGGCGGCGCTCAACGGCGTGCCGAGCCTGAGCGTGCTCGACGGCTGGTGGATCGAAGGCTGTATCGAAGGGGTTACCGGCTGGGCCATCGGGGAACTGCACCGCGACGACAATTCCCCGCGCTTGAATGACGCGGCGTTGCTTTATGACCAGTTGGAGCGAACCATCCTGCCGCTCTATTACGGCGAGCGGGACCGTTATATCGACGTGATGCGCCACTGCATCGCATTGAACGGGTCGTTCTTCAACACCCACAGGATGATCCAGCAATACGTGGTGAAAGCCTATTTCGAGTAGGAGTTGCAGCCCCGATAACAGCGTCATCCCGAGCTTGCGAGGGATCTTTGCCGGACTGGCGAACTTTGAGGTAGCAGAGGAGTTGGGACACTGGAGGGGTCCCTCACTGCGTTCGGGGTGACAAGCATTTCGGCTCGGCCTAGATCACTTTCCGCGGAAGGCTTGCAGGGCGGCTTCGTAAATCGCGCGCAGCGGCTGGCCGGTGCGTTCGCTTGCCTCGCGGCACGACTCAAATTCCGGGGCGGTCTGCACGATCTCCTTGCCGCGCAGGCCGAGTTTGACGGTGATCTCGCCAAAGGGCGTCGAGACGGTTTCAAATCGGCGGTCCAGTTTCCAGCGCTCCACCCGGTCCATCCGAATGCCGAAAGCCGTGGTTTCGGTGAAGAGCAAATCCGCGATTTTTCCCAGCGCCGCCTCTTCGCAGAGGACGGAGAGTTGCACGCCGGGCCGGTTTTTTTTCATCTGGATGGGCAACAATGCGGCGTCCAACGCCCCAGCGTCCATGAGCCGATTCAAGACGGCTCCGGCGATCTCCGGCGAGAGATCGTCAAGGTTGGTTTCCACCCGAACGACGGTGTCGGTCAAGTAAGGGGACGTGGAGGGCGCATCGGCCTGCCCAAGGACGGCGCGCAGGACGTTGGGGCGGTTTGGGAGTTGGCGGGAGCCGATGCCGTAGCCGATTTTCTCCACGCGCAACGTCGGCATCACGCCGAAGGCACGCCCGAACTCCGCGACGATGGCCGCGCCGGTGGGTGTGATGAACTCATAGGGTTCGTCGATCTGGCCCAGCGGGATTCCCGCGAGAATTTCCAGGGTTGCAGGGCAGGGGATCGGGAATTGGCCGTGGGCGCACTTCACCCAGCCGCGTCCGTCAAAGAGCGGGGAGACGCGCACCTCGTCGACGCCGAGTTGCTCGATGCCGACGCAGGCGCAGATGATGTCGGCGATGGAATCGAGCGCGCCGACTTCGTGGAAGGCGACATCCTCTGCTGGCTGACCGTGGATTTTCCCCTCGGCAACGGCCACGCGATGGAAGATGGAAAGGGCGTGCTTTTTGACGAAGGGACTCAGGTCGCTCGCTTCAATAAGGGCGCGGATCTGGGCGTGGGTGCGTCCGTGAACGTGGTCGGCCTCATGCGCGTGTTCGTGGCCATGATCGTGGTGGTGATGGTGGTGATGGCCGTGTCCGTGGTCGTGTTGATGGGTCGCCCCTTCATGGATTCCAAATTTCACGCCTTCGATGGCCTGCCGCTGCTGGCGCTCCCAGTGCATATGGAAATCGCCGATCTCGACTTTGGAGAGTTCCCACTCAAAGGCGGACGGTTTGACGCCGAGGTCGCAAAGCGCGCCGACGGTCATGTCGCCGCTGATGCCGGAAATACAGTCGAGAAAGAGAACGCGCATGGGATGGAAGGCTAATCCTAAAAAAAACGGATGAAATCAAAGATTTGGAAATTAGGAGAAGGAGTATCCGCAGATTACGCAGATTTTCGCAGATTGTTTTAGAAGCGGACTCTTCTGGAAATCTGCGTTCATCTGCGAAATCTGCGGATAAAACCTCTTTGTCTAACCTCGCTTGAGTTCCGTGACGAGGGCTGGCAGGTCGATTTTTTCGTCGTAGAGCGCTTTGCCGATAATGACGCCGTAGAGCCCCTGCATTTGGTTGAGGCGCAGCACGTCTTGAGCGCACGATACGCCGCCGCTGGCGATAAGTTGGCATTTCAACTGCCCAAGGAGGTGCTCCATTTCGGCGAAGTTCGGGCCGACGAGCATCCCGTCGGTGGCGATGTCGGTGTAGATGATGGTCCCGGCTCCGGCGGCTTCGACCTGCTTGGCGAGATCGACGGCTTTCACGCCCGACGCCTCGGTCCAGCCTTTCACGGAGACCTCGCCGTTGCGGGCGTCGATGCCCACGGCGATCCGCTCCCCGCCAAACTTCGCGGCCATCGCGGCGACGAAATCGACGGACTCTGCGGCGCGGGTGCCGATGACCACGCGCGCCACCCCTGCGTCGAATGCCCGGCCGATGGCTTCCTCGCTGCGCATCCCCCCGCCCAACTCGCACGGGACGCCCGCTGCGGCGGTGATGGCGCGGACGGACTCGATGTTTTGCGAGACGCCGGTGAAGGCCGCGTCGAGATCGACGATGTGGAGGTAGTCGCCCCCTTCATCGACCCACTTTTTGGCAAACGCGGCGGGGTCGTTGGAATAGACGGTTTTCTCTGAGGCTTTGCCCTGGCGGAGGCGGACGACTTGGCCGCCCATGAGGTCGATGGCTGGAAGTAGGATCATGAAGGGAGGAATTCAATCAGGAACTCAGGAAATCAGGAACGGAAAAATGAGGAAGCCAGGTGTTCGAGACCCCTGCCCCCCCTTATTGCCAAACGATCCGGCTCTCTGCCTCCACGGACTCCACGAAATTCCGCAAAATTCGTAGCCCCACTTTCTGGCTTTTTTCCGGGTGGAATTGCGTGCCTGCGACGTTGCCTCGCGCGGCGGCGGCGGCGAAGGTCTCGCCGTATTCGGTGGATGCGATCACTTCCTCGGCGTTCTCCGGGGCCGGGTAGTAGGAGTGGACGAAGAAGACGTGCGGGTTTTGCGGCAGTCCGCGCCAGAGCTTGTGGTCGGGCTGGTTGAGGGCGAGGCTGTTCCAGCCGATCTGCGGCACTTTGATGCCGGGGGTGCTGAAACGGCGCACTTTTCCCGCGAAAAAGCCGAACCCGCGCGTGCCGTCCTGCGCTTCTTCGCTTTCGTCAAAGAGGAGTTGGTAGCCGACGCAGATGCCGAGGAAGGGACGCCCGCTTTCCAGCCAGGCGTGCAGCGGTTCCCACATGCCGCGCGATTGGATGCCGCGCACGCAGTCGCTGAAGGCTCCGACCCCTGGTAACACCACGGCGTCGGCGGATTTGAGGCCTTCCGGAGTGCCGATGAGTTGCACGTCCGCGCCTTCGTGCTGGAGGGCTTTGAAGACGCTGCGGATGTTGCCGCTGCCGTAGTCGATGAGGGCGATCATGCTCGGAGGTTAAAGGAGGCCTTTGGTGCTCGGGATGCCGGTGACGCGCGGGTCGATCTGGCAGGCTTGATCGACGGCTTTGGCCAGGGCTTTGAAGATGGCCTCGGCCATGTGGTGGGCGTCGCGCCCGTAGAGGACCTCGGCGTGGAGATTCATCCCGGCATGCACCGCGAAGCCTCGCAGGAATTCCTCCACGAGTTGGAACGGGAATTTGCCAATCGCGTCAACCCCCTGCGGGGCGCGGTATTCCAGAAAGGGGCGGCCGCTGAAATCGATGACGACGCGAGCGAGCGTTTCATCCATCGGGAGGTAGGCCCAGCCATAGCGGCGGATGCCGCGTTTGTCGCCCAAGGCTTGGGCAAAGGCGCGACCGAGGCTGATGCCGACATCTTCGACGGTGTGGTGAAAATCGACTTCGATATCGCCATCGGCGATCACTTCGAGGTTCACGAGGCTATGCCGCGCAAAGAGGGTGAGCATGTGGTCGAAGAACGGGATCTTCGTTGCGATTTTGCTTGTGCCGCTGCCGTCCACGGTCAGTTGGACGGTGATGCGGGTTTCGGCGGTATTCCGTTCGATGGTGGCGGTTCGGCTCATAAAAGGTGCGGCGGCCTTGCGGCCTTGGGTTGCTTCAGGTCAGAACTGATGCCACTTTTTGGGCGTGGGAGTCGGGGGCGGCGTCGTGACTTGAGCTACGGGTTTCGGTGTGGGGGTGGGGGTTGCGGTTGGCTTGGGAATGGGAGTCGGCGTGGGCTTCTTTTTGAAGGCTTCGATTTCGGCGGTGAGCGCGGCGACCTCACCGTTTACACTCCAAAGCTTTTGCGCTTCCTTTACCTTCACCTCAGCGCCTGCGGCGTTGTTGTCACTCAGAGCCGCCTCGGCGTCCTTGATGCTCGCGATGCTCTTGCGGATGTCAGCCAAGGGAAGGGCTTCGAGCCTGGGAGCTTCGGTGCCAATGGTTGTTTTCAACGACTCAAAGCTCTTGCTCGCCATCGCCAGAAGCGGCTTCCATTTTACTCCGGCGCGCTCGGCGGCAGCCAATGCGGCTTCCGCTGTGGTGACCTGCGCCTGGCGCGCGGCGATCATCTGGCTCTTTTGCGGTTCTGTTACGAGAACGATGCCGTTGTTAAATTGCGCTTCCTGCGCTTTGGCGTTGACCCGGATGCGCTCCATATCGGCGCAGACGGTCCGAATCATACTCTGGGCCAGTTCGACGGCGTCTGGGTAAACATTAGAACCGGGATACCATTTTTCGATCAGATCGAACGTGTTCAAGGCTCCGATGCAGTCACGCCGGGAGGCTTGGTCCCGCATGGCTGCGAACTGCATTTGGGCGGCGAGCCGGTATTTGTTTTTCTCGGCTTCCTCTTTGGTATACCACTGATTGTCCCACTTCATGCACCCGGCTTTGACTTGCTCCTGTTCGTGCTTGAAGGCAGCCAGGGTCGACTGGACTTCGTCAACGCGGGAACTCTGCGGGTATTTTTTGAGGAAGGACTCCAGGGACTTAATAATTGCCACGTAGCTGCTCGCGGGCAAAGAGTGGTTGTCGATCTGGCAGCCCTTGATTTCCTGAAAGGCAATTTCATCGAGCGGGGTTTTTTCTGCCGCCCGCACATCGGTTTTGTCGATGGTCTTCTGGTCGGTTATTCCAGCGGCGACCGTCACGTCCATGACGATCTCCCGGTTGGTTTCGCTGAGGATCTTGCCGTTGAGCACTTCGCCGGATTTGAGCGTAACCGTGTCGGCCAGACATAAAGCTGTCGTTGCCAGGAGGACTCCAGCGCAGGCAGGGATGGAGATGGGGAGGAGGGGGAGAACCTTCATTGGGAGACAATTAAGCGGATAAATGCCTTCCGTGCAAGCGTGTAGGGCGGGCGGCGGGGGGATTGAGGAAGAAATACTCAGGCCCGTTTCTCCCTCGGAAGCGTTCGGCGAATCAATCCTTGGCGTAAGGGGGCGGAATGTCGTAGGTTTGCGTCGCTCGACCTCCAAAGGGGCCGGGCCCGATCCATTCTTGTGAAAATAGACCCTGCGCTCCACCAATCGAAAAAGCCGGACTGGCTGAGAGTCCGATTTCCGTCCAGTCCCACTTTCCATTCGACCAAGTCGTTGATTTCCGATCTGCGGTTGGTGACGGTTTGTGAAGAAGCGCATTGTCCCAACCGCTGGGAATGTTGGAGCAGCGGAACGGCCACGTTCATGATCGCCGGGGAACGCTGCACGCGGGCGTGCGGTTTTTGCGCGGTGGATACCGCAAAACCGTTTCCGCTCGATCCCGATGAACCGCGCCGCGTCGCGGAGGCGATCGGGAGGCTCAAACTCCGGCATGTGGTGTTGACCTCCGTGTGCCGGGACGACCTGGAAGACGGTTCGGCGGAGCATTTTGCGCAGACCATCCGGGCGATTCGCGCGCTCAACCCCTCTCTTGTCATTGAAGTGCTCACGCCCGATTTCAACGGGCGCGCGGAGTCGTTGCAGACGGTGGCGGACGCCGCGCCCGATGTTTTCAATCACAACCTCGAAACCGTGGAACGCCTGACGCCGCTGGTCCGTTCGCGCGCGAAATACCGGCTTTCACTCCAGGTGTTGCGGGATTTTAAGGCGATCGCTCCCGGTATTACGACCAAGAGCGGTCTCATGTTGGGCCTCGGTGAGCAGGAGGCGGAAATCCTCTCGGCCATGGACGATCTGCGCGGTGTAGGCGTTCAAGTATTGACCCTCGGCCAATACCTGCGCCCCACGCCGGAACACCTGCCCATTATTGAGTATGTGACCCCGGAGAAATTCGCGGAATACAAGGAAATCGGCCTGGAAAAAGGATTCCAGCATGTCGCCAGCGGGCCTCTGGTTCGCAGTTCCTATCACGCGGCTGAATTTGACCCCACCACGAAATGACCTCGGCAACAGAATCCAACGGCGTCCATCCCGCGAAGATCGCGGCCTTGATCCCCGCCTACCGCGAAGAGGCGCATATCGCCGACGTTGTGCGGCGGGCACAGAAGCAACTCGCGGCTGTTTTGGTGGTGGACGACGGTTCGCCCGACGAGACGGCGGAGCGCGCCCGCCAGGCGGGAGCCGAGGTGATCGTGCATTCCCAGAACGGCGGCAAGGGGGCGGCCATCAAGACCGGGTTTAAGGTATTGATGGAGCGCGGTTTTGACTACGTGCTTATTCTGGACGGCGACGGACAGCATCTGCCCGAGGAGATCGATCGCTTCGTTTCCGCTGCCGCCGAGACGCAGTGCGGCTTATTCGTGGGCAATCGGATGCACGCGACGGATGGGATGCCGTTGGTGCGACGGCTCACGAATCAATGCATGTCAGCTATGATCAGTTGGCTTTGCAAACAGCCCATCCCGGACACGCAATGCGGATTCCGGATGATTCACCGGGGCGTGATCCCGAGCTTGTTTTGCGAAAGCAACGCGTATGATTACGAGACGGAGATGCTGCTCATCGCCTCGCACAACGGGCATCGCATCGGCAACGTGCCGGTCACGACCGTCTACGGCGACGAGACGAGCCAGATCCACCCGTTGCGGGATGGCCTGCGTTTTTTGAAGTTGATGAGCCGGTATTGGTAGGGCATTACACCTTTTCCGGCTTTGGACGCGGCCGGTAAAACACCGCCACGTGACCGACCACTTGCAGCAGGGCGCTGTTGGTGGCGGTGGCAATCTGCTCGGAGAGCTCGTGCCGCTCCTTTTTGAAATCGGCGAACTTGATTTTGATCAGTTCGTGCAGGGTCAACTCGTGGTCGACGCTCGCGAGAAAAGCCTCGCTCACGCCGTTGTGCCCTACTTTGAGAACGGGTTCGAGAGTTTGCGCCTTGCCTTTGAGGCGGCGACGGTCGGCGGATGTCAGTGTGGGTTGCAAGCTGAATAATACCACCCGCATAGTCGGTTTAGTAGAAGTTTGGTGACATGGTGGATGT
>JBAXCI010000075.1:0-9055 GCA_037141555.1 Verrucomicrobiota bacterium | reverse complement strand
CTCCCGGCCCACCTACCTGAACGGTCTCGGGTTCGGCCTCAAGTGGAACATGGGCTGGATGCACGATTTCCTCTCCTATATGGAGAAAGACCCGATCCACCGGCGCTTCCACCAGGGCGACATCACCTTCTCGCTGCTCTACGCCTTCCATGAACATTTCGTGCTCGTGTTGAGCCATGACGAAGTCGTCCACGGCAAGCGTTCGCTCCTGGACAAAATGCCCGGCGACCTATGGCAGAAGTTCGCAAATCTGCGGATGTTCTACGCCTGGATGTATGCCCATCCCGGCAAGAAACTGCTCTTCCAGGGCGGCGAATTTGGCCAATGGGAAGAGTGGAACCACGAAAAGAGCCTCGACTGGCATCTCACGCAATACCCGATGCATGACGGCCTGAGCCGGCTCGTCCAGCACCTCAACTGGGTTTACAAAAACGAACCGGCCCTCTGGAGCATGGACGACAGCTACGAAGGGTTCGAGTGGATCGACTTCCACGACGCCGACAACTCCGTGGTCGCCTTCAGCCGCAAAGGGAGCGACGGCTCAGTGATTGTCTTTGCGATCAACGCAACCCCGGTCGTCCGCGAATGGTACCGCGTAGGCGTTCCCTGCGAAGGCTGGTATGAGGAAATCATCAACACCGATGCCGAGACCTATGGCGGCAGCAACGTCGGCAACTACGGCGGGCAGCATGCGGAGTGGGTCGGCTGGCAGGGCAAGAGCCACTCGCTGGTGCTCAAACTCCCGCCGCTTGCCGTCGTCGCCTTCAAGCGCCACGCCTACCCCCCGGCAATTCCGGCAGCGGCGGAGACGGAGCCAGCCCCCGATGTCACGAAGAAATGACGTTGTTGTGAAACAAATTATCCAAGACCCAAAAAAACCGATTGCGAAACGAAATCTCTAAGCTACGCTGACCCGCAACATCCTTCCCAAATACACCAGAATATGAAATTCCAACGTACTCAAAAGGGTTTTACCCTGATCGAACTCCTCGTCGTCATCTCCATTATCGCCGTGTTGGCGGGCGCAGTCATGCCCGCAATCGCAGGCGCACTGGTCAGAGGGCAACTCATTGCGGCAATGAGCAATTGCCGACAAATCCATTTGGCGACCTCCATGATGGCAAACGATGGATCGACCAACAGCGACACCAATCTCGGTTGGCCCGGGGATCTCGCTACGGCCACCGCCCCTGCTACACCCATCACCAGCTTGGCTGATTTCGTGGCGCGCTTGGTGAAGTATGACTACCTGAAAGCTGCGGATTTGAAAATCTTCGCTGCGCCGGGCATCAATTCCTACACGGGCACCGCAGACGCGACGACGGGAGCTCTGACCCCCTCGTTTGCCAATACGAACAGCGCTTTCAAAGTTTATCTGGTGAAGGACAGCGATCCCTCGAACACGCTGTTCTTGGCATCGAAGAACTACACATACAACACGGCATTTACCGCCGCCAGTTCAAGTGTTAAGCCCTTCGGCGACAAGGGCTTCGTGGTCTTCCGTAAGGGCGGCGACGCTTCCGTGCTTAAAAAACAACAGGCCAACGGCACCACTGTGGTGCAGATCGTCGGCAATGTTCCAGGAGTAGCAGACCCAAGCATCGCTGGAACGGAGAGCGGCACGAACTGCTACCAAGCTCAATAATAGAACATTTAGGTTTTTCTAAAACGCAGATCCCGTTCGCGGGGTCTGCGTTTTTGTTTCCGGGGCAAAGCTTTCCCATCCTGCATTACAGAGCAAGCCGCGCGTTGGAATGGCTTGCGAGTTTCCTCGCTGCGCTCGGAATGACCCGCGTTCAGGGTATCTCTTTCCCATCTCTTTGCTGAGTTCCTGATCATTTTTGATGCGTTCCCCCCATCACCCTGCCGCTTTCGCTTGCGCGCCGCCCAAGAAGCGCATATTCCTTAACGAATGCGCACGGACCGGCCGCCCCCGCAACCCAGGGTGGTGAAATCCCGCGCTTTTTTACTTATACAGACCCTTTATGGAGAGCCCAGCCACCGACCTTCCCGTTCCGACTTTGCAAACCCTTCCCGGAGATGGCGTCCGCCAAATCTTGTGGGGCTTCGACGAGCGCTATGACCTCGCCATGCTCGTGCAGTCCACCCGCTGCGTAGCGCGCGGGCCGATCGCCCGCATGGTCGCCGAGGGGGCGCGCAATTCCCACGAGTGGACCGAGTTGAAAGCGACCCAGATGCCTGTTTACGACGAGAGCGGCATCACTGCGGCATCGCTCGATCCCGAACAGGGCGGCTTCATCGAAGGGCCCAAGAATCTCGCGATGGCGCTGGTCGCCTTCGAGCTCGCTTGGGTGGATGCCGGGTCTGCCACCGGCAGTCTGGCCAGCAATTTGGGCCTTGCGCCAATCCACGAACGCGGCACGCCCGAGCAGGTCGCTCATTACATGGGGATGGCCGCGCCGCTCCAACCCGGCGAGGACCGCCGCCAGATCCGCGCCGCGTTCGCATTGACCGAGCCGATCCCGTTTGCGGGCGTCGAGACCGGGATGCTCTGCGGCAAGGCGCGCGTGGCCGAGTGGAAAGACGGTGAAGAACCGATGTTGCACATCGACAAACGCGCCCGTTTCATCACCGGCATGGCGTTCGCCGATGTCGTCACCGCCGCCGTTGATTCCGCCGACGAGCGCATCAAGGGGAGTTTCATGGTGATCCTTGAAGAGGGCGATCCCGGCACCTTCGACCGGGGTGTGCCGACCAAGAAACTCGTCCAGCAACTTTCCTCCACGCGCGATCCCGTGTTCAATTTGACGGTTCCCGCGAGTCGCATCATTGGCGGCTACACCGTCAAAGACGGCGTCATCATCCCGCGCTACTCGCACGCCGAAGTGATCGAGGCGGTCTTCAAGCGCACCCGCGTGACCATCGGCCTGATGACCTCGGCCAAGCTGCTTTCTTCCATCGAGCCGGTCATCCGCTATCAACGCCAGCGGTTCCGTGGCGGCGACGGCGTGAACCCCGGTTCGCCCCGCTACGAGTCCGGTCTCCAGCAGAAGGAAGACGCGCTGCACCGTTTGGTGGACGTCTGGGCCTCGGGCGAAGCCGGAGCCTCGCTCGGATTCGCGACGGCGCGCCTCTACGACGAAGTCGATACGCTGGAAAAAACCAAGGACCGCATTTTCGCGGAACAAGGGCTCAGCGGGCGCGCCGCCTTCAAGGCGATGACGCAGAAACAGCAGGAAGCCATCGAACTGCTCAAGCTTTCCGCGCAACCCGACGCCAATCGCGAGCGCATCGAAGCTCTTCGCGCTGACCCGCTCGTCCAATTTGCGTTGATCGACGCACAGGCCAACGTCCTCTGTCCCGCTTGCAAACTTTGGAACACCGGCCACGGCGCGAACGTCATGCGCGAGGCAGTCAGCCTCATGGGCGGCTACGGGATTACCGAGGATTGCCCCGGATTCCTCTGCCAAAAGTGGATGGATGCGCAGCTTGAGGCGACCTACGAAGGGCCCGAAGCCGTGCAGCGGCTTCAGCTCTCGATGACGATGAACAACGCGCTCTTCCTCACGCAATTCGAGGGGTGGATCGCCGAGATGAAGCACATCGCCTCCGAGCGGCCCGGCACCGGCGCCTGCACGTTGGCGAGCGCGATGAAGCTCTGGCTCTGGACGCTCAAACATCTGGAAATCGCCAAGGACGCGAACGGCGCGAAGCTCTATCACAAGAGCCGCCAGGGCGTGACGTTTGCCATGGCAGACGCGCTCTGCTGGTTGATCGCCACCCGCCAGCAAATCCTCGATGTGCTCCGGCTCGAATCCAAAGGCGCGGCGGACCCGGCCATCGCCGAAGGCCTGCCGGGCACGCTGAATTTCCTCGTCGATCTGTGCCACGTCCACGCTGCCAGCGCGGCGGGCGAAGTCGGCCGCATCTGCGCGGAACTCGTCTACGGCTACAACGCGCACCCGTCCTGGACACAGGAGAGTTGCAGCGCCTGTTACGGCGCGGAAGAGATCGAATTCCTCGAAGGGATCATCCCCGGCATCGCCAGCACCTCGCGCTCCGTCTCCGACGTGACCGAGAGCGGCCACGCCCACGCCGACAAGGAAGGCCCGTGCCCGCATTGCAGCGGCCTCGAAGCGTTCGTGCGGATGCGCGCGAAGCTCGACATCTGCCTCTCCGGCTCGCGCCTGGCCAAAGACCGCGCGGCGGAGTCGCTCACGAAAGTGATGATTCCCGAGGCTCTCGATTACCCGATGTAGTTTATTTATTCTCACGCAAAGACGCAAAGGCGCAAAGAAAGAGGGGACGCTTGGCGTCTTTGAGCGGGTCATGAATCATTCTTCCGAAAACCAAATTGCACAGATTGTGGTCGATGCGGCTTTTCATATTCACAAGGAACTCGGCCCTGGGTTGCTTGAGTCCGTTTATGAGGTTGTTTTGGCGCGCGATTTGGAAAAGCGGGGACTGACAGTGGTTCGGCAGAAACCAGTGCCGATCATCTACGATGGCGTGAAATTCGATGAAGGCTTTCGTGCGGATATTGTTGTGCAGGACAAGGTCTTGATTGAACTCAAATCCATCGAAGAAATTGCCCAGGTGCATAAAAAACAATTGCTGACCTACCTCCGACTGATGGATAAACGCCTCGGCCTGCTCATCAATTTTGGTACATCCATGATCAAAAACGGCATCTTCCGAGTGGTAAATGGCCTTGAAGACTAACCTCTTTGCGCCTTTGCGGCTTTGCGTGAGAATAAAATGACTTCCCCATCTGCCGATCTCGTCGAAAGCCTCATCCGCCTCATCCGCGGCCAGCGCGTCATTCTGGACGCCGATCTGGCGCAGGTTTACGGCGTGCCGACCAAGCGGCTCAACGAAGCGGTCCGGCGTAATGCAGAAAAGTTCCCGGAAGATTTCGCTTTCACCGTTGATTTCCAAGAGGTTGCAAACATGAGGTCGCAAATTGCGACCGCATCCAAGCGCAATATCCGTTATCGCCCGTGGGTTTTCACCGAGCACGGGGCGATCATGGCGGCCAACGTGCTCAACAGCCCGCGTGCCGTGCAGATGAGCGTGTTTGTCGTCCGCGCGTTCGTGAAAATGCGCGAAACCTTTGCGCAAAACAAGGAACTCGCGGCGAAATTGGCGGAACTGGAACGCAACCTGACCGACCGGCTCGACGATCAGGAACAGGCCATCGTTCATATCTTGGGTGAGATCAAGAAGCTCATGGAACCGGTTCCAGCCGATGCGGAATCCGCTTCGCGCGAGATCGGTTTTCATATAAAGGAAGAGCCGCCCGTTTACGCGCCGAAACCGAGAAAAAAGAAAATAGCATGACATCAGATTCTACCATCGAACGCGCCCGCATGGACGTTGACATCGCCTGCGTCGGCTTCGGCCCCGCAATGGGCGGATTTCTTTCCACGCTCTCCAAGCAACTCGTTAACGAAGACGGTTCTCCCGCCGTGGAAAGCGCCGCGATGCCGGGCATGCCGCCGCAGGTCATGTGCTACGAGCGCGCCGACGATATCGGCTTCGGCGTTTCGGGCGTGGTGACCAAGGCGCGTGCGGTGCGCGAATCCTACCCGGAGATCGACCAGGCGGGCATTCCCATGTCTGCGCCGGTGGGTGACGAGAAAGTGCTCTACCTGCTCGACCCCGTGGGCGCGAGCCGCCGTCCTGCGTTGATGCGCGTGGCGGATCAGGCGATCAAGGCTTTCAAATGGATGTTGCCGGTGGAGAACCACGCGCTCGACCTCCCGTGGACGCCCGGATTTCTGCACAAGAAAAACGGCATGGTGCTCTCGATGGGCCAGTTTATGCAATGGGTCGGCACGCAGGTCCAGAGCACCGGCGCGGTGCAAATCTGGCCCGGCACACCGGTTTCCGAAGCGCTTCTCGAAGGCAAAAAAGTCGTCGGAGTCCGGTTGCTCGACCAAGGCGTGGACAAAACGGGCGAGCCGAGTGACGCGTTCATGCCCGGTATGGACATCCACGCCGCGCTCACCGTGATCGGCGACGGCCCCATTGGTCCCATCGGCCAGCAATTCGACGAGCAACTCGGAATGCCCGAAGGCCACCACGCGCGCGACTGGGCCATCGGCATGAAATTCGTGGTCGACCTCCCCGAAGGCACGCCGCTGAAGGCGGGGACTGTTTTGCACACGTTCGGCTATCCCGAGCCGGAAATTTTCGGGTTCTTCTACGTCCATCCCGACAACGTCGCCTCCATCGGCATTTTCGTTCCCTCGTGGTTTGACAGCCCCACGCGCACGGCCTACCGCTATCTCCAGCACTGGATGCTCCACCCGTATCTCTGGCGCTATCTGGAAGGCGGCAAACTCCGCTCCTGGGGCGCGAAAACCTTGGGCGAATCCGGCCTGCACGGCGAACCGCACCTCGCGGGCGACGGCTTTGCGCGCATCGGCGAAGGCTCCGGCACGACCAACGTCCTCACCGGCTCCGGCGTGGACGAAGCTTGGGCCAGCGGCACGCAGCTTGCCGAAAGCGTCATCGAGCTGCTCAAGGCCAACAAGCCATTTACGAAAGAGAACCTCGAAGCCACCTACGTCGCGCGCCGCCGCGCAAGCTGGGTGGAGGCCGAGGGCCGCGTCGCAGAGAAATCGCGCAACGGATTCCAAAAAGGGTTCATCCCGGGGATGATCGGCATGGCGCTTACCGGCATGACCAACGGCGCGTTCACGCCCGGAGGGCAGCCCGTCCAGCCATACAAACGCATTCCGACCGTCGAGGATTACTATCGTGGGAGAATCCCGGCGGAAGAAATCGCGGCGATCCGCAAAGAGTGCGCCGCCAAAGGCACATCGCTGCATAGCGCCCTGATGGAGCGCGCGGGCTGGCCCGCGATTCCCTACGAAGGCCAACTCCTCATCTCCCAGCAGGATGCGCTCCTGCTGGGGGGCAAAGTCCAGGCCCCTCCCGGCTACGCCGACCACGTCGTGTTCACGCACCCGGAAGTCTGCGCGACCTGCGAGGAGCGGATCTGCATCGAAGGCTGTTCGGGCCAAGCCATCGCGCCCGGCGAAGTGGGCGGCGTCCCGGCGTTCGACCGCGAGAAATGCGTCCACTGCGGCGCATGCCTCTGGAACTGCTCCAAAGCGCGTCCCGGCGATCCCGAACGGATGAACATCGCGTTCCGTGCAGGCACGGGCGGGCTGCATTCGGCGGAGAATTAGAAATTCCTTCCATAACCCGGAGGGTTTGAATGCGTCATGCTTCAGGGTTGAACGCTGAACCGTGTCGCCCCTCATTTCCTCAGTGGACGCCGCCGCCCTTTGTGCGCTAAAATGTGCGCCACGCTTTTTTCCAACCTATGAGCACAGCCTACCAAATTGTCGTCTGCGGAAGCATCGTTCCCGATCCGCTTCAAACCCTCGAACCCGTGAGCGGCCCCACCGGCCCCGCGCTCAAAAACGAGGCGATGCTCCCTTCGGTTCTCGACCCGTGGGCTGGCCACGCGCTCTTTGAGGCGGCGAATCTCGCCAAGAACGCCCCCGGCAGCAAAGTCTACCTGGTGAGCCTCGCCCCCAAGGCCAAGCTCCAGCAGGTGATGATGACCCTCGCGCAGAAAGTCCCGTTCGAACTGATCGCGCTCGACGGTTCCGCCAGCGGCTTCACCGACGCGTTTGAAACCGCCTCCGCGCTGGCCGACGCCATCCTTGCCATTCCCGGCCTCGACAAGAGCAAGCTCCTTGTCTTCGGCGGATGGGAAAGCGCCTCGCGTTGCGCGGGCGTCACGTTGCAGGTCATCGGCGAAAAACTCGGCATCGTCGATCAATTCCAAGGCGTGGACGAACTCAAGGTCAACGCCGACGGCTCGCTCGAAGTTCTGGAGCGCATCGACGGCGGCAAACACCAAATCTCCACCTGCGCCGGAGCCCCCGCGCTGTTGGGATGGGCCACCGGCAATCTGCCGGAGCCGAAGAACAACCCGCAGGTCGGCATGGCGAACATGCGCGTGGTCATGCCCGCGCTGCAAAAAGCCAAACCGACCAAGGCGGGCGCTGAAGGCGTCACCTTCGCCAGCGTCGCCCTGCCCAAGCAACTGCGCGAAACCCGCATCGTCAAAGACGCCGCGCCGGAGGAAATCGCCCGCGAAATCGTCGAGTGGATCAGCAAGTAATCCAGCCACCCCAAGACCCTTCCTTAAACACTTCTTCCTATGGAAAACATTCTTCTTCTCGTTCACACCGAAGCGGACGGCAGCCTTGCCAAATCCGCGCTGGAATCGTTGCAAGCTGTGCAGACCCTCGCGGGCGCGCTCGGAGGTGCCGGATTTAGCGTCGGCATCGTCGGCGAAAAAACCCAAGCCGCCGCGAACCAGCTCGCCGGTTGCGGAGCCGCGAAATTCCTCGGCGTCGAAGGCGCGGAATTCGCGCAATCCCGCTACGCGTCCGACGCCGCAGCCGTGGAAGCGATTTGCACATCGGCCCAGGCGACGATCATTGTCGCGCCCGCCACTTCCCGCTGGAACCGTGTTCTGGCCGGGGTCGCCCAGCGTCTCAACGGCCGCGTGGAAACCCACGTCACGGGCCTGAGCGCCGAGGGTTGCACGGTGAGCGTTTCGCGCTGGTATTACCGCCAGCGCATGGAAGCCGTTCTCGCGCGCACGCAGCGGCCGTGGTTCCTGCTCGTCGATCCCGGCAGCCAGCCTGCCTGGCAGGGCGCGGAAGGCTCGGCCACTGTTGAAGTCGTGGCCGTCAGCCTCGCGGATTCCTGCAAACGCACTGGCGTCACCGGCGTTCGTGCGCCCTCGGCGGATGCCCAGACCATCCGGCCCGACGCCGATTTGCTCTTCGTCACCGGCGCTGGCTGGACCAAAAAACAAGCCGACGGCCAGACCCACGTGCCGGAAGCCGAGAAACTCATCTTCGACTTCCTGAAACTCACGCGCGCCTCGCTCGGGAGCAGCAAATCGCTCGTCGATCTCGGCGGCGAGGGCCAGGCCGTGCTTTCGTTCCTCACGCACCTCAACCAAATCGGGCAGACCGGCTCCACGCCGCGCCATCCCAAAGGCCTCTCCACCTGCTGCCACGGCGAGGAGCCGCACGCGGTGGGCTGGCGCTTCATC
>JBAXCI010000074.1:0-9090 GCA_037141555.1 Verrucomicrobiota bacterium | reverse complement strand
TGAGCGGCGCGAAAGCGAGCCTCAACGGCATTTGCTCGATGAAAACCAAAGGGCTTCGCGTCAAGCCGATCCAGGAATACCACAAGACGCTCAACGAACGGGGGAATTCTTAATTGCCAAAGTGAAATCGCCCATTCTTCTCGTTCCAAAACTCGATTTGGTAACGCACTAGGGAATCGCTGATTTAATCCGAAAAACATCCGTAAAACAATAGGCAGCACTCTGCGGATTGGGTAATATTACCCCATGCAACGCCAGATCAGCTTCGCCCAGTCCGAGTTTGCAGGGAAAAAGAGAACCACCCGGCGCGAGAAGTTCCTCGCCGACATGGAAGTCGTGGTGCCGTGGGGACGGTTGGTGGCCTTGATCGAGCCGCATTATCCCAAGGGAGAGCGGGGCCGCCCGCCCATTGGCATCGAGCGGATGCTGCGCATCTACTTCCTCCAACAGTGGTATGGTCTCGCCGACGAACTGCTCGAAGAAACCATCTACGACAGCCAAGCCATGCGGGGCTTCACCGGCATCGACCTCTCGGTGGAGTCGGTGCCCGACGCCACCACGCTCCTGAAATTCCGGCACTTACTGGAAGCCCACAGGCTGACCGTGCGGATATTGGAAGAAGTCAACGCGCACCTGAGCGAGCGCCGCCTGTTGTTGGGAGAGGGCACCATCGTGGACGCCACGATCATCGCCGCGCCCTCCTCCACCAAGAACAAGGAGCGCAAGCGCGACCCCGAGATGCACCAGACCAAGAAGGGCAACGCGTGGCATTTTGGAATGAAAGCGCACATCGGCGTGGATACCCAGTCGGGGCTGGTTCACACCGTCACAGGCACGGCAGCGAATGTTGCCGACATCGCACAGACCCACGAGTTGCTGCACGGGCAGGAGAAACACGTCTTTGCCGACGCAGGCTACACCGGAGTGGAGAAACGCGAGGAGCTTGCGGTTAAGGCCGGGAAAGTGAAATGGTATGTGGCGATGAAACGAGGCAAGCGCAAGGCGATGGCCGAGGGAGCGCTCAAAGAGGCGAGCGAAGCGTTTGAGAAAGCCAAGGCGCAAGTGCGAGCGCTGGTTGAGCACCCGTTCCACATTTTAAAGAACCTCTTCAAACACCGCAAAACGCGCTATCGAGGACTATCCAAGAACACCGCCCAACTCCACACTCTCTTCGCATTGGTAAATCTGGTGATCGCCAAGCGGGAGCTATTGGCCCAAGCGCGCGGATGAGAGGAAAAATGAAGAAATCCGCCGCCGAAAAGCCATCCACGACCTTTTTATCGAACCAAGAGGAGCCAAAAAAACACAAACCGATGACCGCCAGCGCCTCTCAAATTTCAAAAATCACTCCGAATGTCCCCGGCGTTGCGCAACGGCTATTTGTTCAGCGATTCCCTAAGAACAAAAAAGAAGATAACGGCTTCATGTCCGGCCCAGAGCATGTGGAGCGGGCTAAAAGCGGCTAATTTCAGCCACCAAGGCGCGTTGGCAGGTGTTTGTATGTCCCAGATAATTGGAAATACAAGCATGAGGTGGCTTGCCAAAACCGAAAACGCGGCCAGCCCTCTCAATGAATCCAGTTCATCGAGGCGTTTGTTCATTGTAGATTGTTCAAATGGTGTTCCTTGATTTTTTGTCCGGAACGCATGCTAGGATTGTAGCGAGGCGTGCATCGAGACGTCGAGGTTTAGATCGGCATTTTCTTCAGGCATCTCTATTTTCCTGGCCTTTTTATGGTTTGAGCATTGGGCTACGTATTTGGTGCGAGCCGTGAACTTTTCCAGTGAGGTTTTTATTCTCAGGGTCGAGGGCGAGTGCTTTCTTCCACGCTTCAAGCGCCTTGGCGGTCTCTCCAGAGGCCGAGTAAGCATCGCCGAGATGCTCGAAGACGACCGGGTCTGCGGCGGGCAACGCGGCAACGGCTTTGAGCAGGTTGCCGATGGCCTTCGGGTAGTCGGCGAGCTTGTAATAATACCAGCCGAGGCTGTCAAGGTAGGCGCCGTTCCTGGGTTCGTCGCTCACGGCGCGTTGGATGAGCGCGCCCGCTTCGGGCAGCCGGATGCCGCGATCCAACCACATGTAGCCGAGGTAGTTGCGGGCTTGCGCGGAATCGTTGGGCGCGAGCGCGATGCTTTTTTGCAGCAGCGTGGCGGCGCGAGCGATGTCGCCGGTTTGCTCCGCCGCCATACCGTAGGCGAGGTAAAAAGCGGCGTTGGGCAGCGTGGGTTTTGAGGCCGGGGCTTCGCGCAACGTTTCTTCGAAGGCTGCCAATGCTTTTGGGTATTGCCCGGCCTGGGCGAGGGTGGCGGCGAGGGAGTAGGTGATGAGGGCTGTCCCCGGGAATTTTTTGCGGGCTTCTGTGAGGGTGGCTATGGCTTTTTCGCTTTGGCCAAGGCGCATTTCCAGATCGGCGATGCGCAGGTAAGCCGGGGAAATGGACGGGTCGAGTTGGATCACTTCGCGGTAGGCCTCAAGCGCCTGGTCGATGCGTCCGTCGAGAAGGTGGATATCGCCAATCAATGCCTGGGTTTCGACCCGTTGCGGCGCGTCCGCCGCCATTTTTTGCAGTATATCGAGGGCTTGATCGCGGTGGCTCGAGTCCATCAATGCGCGGGCGAGTTTGTCGCGCAACCCCAGGGCGTCCTCGGAACCGGGCTCCTCTTCGGCCGCGATGAGCTTGCGAAACAGGGGGATGGCCGGTTCGTATTGCTTGGTTTCGAAGTAAAAATCGGCCGCTTTGCCCATATTGTCCAAGCTCTCGGGAGCCAGCATGAGGGCTTTTTGGAAAAGGGCGTTGAGCCGCTGGAGTTTTTCCGGGGTGGTGGAACCTTCCGGGGTGAGTTCGAGCCGGGCGCAGAGTTCGCCCAGTTGGCACCAGAAATCGCCATCCGTGCTCTTGCTTTTCAGGGCTCGTTCGAGAAGGGCTCCCGCTTTTTTGGGCTGGCCGCCCTCGGTATACAACTCCACCAGCGCCAGGTAGGGGCCGATGTTATCCGGGTCGAGTTCGAGGGCAAGATGGGCGTTCTTGATGGCCAACGCCGGTTTTTTCAGGAATTTCGCGTAGATGTGGGACAGGCACAGCGGTGGCAACATGTCCTTGGGGGAGGCTTTCGCCGCGTCCTTGAGGAGGTCGATTCCCTCGGCAATCTCGCCGCGCCGGGCGAGTTCGAAGGCGACTTTGGTGGCCAGTTCGGTGTTGTTGGAGTCGGCGGCAAGAGAACGCCGGTAGGCTTCAAACGCCCGGTCGTTGTCGCCGTCTTCTTCCGCGAGGAGCCCTCGGGAGTAGGAGGCCAAGGCGTCTGCCTTGCGCTCGCCTTCTTTGGACAACGACAAATCGCCGCCTTGCGCCGGAGGAGTCTTCGGCGAAAGTCGATTTTCTGATTGCGCGGCGTTTTGCGGGGCGGCGCAGACAAACGAACGAAGGGGGCCGACCCACAGGCCGGCCCCGATCGAAAGATAGAGAAAAACCGATGAGAACCGCGAGAGGAACTGGCTTGTGAGGGACAGTGCTCTCGGCGATTTCATGGGTTCCAAGGATATGCCCTAGCTCTTGTAACGCAAACGCTTCTTGTGGCGGTTTTCTTTCATCCGCTTACGGCGTTTGTGTTTCGCGATCTTGGCTTTGCGTCTTTTCTTTAAGGAACCCATACGTGACTGCTCTTCTACTTGGCTGGTTTTTTTAGTAAACGACTTTGTTTAGGGGATACTCAATGATCCCTTCGGCGCCGAGCGCCTTGAGTTGGGGAATAATTTCCCGAACAATTTTTTCATCGATGATGGTCTCGACGGCAACCCACCCTCCTTGCGCCAGGTGCGAGATGGTCGGATTGCGGAGCGAAGGTAGGGCATTGAGTAAATTCTGCAATGCCTTTTCTTCGATATTCATCTTGAGGCCGACCTTGTCCCGCGCGTTATAAGCGCCTTGGAGCAGCAACATCAGGGTTTCCATCTTGGAGCGCTTCCAGGCGTCCGCCCAGGCTCCCTTGTTGGCGATCACCTGAGGCGAGCTCTCCATGAGCGTCTCGACAATGCGCAGTTTGTTGGCCCGCAGGGAGGAACCGGTCTCGGTGACGTCGACAATGGCGTCCACCAGATCGGGCACCTTGACTTCGGTGGCCCCCCATGAAAATTCAATGTTGGCTTCCACGCCGTGCTTTTCCAAAAAGCGGCGCGTCATGCCGACGGCTTCGGTGGCGATGGTTTTGCCCTGCAAATCCTTGACGCAACGGATCGGCGAATCCTCCGGCACCACCAGCACCCAGCGGGTGGGGGCGTTGCTCACCTTGGAGAAGGTGAATTCGGAGAGCATTTCCACGTCCGAGCCGTTCTCGACCACCCAATCCCGGCCCGTGATGCCGAAATCGAGATACCCGTGTTCCACGTAGCGGCTGATTTCCTGGGCGCGCAACAGGCGCACTTCGATCTGCGGATCGTCAATGGAAGGCTTGTAGGAGCGTTTCGGTACGCTAATATTAAACCCGGCTTTGGCGAACAATGCCAGAGTGGGTTCCTGCAAGCTGCCCGAAGGCAGGCCGATTCTGAGAATCTGTTGGGTCATGGAAAAGGGAGAGCCTTTTAGGCGGGTTGGCGCGCGCTGGCGAGGAAAATTTTCGACCGGTTGCAGAAAAACCGAATAAAACCTTTTGACAGGCCGCGCGCTTTTGTTACTTTCGCCACTCGCTTTTACGAGCCAAAGAGTGAATTCAACCCTAAATCGTGCTTGCCGCAAGGCCGGTTCGGTTCAGGGGTTTTTCGCCCTAAGCCTCGTGAGGTGGAGGAGGTGGCACTGCGTTGGGTGGGCGAAAGCTCTCCCGGCAAAGCACCAACGCTCCGCGCAGGGAAAAAGCCCATGTAGCTCAGTTGGCAGAGCACGTCCTTGGTAAGGACGAGGTCACCGGTTCAAACCCGGTCATGGGCTCCATACCGCCGCGCAGGCTGATTCGGCAAGGCGAGCCGGAAACAATATATTTTAACCAAAAAACCAACCTAAAAACAGAGAACGAGGAGACCCTAAAATGGCTAAGGAAGCATTCAAGCGCGATAAACCGCACGTGAACATCGGTACGATCGGCCACGTCGACCACGGTAAGACCAGTCTGACGGCCGCCATCACCACCATTCTTTCGAAGCGGGGATTTGCCCAGGCTAAGAAGTATGACGAGATCGACGCGGCGCCCGAAGAAAAAGAGCGCGGCATCACGATCAACACCGCCCACGTCGAGTACGAGAGCGACAAGCGCCACTATGCGCACGTCGACTGCCCCGGACACGCGGACTACGTCAAAAACATGATCACCGGCGCGGCCCAGATGGACGGCGCCATTCTCGTTGTCAGCGCGGCTGACGGCCCCATGCCTCAGACCCGTGAGCACATCCTGCTCGCTCGTCAGGTCGGCGTGCCCGCCATGGTCGTTTTCCTCAACAAGTGCGACCTCGTGGACGATCCCGAGCTGCTCGAACTCGTTGAAATGGAAGTGCGCGATCTGCTCACCCAATACGAATTCCCCGGCGACACCATCCCGATCGTCAAGGGTTCCGCAGTCAAAGCCCTCGAAGGCGACGCGGATGCCGAAAAAGCGATCCTCGCCCTCATCGACGCGGTGGATGAGTACATCCCGCTCCCCGAGCGTCCGATCGACCAGCCCTTCCTGATGCCCGTCGAAGACGTGTTCAACATTGAAGGCCGTGGCACCGTTGCCACCGGTCGTGTGGAACGCGGCATCCTCAAGAAAATGGAAGAAGTCGAAATCGTCGGCATCAAGCCCACGGCCAAGACCACCGCAACCGACATCGAAATGTTCCGCAAGCTCCTCGACGAGGCGCGCGCAGGTGACAACGTCGGCGTTCTGCTGCGCGGCGTGAAGAAAGAAGACATCATGCGCGGCCAGGTTATCGCCAAGCCGGGCACGATCAAGCCCCACACCAAGTTCAAGGCCGAAGTTTACGTCCTGAGCAAGGAAGAAGGCGGACGTCACACCCCGTTCTTCACCAACTACCGTCCTCAGTTCTACTTCCGCACCACCGACGTGACCGGAAGCTGCAAACTGCCGGAAGGTGTTGAAATGGTGATGCCTGGTGATAACGTAGCTCTCGAGGTTGAACTCGTGACTCCGATCGCCATGGAAAAAACCATCCGTTTCGCTATCCGTGAAGGTGGCCGTACGGTGGGTGCAGGGCGCGTCTCCGAGATCATCGCCTAGTCCAAACCTGAAGAATTTAGGTCAGTAGCTCAATTGGTAGAGCAGCGGTCTCCAAAACCGCTTGTTGGGGGTTCAAGTCCCTCCTGGCCTGTTTCTTCGCCAAAAATTTCATGCTCGCGCGCACCAGAACATTCATCTCCGAAGTCAGGGGAGAACTCGCCAAAGCCAGCTGGCCTTGGGATCCGAAAGAAAAAGGATTCAAAAGGTACAAGGAATTGATCGACTCCACCCTCGTCGTCATCATCGCCATGCTGTTGCTCAGCGGCTATGTGGCGTTCCTGGACTTCGTTTTGTTGAATGTCGTGGGCGCGCTCACCGGCGGAAGCTTAAAATAATGGGACATCCGGCACGCAGTCAATGGTTCGCGGTCCACGTTCTCTCCGGCCAGGAGCAGAAGGTCCACGACAACATCGTCAAACGCATCAAGACCGAAGAGATGACCGACCTCATCTTTGAAGTCTTGATTCCCACCGAGCGGATTTCCGAAGTCAAACGCGGCAAACGGACTGAAACCGTCCGCAAGTTGCTTCCCGGTTATCTCATCATCAACATGCACCTGCTCGACGAGCAGAGCCAGTTGGTGGACCGCACCTGGTATTTCATCCGCGAAACCCCAGGCGTCATCGGGTTTGCGGGCACCAAAGATCGCCCGATCCCGATGCGCGATCAGGAAGTGCAAACCATGCTCGCCCAGATGGCCGAGCGGGAAGACACGGTCAAACCCAAAGTCACTTTTGAAGTGGGCGAAACGGTCAAAGTGGCCGACGGTCCCTTCCAAAACCAGAGCGGCGTCGTCGAAGAGATCGATCCGGAACGGGGCAAGTTGCGCGTTTCCGTCAGCATCTTTGGTCGGTCCACCCCGGTCGAACTCGAATACTGGCAGGTTGAGCGCGAACAATCCTAGGGTTCCCAGCTGTGCCGCTGTTTTTTAATCAAACTAGTTACCTCATTATTTCACATGGCTAAAGAAGTCGTCGCCCAAATCAAATTGCAGATCCCCGCCGGCCAGGCAAACCCAGCGCCTCCCATCGGACCGGCACTCGGTCAGCAAGGCGTGAACATCATGGCGTTCTGCAAAGAATTCAACGCCGCCACCCAAAAGCAGGCTGGAGACATCCTCCCTGTTGTGCTCACCGTCTACAAGGACAAGAGCTTTACCTTCATCACCAAATCGCCACCCGCCGCGATCCTCCTCAAGAAAGCCGCTGGCATCGCCGCCGGTTCCAAGGAACCCAACAAGGTGAAGGTCGGCAAGCTGACCAAGAAGCAAGTCCTCGACATCGTCAAGCTCAAGGCCAAAGACCTCAATTCCCGCAATGAAGAAGCCGGTTTCCGCGTCATTGCCGGAACCGCCCGCCAGATGGGCATTGAAATTGAGGGCTAATCGAAGGCTGAATTTTTTAAAACCCAAAAACGCAGGAGAGCATCCGCTCACTACCACTGCACCACAACATGGCTAAATACAGAAGCAAACGCTATCGCGCCGCCGCCGAAAAGGTCGCCGCGAAAGCCTATTCACTCCCGGAAGCAATCGGTCTCTTGAAGACACTTCCGGCCGCCAAATTCGACCAGACGGTCACCCTCTCGTTCCGTCTCGGCGTCGATCCCCGCCAATCCGACCAGATGGTCCGCGGCACCTGCCCCCTTCCCAACGGAAGCGGCAAGACCGTTCGCGTGCTCGTCTTCGCCCAAGGCCAGGCCGCTGAGGCCGCTCGCGAAGCCGGTGCGGAATACGTCGGGTTCGAAGACCTGATCAAGAAATGTCAGGAAGGGTTCCAGGATTTCGACGTCGCCATCGCCACTCCCGGCGCGATGACCGAAGTCCGCAAACTCGGCAAGGTGCTCGGGCCTCGCGGCTTGATGCCCAACCCGAAGACTGGCACCGTCACCGAAGACACCGCCAAGGCCATCAAAGAAGTCAAGGCAGGGCGCGTGGAATTCAAGCTCGACAAGAACGGCAACGTCGCGGTTCCCGTCGGCAAATTTTCCTTCAGCGAAGAAGCCCTCGTTGAGAACGGCAGCGCCGTCATCGACGCGGTCGTCAAATCCCGCCCGCCAACAGCCAAGGGCACCTTCGTATCAAACGTCACCCTCGCCGCCACGATGCTGCCGGGGATCAAAATCGACGCTTCCTCCTTCATCAAGAACTAACCGGAGCCGCACACCATGAGACCTGAGAAAATCACTATTGTCGAAGATTTGCAGGCCAAGCTGAACGCTTCGCCGTTTGTGCTGGTCACTGACTACACCGGACTCCGGGTTGACCAATTCACCATCCTCCGCAACCGGCTCGCCGACAACGGCGCCGAATGCAAGGTGGTCAAGAATACCTTCCTGCGCCGCGCCATGAATGACGCCGGGCTGCCCGACATCGGCACCGATCTCAAAGGCCAGACGGCCATCGTGATCGGCGAAAAAGATGTCGCCGGTGCCGCCAAAGTGCTGAAGACCTTTGTCGGCGAGTTCAAGAAGCTTGAGATCAAGCTCGGCGTCGTCGACCGGATGGTCGTCACTGCCGACCAGATCAACGCCATTGCCGACCTGCCGAGCCGCGAGGTTCTCCTGGGTCAGTTGCTGGGAACCTTGCTCTCTCCCGCGAGCACGCTGGTCCGTTTGCTCAACGAACCCGCTTCCGCCCTCGCCCGCGTCCTCAAGGCGAAAGCCGACGCCGCTGGCGAAGCCCAGCCCGAAGCCGCAGCCTAACCCAACCCTTTTTGCGGGGCGCGTGCCCCACGAAACACCAAATAACACAAAATCCAACTGGTTCCTCGTCGGGCGGGCGGCAGTTCGCCTTAAATTTCTGGAAGCCTCCAGAACGCGACGACACCGAAAAATACTATGGCCGATATCAACGCAATCGTCGAACAGCTCAGCGGACTCACCGTTCTGG
>JBAXCI010000073.1:0-9129 GCA_037141555.1 Verrucomicrobiota bacterium | reverse complement strand
ATTCTGGCTCCGGCGCTGCTGGTCTGGGGCATCGCGCACACACCGGGCTCGGCTGCCGCGTTGCTATTGAATTTGGAGGCGGCGTTCACGGCCTTGATCGCCTGGGTTTTCTTCCGCGAATCCATCGGGCCGCGATTTGTGCTCGGCCTCGTGCTCGTGACGTTGGGCGGCGTGCTGGTTTCGGCGGGAGCGGGGAGCGGGCCGGGACGGGCCTTGGCCGGGCTGGCCATCGCGACCTCGTGCCTCTGTTGGGCGATTGACAATAACTGCACCGCGCGCTTGCGGGACGTAACGCCAGCGCAGTTTTCGCTCTGGAAAGGGCTCATCGCGGCAGCGGCTTTATTTGCGATTTGCGCGGGCAGGGGAACGCCTCTCGTGGGCTGGAATATTGTGGGTGAAGCCGTGCTCCTGGGCGCTTGCTGCCACGGGCTGGCGTTGCTGGTTTTTGTGACCGCACTCCAACTCCTGGGCGCAGGCCGCACCGCCGCTTATTTTGCCGCCGCGCCATTTGTCGGAGCTGCTGCCTCGGTGTGGCTCTTGGGGGAGGAGGTGACTCCTTCGCTGCTCTTTGCCGCCATGCTGATGGCTGCGGGAGTCGCCGCGCTCCTCACCGAGCCGCACCCGCCCGCCGTCCTGCCGAGTTAAACCCGCTACACCATCCCGAGTTGGCCTTTGAAAATCCAGATGAGGGCTTTCACGCCGAGTTCGAGCAGGTTGAACGGTTTGGCGATGAAGTCGTTGCCGCCGCTCAAGCTGGATTGCACGCGGTTCTGCACGGTCACGGCCCCGGTGATAAAGACGACCGGAGTTTTCTTGTAGTCGGGCAGTTTGCGCAGCCGGGTGCAAAGCTCGAACCCGTTCATGTCCGGCAGGCCGACGTCGATGAAGACCAGGTCGAATTTCTTTTCGATCACCACGGCGAGGGTGGTTTTGGAGTCCTCCGCGCAGACCACCTTCAGGTTGACCATTTCGATTGCGCCGCGAATCGTCTTGCGGGCATCGGCATCGTCGTCCACGGCAATGATGTTTGCCAGGTAGGGCTCCCGGGTGCGGAAAAGATTTTTTTCGTCGAGCAGCGTGACGAGGAAGTCGATCGATTGGCTGACGGTGCGCAGCGAGGAAGGGTTGATCTGACCGGGGATTTTCAGCAAATCGTCAATCAGCGATTCCAGTGCGAGCGAGAGCGTGGCAATGGCCGTCAGGTTCGCCTTGGAAGTCTGCTCCGTCAGTTGATGCAGGTCGGCCAGCAGTTGGTCCAGCAAATGGGTCTCCACCTGGTTCTTGATGAATGCGTGCAAACAGCGGCGCATCTGGTTCAGCGCTTCCGGAGCGGTTTCGACGATGTTCTTGAGCAGAGAGCCGTCCACTTCAAACTTGAGCGTGGTGGAGCTCTCCAAACGGGGCAGGCGGGTGGCGGGACGCGCCACGGGAGGGGGGACAATGGGCGTTGCGATCCGGATGAGCGATGCCTTCGGATCATCGCTGGCAGGGGGCGGCACGGGGGGTGTTGGGGAATCGTTGCGAGAGAGAGCGAGGGCGGGTGGTTTGGGCAGAGAGGGAGCAGCGGTCTCGCTGGAAACCGGGGCTTTCGCCGCCAGCGCCTCGCTGCGCTGTGGCTCCGCATTAAGTTTGATTGCGGGAATCTGCACAACGGCATCACGCTCGGGAGCGGGGGAATGGATTGGCGTTTCGGAGAAAACTTTGAGAGGGGGGCCTTGGAACAGCGAGTTGATCCGGCTCAGCGTTTCCGCGTAGGCGGTCTTGATGGCGTCGCGCTCCTCAATGAGTGTGTTGATCCGGGTTTGGGCCTCAGCGTAGAAACTCTTCAGCGCGTCGCATTCACGGGTGAGAGCGTCGATTTTGGTTTGAGTCGCGGAGGCGGAACTCTTCAGCGTATCGCGCTCTTTGGTGATCGCGTCGATCCGGCTTTGCGCGTCTGCGGAGAGGTGTTTGGGACTTTCAACTTCCTCCTTGAGTGCGTTGATCCGGCTTTGCGATTCAACAGCGGAACTCTTGAGGGCATCCCGTTCTTGCGTCAGCAAATCGAGGAGCTTTTGCGTCTCATTACATGTTGTATTCAGGGCGTCGCGTTCCTGAGTGAGGGCGAGGATCTGGTTTTGCGCTTTCTCCTGGGCTGTGTCCAGTGTTGCGGCGCGCTGGCTTTCGTAGCGGAACTTTGCCTCCCATTCCGAGGCGGCAGTGTCGGCGGCTTTCTGTTCGGCTGCCGCGCAGGTTGATTTTTCCTCAAGGGCTGCAACTGCGGTTTTGAGCGTGATGGCGTTCTCCTCCGCTTTCGCCAACTCTTTAGAAAGCTCGATGCCTTTTTGACGCTCCGTATCGCGCTCTTTCAGGCCAGCGTCCAAGCTGGCGAGGGCTGCCTTGAGTTCGTCGGAAAGGCGATCTTTTGCTTGTAGAGCCGCATCGCGTGCATTGGAAACCTCGATGATTTTTTGCCGATCGCCGGTTTGATCCCCGCGGAGATTTTCGATCAATGCCTGGGCTTCGCAAAGCTGCCGTGCGAGCTGTTCGCTGGCATCGTGTGCGGCTTGCAACGCTTGTTCGGCCTTGGTGGCCCGTTCGGTCTCTGCGGCGATCTTCTCGCGGAGCTCAACCTCGGCCTTCTCACGTTCGGCCGCTTTGGCTTTTAACGCTTGCTCGGCCTCGGCGGTCCGTGCGCTCTCAGCGGCGATCTTGTCGTTGAATTCGCGGAGTTGCGCCTCGGCTTTGCCTCGCTCGGACACGGCGGCTTTTTCGATACGGGCCGTGGTCTCCTGAAGTTGCGTGGATAGCTGTTTGTTGTGGGCGTCGAGGCTGTCCCGCTCTTTGAGGAGCGCGTCGATTCTCGTTTGCTGTTCTTGGATTTGAGAAGCAAGCGCCTTCGACGAGTCGTCCACCTCGGGCGAACCGGGCAGGGAGTTGATGCGGTATTCGACCTTAAATACGCCTTCCACCGCGCCGAATCGGACACGGTCGCCGTCATTGAGTTCCGCCTCGATGATGCTATGGCCGTTGATGAGGGTCTTGTTGGTCGAGTCGAGATCCTTGAGCCGGTATTTGCCGCGAATCAAGATGAGTTGGGCATGGTGTCCCGAGATCGACGGGTCCTCGATGCGAATGGCATTGTCGGATTTCCAACCGATGGTAGCCAACGAACCTTCGCACCGGTGAACGGTTTCCCCTTGGCTGGGAATATTGAGGATGAGGCGACCGCGCGGGGTGGCTTCCAGTTCCATTTTGGAACCCGGGGGCTGTATCCGAAAGACGGTTTCGACATTGCCGAACCGGATCGAGTTTCCGTCATGGAGCGGGGCTTCGGCTACGGCGACGCCATTGAGCCAGCATTTGTTGGCCGAGCCAAGGTCCCGCAATTTATAAGACTCTCCTTCGCAGATGATCTCGGCGTGATTCCGTGAAACGGAGGCATCCTTAATGGCGATCACGTTGTCGGAATCCCAGCCGATACTCACGGTTTTTTTGCCGGTAAGTTCGTGTGGGACAACGCCGGAGCCTGGGAGGTGAACATGCAGCGTGGCCATGAGGGAACTACAGGAGTCTTAAATCTGGTTTTTGGGGAATCATTCCGGAGCAGTTTATGTGCCGTGCGGGCGCGAGGCAACCCCGAATCGGGCCATCTTACAGCCCGCCATGGTTAGGAGAAGCCCCAAAACGATCTGGGAACCGAGGATCGCGATGCATAAAAAAATTGGGCTCAATGTGAGGGGTGTCACGACCTGGAGCGCTTCGTAAAACCGCGTGCCCTGCATCGTTTGTAAATACGCGCTCGCGCCCCAATAAAGCGTCCCGAGGGGTCGGGCGATCCAACTGAGCGTATCCGGCGGCGCCAACACCGTGCCGGAGAGGGGCAACTGCAAGGCGGCAAGGCAAAGGCAGATCGGCATGCTCCGCCACGGCGTGCGCGTCAGGCTGGAGACCGCCAGGCAGAGCGAGGTGAGCGCCGCGTTGACGAGCGCAAGCACAGCGATTTGCATCCAGAGGTCGCCCGGTAACCGGCACACACTCTTGATGTAGCAGCCCATCCAGCTGGATTGCAGCAGCACCCACGGGAGCAGGAAAAACGCTTTGCTCGCGACATAGGCGCCGGGGCGCAGGCCGCGGTATTTTTCTTTCTCAAAACTCGCCCGTTCGCCCACGATCTCTCTCGCCGCGTTATGCGAGGCCATGAACGCAAGGAGCAGCGCTTGCGCCATCGCCAATCCCGCGACCAGCCCGATGCCATGGGAGGCGTTCACGGCAAAAACAGCGTTTTCCTTGAGCTGCTCCGCCACGTTGCCCCGGAGTTGCTCGGAGAGTTCCTGTAAACGGATCAAGTCGCCTACAGCGAAAAAAGCCAGGGCGCAGGGGAACCCCAGCAGGAGCGTGAATTGCATCCCGAGCGCGGGAAAGTTCCGCAATGCAGCCAGCCAGCGACGCCTGAGCAAGGTGACGAATTGAGAAAACGCGCCGGGCAGATCCATCGGCGGCCTTGTCGTGTTCCCGCGCTCCGCATCGCCGGGGCGTTTTCTCAGGAAAAACGCCCGGTACGCATCGCTGATCCCGGCAACGATCTGCCCTTTTCCTTCGGGGTTTTTGGAGCGAACGCCTTGTTGGACCCAGGTGCGATGCCAGTCGTCCGGCCGCTTGGCGGCAAGGCGCTCGTAGAGTTCCACCGCCGAGGGAATCGCGAAATAGTGAGCCAGAAATTCCGGCGGACCCTGATAAGCCAGCTGACCTCCGTGCAAGACAATGACGGAGTCGTAGCTTTCGAGATCGCCGAGGGCTTGGGTGACGTGGACTGCGGCAAGCGATTCTTCGCGGGCGAATTTTTGCAGGAGCTGGGCAAAATCGCATTCCGTTTTCGGATCGAAGGCAACCGCCGGTTCGTCGCAGAGCACAAGGGCCGGGGAGCCGGTCAACTCCAACGCAAGAGCGAGCCTTCTCTGCTGGGCTGCCGTCAACGTGTTCGGGCGGCGGTCGGCCAGGGATCCGAGCCCGGTTTTTTCGAGCAGAGCGGCTGCCTGTTCGCGGCGGCTAATGGCATCCAGGCTCGCGACCCTCAGCCGCAACGCCGTTTCCACCTGCTCTGTGGCCGTAAAAAGGTTCTGCTCACGCGATGCGCTATAAGACCCCTGCGGCAGAAAAGCGACGGGGGGCCGGGGGCGGACCGGCGTGCCGTCTTCCGTCCAAACGACCTCGCCAAACGTCGGTGGGTGAACGCCAGCGAGCAGTTTGAGCAACGTGCTCTTGCCCGAGCCGGGGGTGCCGACCACGGCCACGAGCTCGCCCGGCACGAAAACGGCGCTGACATCCCCCAGCAAAACCAGCTCTTGAGGGTTTGCCGTTACCAAAAAGGAAACGTCATGGAGTTCGAACACGCGCCAAAGAGTGGTCGAATCGCGACGCAAGCGCAAGCCCTGCGATAAGTCCGCGCAGGTCAGCCGCCTTTAGGGCTCGGCGCTTGGCTTGCCCGGCTCTTTTTCTGGGCGATGGTACATATCGTCCACCAGCCGGTAGATGCCGTACAGCACCACCGCAGGCCTGAGAACCAGCAAAGCCACCCCTGCCACGATGCTCATGAGTGTCCGCAGCGGGATTTGCGCCAGGATGAACCCCGCAGCCAGGCTGGTGATCGCCGCTGCATCGGGGCGTTCCCGGATGCATTGTTCCATTTTGGCCACCGTCTCCACGCACTGGGGACACATCGATGATTCCTTGCTCTCCATACCTGTGAATCGGGCGGCCGCCGCTGCACGCGGGTGGACCCAACGCAAAAACGTTGTCGGCACACCGCCGCGTGTTTACCTTAACGGCGTGAAACTGCTCCTCGTCGACGGCCCCTATTACGTTTACCGCTCCTTCTTCGCCATTCGCGAGTTGTCGAACTCGCGCGGCGAACCGACCAACGCGATTTACGGATTCGTCAAAGTGCTGCGCAAAATGCTCCGGGATTTGCAGCCCGACCGGGCAGCCGTGCTGTGGGACGAAGGGCTTCCGCATCGCCGCACGCAGTTGCAGCCCGAATACAAACAGCAACGGGCGGAGATGCCCGAACTGATGCGCCCGCAGATCGCCCACATCCGGCGGCTCGTCCCGCTCCTGGGGATTGCCAGCCTGCGCCAGCCCGATACCGAAGCCGACGACCTCATCGCCTCCTACGCCTGCGAAGCCGAGCGTCAGGAGATGGACGTCGTGGTGGCCACCAACGACAAAGACCTTTTCCAGCTCGTGAACGGGCGCGTGCGGGTTTACACCACCAACAAAGCCGATTTCGCGTCGCCCAAGGATGGATTCGCGCTCCTCGGGGGCGACTACGTGCGGGAGAAATGGGGGGTGGAACCGCGCCAGATCGGCGACGTCCTCTGCCTGGTGGGTGACGCCTCCGACAACATCCCCGGCGTGAGCGGTCTGGGACCCAAACGAGCCGCCGCGCTGGTGAAGGAGTTTGGGAGCATCACCGCGTTGCTCACCCGCGTGGATGCCATCGCAAACGAGGTCATCCGGGAAAAAGTCGCGAGCGCGCGGGAGCAGATCTTGAGCAACCAGGAGATGGTCCGGCTCGACACGCACCTCCCGTTGCCGGCGCCGTTGGAAGAGCTCGCCATCCGCCCGCGCTACAGCGAACTGCTCGCGGAACTGGAGCCATGGGAGTTCAAATCGCTCACGGAGGAGATCCGCGAAGAAGCGGCTGGCTTCGCGAAACCCACCCAGGGGGAGTTGTTTTAGAATTGCGGGAAAATAGCCTGTTCGGAGGGCAGGTTGCTATAGCGGCCGCGCTATGGCCAAGAGGCTTTGCCCAAGCGGCGGGCGGAGGATGTGCGACTCCAGCCAATGCACCATCGGGAAGATGCCACGGTCGTAGAGTCTGACTTTATCCACCTCAAAGGAGCGTTTTTTCAAGAGGCAAAAATTGAGCCACCAGGCAAAATAACCTACGAAATTAAAGTAATCCAAGCGGGCGATTTCAAAACCAGCCGCTGCTAGTTTTTGCCTCAGATCCGCTTTCGTGTAGCGGCGGAAATGGCCAAAATCTTTGTCAATGGGCGCATAGATTTCTGGCCGGGCGGGGACGAATAGACAAAGCGTTCCGCGCTTTTCACGCAGCAATGCAGCGTATTTGCAGAGTTCTTCCCGGTCGTGCTCGATGTGTTCAAGCACGTTGACGCTAAAAATCGCGTCCCATGCAGTGGCCTTGTCGACGTCATCGATATACCCTTCAAGTGCGGGAAACTCCGGGTGATTCTCCCGGTGTTTTGCACAATGCTCGGCTGAGGGCTCGATAGGCAGCAGGCGACGGATCGCGGCGATTGCGCTTAACTCGGCAGTCATCTGGCCAATTCCTGCGCCGATTTCGATGACGTCTCCGCGCAAAAACAAGGAAAATTCGCGCAAAAGCGCCCGACGATAATTCTTGGCTTCGGCAAGCGCGGCAAATTCGAAATCTTCGTTGGAGGCTGCGGCGTTGGGCTGAGACATATTTATTAAGAGAGCTATCTTGGAAAGTTATATTTTAAGATGCACCATATGGCGCGGAATCCGTCTCGCCAGTTGATCTTTTTCCCTTCGGCATAAGTGCGTCCGTTGTAGGATACGGCCACTTCGTAGATGCGCACTTTGAGCCGGGCGACTTTGGCTGTTACTTCCGGCTCGAATCCGAAGCGGTTTTCTTCTATGACAATTCCTTGGATAATCTCCCGCCGGAAAACCTTATAGCACGTTTCCATATCGGAAACATTCAGATCTGTCGCCATATTCGACAGGATGGTGAGAAACTTGTTTCCAACGGAATGCCAAAAGTAAAGAACCCGGTGCGCGCTGCCGCCTGAAAAACGCGATCCAAAGACGACATCGGCTTTTTTGGCGAGAATCGGAGCGGTGAGTCGATCATACTCTTCCGGGTCATATTCCAGATCGGCATCTTGAATGAGAACGATCGGCGCGGTCGCCTTGGAGATCGCCGTGCGCAACGCTGCGCCTTTGCCCATGTTCACCTCGTGGGAGAAGATCTTCATTCGCGGCTCCGATGCCGCCAGGCACTCCAATGTGGCCCATGTGTCGTCGCTTGAACAATCATTGACCACGATCAACTCGGCAACGCACGGTTGCTGGAGCACCTTGTCGATGACGCTGGCGATTGTTTTTGCCTCGTTATAGACGGGCATCACGACCGAAACACAGACTGGTGATGGGATTGCGGAAATCATGGAAGATCGAAGATAGCACGACGATGCTTGCTTGGCGTTGCGTTAACAAGAAAAATATCCTGCGGCGCGAAGGGGGAGAAGGGCGCGGAGGATAGGATCGTGTCAGCGCGCGCAGACTCCGAAAAAGCGGTTGCTTTTCCCGCGCGGGGCTCCTAGGTTGTGCGCCTTTCAACGTATGGCTCCACTTGACAAACCCAGTGCGGATTCCAGAGCGTCGTTATCCCGGGGAACCCCTCCCCAAAACTTGGTGGTCGCGCGAGGATGGATTTTGCTCTCCGCGTTTTTGTCCTGTTCCGGCTGGCTCTTATCCGCGCTCGGCCAGCTGAATGCGGTTGGTTACGGGGTCGCGCTTGCTGTGGGCGTTGCGCTTTGGATCGGGTTTGGGCGCGCGATTTGCGGTTGCCCGCATTGGAAGTTCTCTGCCGGGAAATTCCGGCGACGCTATGCGCGCGCCTTGCCCGCGCTTTTTCTCCTGCTGGCATGCCTCGCCATTTTGGGCGGCCTGCTCTATGCCCCCAGTAATTACGACGCTTTAACCTACCGCTTTCCGAGAATCCTCCACTGGCTGGCAGAAAACCGCTGGCATTGGATCGTGACAACGGACTCGCGAATGAACGTCACGGCCACCGGCTTTGAATGGCTGATGGCTCCTCTGTTGGCGCTGACGGGCAGCGACCGCCTCTTCTTCCTCGTTAACGCGCTCTCCTTCGCTCTGCTGCCCGGCCTTATTTATGCCACGTTTATCCGGCTGGGCGTGGGTAAACGTCAGGCATGGGTTTGGATGTGGGTGCTCCCCACCGGCTACGGAATCGTTCTGCAGGCAGGGAGCATCGGCAATGACGCGTTCGCGGTGGTCTATTTTTTGGCCTCGCTTTGTTTTGCGCTGAAGTTCAGGGAATCCAAAAATCCTTGGGATTTTTGGTTCGGCATG
>JBAXCI010000072.1:0-9164 GCA_037141555.1 Verrucomicrobiota bacterium | reverse complement strand
CCGTTCAGGTAGGTGGGCCGGGAGACGCCGGGCCAGGCGGTCGATTCCTCGGCGATGGTGAGGATGCCGGGATGCCGTCCGTAGCAGACTTCGTTGAACTGTTTGAGGAACGCGATGGCTTCCAGGTTTTCCCGGCCGCCGAAGCAGTTGGGAATCCACTCGCCGGGCTGGCGCGAGTAGTCAAGATAGAGCATGGAGGCGACGGCGTCCACGCGAAGGCCGTCGATGTGGTATTGCTCCAGCCAGAAGAGGGCGTTCGCGATCAGGAAGTTGCGCACTTCGTTGCGCCCGTAGTTGAAGATGAGGGTGCCCCAGTCGGCGTGCTCGCCCTGGCGCGGGTCGGCGTGCTCGTAGAGGTCGGTGCCGTCAAATTCCGCCAGACCGTGGGCGTCCTTGGGGAAGTGGCCGGGCACCCAGTCGAGGATGACTCCGATGCCGCGCTGGTGGCATTTATCCACAAAATGGCGGAACTCGTCGGGGTTGCCAAAGCGGCTGGTCGGTGCGTAATACCCCGTCACCTGGTAGCCCCATGAGCCGTCGAAGGGATGTTCGGCCACCGGCATCAACTCGATATGGGTGTAGCCCATTTTGCACACGTATTCGAGAAGCCGGTCGGCGAATTCCAGGTAGGAGAGCGGGCGGTTGCCTTCCTCCGGCACGCGCGCCCAGGAGCCGAGGTGGACCTCGTAAATACTCACCGCGCTGTGCTGCCATTCCTTGGATTTGCGCGATTCCATCCACGCTTCATCCGCCCAGCCATACCGGTGCAGGTCGAACACGATCGCCGCTGTTTTCTGGCTGTGTTGGGCATAGAAGGCGAACGGGTCGCTCTTGAGGAAGACGTTGCCGTGGCAGCCCTTGAGTTCAAATTTGTAATGAGCCCCTTCGCGAATGCCGGGGATGAAGATTTCCCACACGCCCGCGCCGGGGTGTTTGCGCATCGGGTTCACCCGTCCGTCCCAGCCGTTCCAGTCGCCGACGACACTCACGCGCTGGGCGTTGGGAGCCCACACGGTGAAGAAGCAGCCCCACGCGCCGCCAAACTCCATCAAGTGCGCGCCAAATTTCTCGTACAACTGCCAGTGATTGCCCTCGGCGAAGAGATGCAGGTCGAGCGGCCCGAGCAGTTGGCCGTAGGAGTAGGGATCGCGCTCGGTCCACTCATCGCCGTTGTGGCCGGTGAACCGGAGTTGATAAACGAACCGTTCCGCGGAGTCGCCGATCAAGGCTTCAAAGTAACCGGCATCGTGGAAGCGCGTGGCCGGGTAGCGCCGGGTCGGATCGTCCACCGCCTCTACCGCCACCGCGCAGGCGTCGGGCCGCAGGATGCGGACTACCAGATTTTCTCCCGCCTGGTGCATTCCGAGCACCGCAAAGGGATCGCCGTGATGTGCGCCGAGGAGCGCGCCGAGATTTCCGTCGTCGAGAGTTTTTTGATTCATAGGAGAGCGTTCTTGGCGAATCGGTTCAAGCCTTTGCGCCGCGCTTGTAAAAGCGGATCTTTTTGCGGTCTGCTGCCTTGGCATCATGCCGGAGGGCTGTCCCCTTTGCCATCGCAAAAGTGGACTTCTTTTGAGTTAACTTGCCGGGCGGGCGCAAACCGCGCAAATTCCTGGGTGTGATCGAGCCGGACCTTCTCTTGAACGCCTATGCGCAGGGCATTTTCCCGATGGGGATGCCCGAGGGCGACATTGCGTGGTTCTCGCCCGATCCGCGCGGCGTGCTGCCGCTGGAGAGCTTTCACCTGCCGCACGGGCTGGCGCGCTCGCTCAAGAAGAACCGGTTCGAGGTGCGCTACGACACGGCATTTGAGGCGGTGATGCGGGCCTGCGCGGAGCGCGAAGAGACGTGGATCGACGAGGAGATCGTGCGCTCCTACGTGAAATTGCACCGGCTCGGGTTCGCCCATTCCGTGGAAACCTGGCGCGAGGGCGCGCTCGCGGGCGGCCTGTACGGCGTGGCGCTGGGCGGCGCGTTTTTTGGCGAATCGATGTTCCACCGCGAGACCGACGCTTCCAAAGTGGCGCTCTGCGCGCTGGTGGAGCGGCTGCGCGAGCGGCAGTTCACGCTGCTGGATTTACAATGGGTCACGCCGCACCTGGCCACCTTCGGCGCCATTGAGATCCCGCGCCGCGCCTATCTCAAAAAGCTCCGCTCCGCGCTGGTGCTGCCGTGCGAGTTTGCTTAAAAAGCAGGAAGCGCGCCGCCGCCCTCCCTCTCGATTTGGTTCAAGCCGATGCCGTCGCCCCGAGAAACTCCGCCTGATCCCCTGACTCCCACTCGCAGATGGGGACCGCTGATTGCCCAGGCGCTGCTCTTTCTCTTCGTGCTCCTGGCGTGGCAATCCTACCTCGCCAACGCGAACGTCAAGACGATCTCCTACAGCCAATTCAAGGAACTCGTGGCGCAAAAGGCCGTGACGGACATCGCGATTGAGGAATCGGACATCACCGGAAAAATCTTGCCCGGCAAGGCGAAGGCCGAGCCGTCCGCCTCTCCCAGCCCCGGCGCGTCGCCCGCTTTCAACGAGCCGATTGCATTCCGCACGATCCGGGTGGAAGACCCGCAGCTCGCCGCCGAACTGCAAGCCGCCGGGATTCCCTACAGCGGCAGCCGCCCCGGTTTTGTGACCCAACTCCTCAGTTCCTGGGTGCTGCCGCTGGGCATCATGATCCTGTTTTGGCTCTGGATCGGGCGCATGAGCACCGGGGCGGGGCAGGCGGTCCTCGGGATCGGCAAAAACCGCGCCCGCGTGCTGGTGGACAAGAACACCGGGGTCTCGTTTGCGGATGTCGCGGGGTGCGACGAAGCGAAGTTCGAGCTGCAAGAGGTGGTCGATTTCCTTGCGCATCCCGCCCGTTATCAAGCCCTCGGGGCTCGTATCCCGAAGGGCGCGCTGCTGGTCGGCCCGCCCGGCACTGGCAAAACGCTGCTGGGCCGCGCGGTCGCAGGCGAAGCCAAAGTGCCGTTCTTTTCGATCAGCGGCAGCGAGTTTGTGGAGATGTTCGTCGGCGTCGGCGCGGCGCGGGTGCGCGATCTTTTCGTGCAGGCCAAGGCGCAGGCCCCGTGCATCATTTTCATCGACGAACTCGATGCCATCGGACGGCAACGGGGCGTGAACCTCGGCATCGGCGGCCACGACGAACGCGAGCAGACGCTCAATCAACTCCTTGTGGAACTCGACGGGTTCGACCCGAACGTCGGCATCATCGTCCTCGCCGCCACCAACCGCCCCGAGGTCCTCGACCGCGCCCTGCTGCGCCCCGGACGCTTTGACCGGCAGGTGATCGTCGATTCCCCCGACGTGGACGGGCGCGAGGCGATTCTCAAAGTGCATTCCCGCGACAAACCGCTCTTTGAGGACGTCAACCTGCGCGAGATCGCCCAAGCCACGCCCGGCTTTTCCGGGGCCGACTTGGCGAATACCCTCAACGAAGCCGCACTGCTGGCGGCGCGGCGCGGGGTAAAAGCCATCGAGCAGCGCGATTTGGAGGAGGCGCTCGAAAAAGTGATCGCAGGGCCCGAACGCAAGAGCCGCCGCCTCAACGAAGACGAAAAACGGCGCGTGGCTTACCACGAGACGGGGCACGCCCTCGTCGCCGCGTACAGCAAGAACGCCGATCCGGTGCGCAAAATCAGCATCGTGCCGCGAGGCCGGGCCGCGCTCGGCTACACCCTGCAACTGCCCACCGAAGAACTATTCCTCATGACGCGCGCGGGCATTCTGGAACGCATCCGGGGGCTGCTGGGAGGGCGCGCCGCCGAGGAGGTGGTCTTTGGCGAAGTGAGCACGGGGGCTGAGAACGATCTGGAACGGGCCACGGCGCTCGTGCGCCAAATGGTTTGCGTTTACGGGATGAACGAAACCACGGGGCTCGCCCGCACCGTCCAGCAAGACACCTCGCCGTGGATGTCCGGGGCGCAAGGGGCGCTCGTGCGCAATTGCAGCGAAGCCACCGCGGAGATCATCGACCGCGAGGTAAAGACGACGATGGATAGCGGCTACGCCGAAGCGAAGGAGATTCTCATCACCCACCGCGACCAACTCGAACTCGTCGCCTCCACGCTCATCAAGCGCGAAACTCTCAACGGCCCGGAGTTTTACGGCCTCATCCACAGGCCGCCGCCGGAGATCGCGCAATTGCCGGGGTGAAGCCAGCAACCTCTGGTTGCGTAACCCGCCCGAACCTGCAACCATTAGCGGCAGTGAAGACCCCGTTCAGTTTATTCCTCGCCCTCCGCTATTTGAAACCCAAGCGCACGTTCGTGAGCGTGATCACGGTGATTTCCATTCTCGGCGTCACCCTGGGCATCGCGGTCCTGATCACCGTGATCTCCGTGATGCGGGGGTTTGAACTGGAATTGCGCAACAAGGTGCTCGGGTTTGAGCCGCACATCATGGTGCAAAACAGCACAGTTGCGCTGGAAGACTGGCAGCCGCTCCTGAAAAAGATCCACGACGCGCCCGGCGTGGTCGCCGCCGCCCCGTTCGTGCAGGGGCCTGTGATCGCCGAGTTTGGCAACAATCGGATGACGCCGGTGATTCGCGGGATCGACGTGGCCCAGGAACTCACCGTGACCGACATCGCCAAGTTCATCCAACCCGGCGGCGCGCTCGATCTCTCCGGCGACACGACCGTTATCGGTGCCGACCTGGCTCTCGCGCTGGGGGTTTTCGTGGGCGACAAAATCACGGTCTACTCGCCCGGCAACATCAAGCCGGTGCTCGACGCCATCAAGAAAGCCGAGAAAGACCCGAAGGCGCTCGAACAGGTAAAAGAGCTGGTCCTCCCCCGGGATTTGACTGTCACGGGCATTTTTCGCAGCGGGCGTTATGACTACGACTCGCAATTCCTGCTCGTGCCGCTCTATGTGAGCCAGGAACTTTACGGGATGAGCGAGAACGATTCGCTCACCGGCATTTCCGTGAAAACCCAGGACGCAAACCGCGCCGGGGAATACGTAAGAAACCTCGACGCCATCCTTCCCTCGGGCGTTGTCGCTTCCACCTGGGAGGAGCGCAACAAGACGCTCTTTGAGGCGATCGCGATGGAACGGGCCACCATGTTCGTGATCCTCCAGTGCATCATCGTCGTGGCGGCGTTTGGCATCATGAACACGCTCATCACCGTCACGGTGCAAAAAACCCGCGAGATCGGCATCATGAAGGCCTTGGGAGCGACGACGAGCCAGATCGTATGGGTGTTTCTCGGGCAGGGAATGTTTGTGGGCTTTCTGGGCAACCTGACCGGCCTCGGGCTGGGGATGACGATGATCACCTACCGCAACGAATTCAAAGATTGGCTGGCGAACCAGCTGGGCATCGAGATTTTCTCCGCGAAAGTCTACATGTTCTCGCAAATCCCCGCGCAGGTCGTGCCGCAATACGTGGTCTTGATCTGCGTGAGCGCGTTCGTGATCTGCTCGCTCGCGGCGCTGGTCCCGGCTTACTTCGCCGCGCGGCTGGACCCGGTGAAGGCGCTCCGCCAGGAGTAAGCGCGCGAGGGCCGCCCCTACCTGCTGCCGCCAATGAGGCGGATCGTGGTCACGAGGTCCACGGCCCGCTGGAGCACTGCGTCGTAGAGCTGCTCTTTTTCGTCGGAGTTGCCGTCACGCTGGGCCGCTGCTTCGGCGTCGATCTCCGGGTTGGTCCCGGCGACCAGTGCCGCCTCGTTCATGCGCACCCGCTCGGTCTCGTAGACGAGCCCGCCGACTCCTTTTTCGAGCCCGGTTTTGAGCACCTCTTCTTCGTCTTTGACGGAGACTTCCACGGAAAGATCGGGTTTGAGGCCGTCCGGGAAGACCGTGAAATTTTGCGCGAACTTGACCTCGGCAACCGCGACGCGCAGGAGTTTCCCCCCGTGCAACGGCAGTTCGACAAACTCGGCGGTCTGACCGGCGGTTTTCTGGCCAACGGCGAGCGCGTTATCAACCGAGCGCAGCACGGCGGCGATCACCTCGGGAGCCCCGGCGGTTTCGCGATGCACGAGCGTGACCGCGACGCCTCGAAAGGCCGGGTCGAGGTCCGAGGTGTACATCCGCTCCTGTTTGACGCTGGGCCGGTGGACGGCAAAGAGCATTTTGCCCTTGGGCGTGAGCCTCTTGACGACCTCCGCTGCCAACTCGAAATCGCTGTTGGCCGGGGTCGCGCGCAGGTCGAGAATGAGCGACCCGACTTTCTTGGCGTTGAAGTTGCCCAACGCGGCGTCGAACTCCGCCAGGTGGCCTTTGGTCAACGAACCGAGCCGGACGTAGCCGATCTTTTCATCCAGGATTTCGCTCCGAAAAGGGCTGTCGCCTTCCGCCTCAGCAGCGGCGGGCCGGATCGCCGCGCCGCCTCCGAGCCGTTCGAGCAACCCTTGCAGCGTCGCCCGGTTCAGAGCCGCCTCGTCCAGCGCGGAGGAACGGACGTAGGTGGAGCGCAACAATTCGAGCGCCTGCCGGGCGTCGCCGTCCGAAAGAGCGTCAATCGTGCTCCGCAGCGGCAAAACGGGCGGCTTTGCGGCTTTGGCTTGAGCAACCGGGCTGGGCTGCGGCGTGGAACCGGGTTTTGGCGCATCGGGCTGGGCCCATGCGAGGGGTGCGGCCAATAAGAAGGGTGCCGCGACGCGGAGAGCGGTGTTCATTGGCGTGGACTCTACAACCCCTTTGCGCCGATGTCGCGCCGGAATGTCGCGCCTTCGAAATGGATTTTCGCAACCGCCTCGTAGGCCCGCGCCTGGGCGGCTTTCAGATCGGCCCTGAGCGCCGTGACGCCCAGCAGGCGAACGCCCGAGGTGACGATTTCGCCTTCGATCTCCTGGGTGCCCGCGTGGAAAACGGTGACTCCCTCCAACGCCTCGGCGTCTGCGATCCCCGTGATCGCTTTGCCCTTCGCGTAATCTCCGGGGTAGCCGCCTGAGGCCATGATGACGCAAACCGCCGCGCGCGCGTCCCACTCCGGCTGGATCGTGTCGAGTTTGCCGTCGAGGGTCGCTTCGAGCAGATCGACCAGATCGCTCTTGAGCCGGGGGAGCAGCACCTGCGTTTCGGGATCGCCAAAGCGGCAGTTGAATTCCAGCAACTTCGGCCCGTCCTGCGTGACCATCACGCCGGGGAAGAGCAATCCTCTAAATAGGAGCCCGTCTTTTTTGAGCCCCGCCATGAACGGCTCCATCACCTCGCGGTGAATCCGCTCGACGATCTCCGGCGTGACGAGTTTCTGCGGCGGCGAGAACGTCCCCATCCCCCCGGTGTTCGGCCCCTGGTCGCCGTCGAAGATCTGCTTGTGATCCTGCGCCGCGGGGAAAAGGAGGTAATGCCCGCCATCGACGAGCGCGTGAACGGAGCATTCCTGGCCGGTGAGAAATTCCTCTATGACCACTTGGTCGCCAGCGGCTCCGAACTGCCGCTTTTCCATGATGTCGTTGATGGCCCGGGCGGCTTCCCAAGGGGTCTGCGCGATGATGACTCCCTTGCCGAGTGCGAGCCCGTCGGCCTTGATGACGAGCGGAAACCGGCTCGCCTGGCAGAAGCGGTGTGCCGCCGCGCTTTCGGAGAAATGGCCGCTCGCGGCGGTCGGGATGCCGTGCCGCTGCATGAATTCCTTTGCAAAAACCTTGCTCGATTCCAACCGCGCGGCGCTCTGCGTGGGGCCAAAAATCCGGAGCCCGGCGTGTTCAAAATGATCGACGATCCCGGCGGCCAGCGCGTCGTCCGGGCCGACCACAGTGAGGTCGACCCCCTCCGCGAGGGCAAATTTGAGGAGCGAACTCTGGTCGTTGACCGGGATGGCGACATTGGTGGCGATCTGCGCGGTGCCTGCATTGCCCGGCGCGCAAAAGAGCTCCGAGACACGCGGCGACTGCGCCAGCTTCCAGACCAAGGCGTGTTCGCGCCCGCCGCTGCCAATAACGAGGATTTTCATGGGGCGACAAGCAAAGCAGGAACTCGGCAAAAGCGGAATATTGTTTTTTGGGTCAATGAGGCGCCAACGGAAACGCGGAACGAGCTTGACCTTTTCACGGGGTATAGCGGCTCCGAGTTAGAGGAAAACATCCCAAGCTGTCATTCCGAGCGCAGCGAGGAACCTCGCAAAACATCCCAGTGCGTGGCTTTCTCCAAGAGCTACGCAGGGGGTGGCTTGCGGGGTCCCTCGCTGTGCTCGGGATGACATGCGTCCTAATCTCCCACGCCTATAGAGGCTGGTGATTGAGCGCGTGGATTTCCCCGCGCGCGCCGGTCCAGCGGTAATGCTGTGCGATGGCGCGCGTGACGAACCCTTTTGCGCACGCGACGGCTTCCCCCAACGGCAACCCGCGAGCGAGCCCTGCCGTGATGGCTGCCGAAAGGGTGCAGCCGGTGCCGTGCGTTGAAACCCCGGCGACACGCGGCGCGGCGAACTCCGTCTCTGATCCCTCGGGAGTGAGGAGCAGGTCCACCGCTTCTCCCTTGAGGTGGCCGCCTTTGAGCAAAAACGCGCACCCAAACCGCCCGCAAAGTTCGCTCCCGGCGTCGCGCATCTCGGCGAGGCTGGAAATCGGGCGGCCCCACAGCACGGCGGCTTCGTCCAGGTTGGGCGTGACGACGGTCGCCAGCGGGAAGAGCCGGTTGCGGCAGGCGTCGAGCGCCGCTGGTTCCAGAAGCGGCGCGCCGCTGGTGGCGATCATGACGGGATCGACCACCAACATCGGGCGCACCCCTTCGAGCACGCCGCAAACCGCCTCGATCACCTCCCGCGAATGGAGCATCCCGGTTTTCACCGCCGCCACGGGATACGCGCTCAACGAGAGGCGGATCTGTTCGGCCACGATCTCCGGCGGCACGGGCGCGATGGCGCTCACGCATCCCGGCACCTCGGCCACCACGCAGGTGATGGCGGTCAGGCCATAGACGCCGAGCGCGGTGAAGGTCTTCAAATCGGCCTGCGCGCCCGCTCCGGCGCTGTTGTCGGAGCCTGCGATGGAAAGAGCAACGGGAGGAGTCTGCATCGGTTTGATGCTTGAGGCTACCTCCGTAGTGCAAACGTATCAAAAACAATCTGGAACTCAGCAAAAGCAGAGGAATTCCGAGAAGATGCTGACGCTTACCTGGCTGCTTGTCATCCCGAACGCATGTGAGGACCCCTCAAGTCCGTCAAACTCCTGCATTACAGAGCAAGCCGCGCGTTGGAATGGCTTGAGAGG
>JBAXCI010000071.1:0-9179 GCA_037141555.1 Verrucomicrobiota bacterium | reverse complement strand
CAACAAAGAGCGTTGGATGGTGGTGGACCAGGTGCTCGCCATCGAAGGCATCCCGGTGGACCGCTGGGTGGAGCCCAAACCGTTCGACAACCTGACGCCCCTTTTCCCCAACCAGCGGATCGTCCTCGAAAACAACGTCACCCGTTCGCTCACCGGCCGGGCCGTCGATTTGATCACGCCGCTCGGGCGCGGGCAACGCGCCTTGATCGTCGCCCCGCCGCGCGGCGGCAAGACGATGATCATGAAAGACATGGCGAAGGCTATTCGCGCCAGTTCGCCCGAGACCGTCGTCATTTTGCTGTTGGTGGACGAGCGCCCCGAGGAAGTGACCGACCTCAAACGCGAGGTGGACGCCGACATCTATTCCTCCACCTTTGACGAAAGCGCGCCGCGCCACGTCCAGGTCGCCGAGATCGTCATCGACCGGGCCAAACGCCTCGTCGAGTTGGGCCGCCACGTCGTGGTCATGCTCGACAGCATCACCCGGCTTGCGCGTGGCTACAACAACATGATGCCCAGCAAGGGCCGCATCATGTCGGGCGGCGTCGACGCCAAGGCGCTGACCAAGCCGAAGAAGTTCTTCGGCGCGGCCCGCAACGTGGAGGAAGGGGGCAGCCTCACCATCATCGCCACGGCATTGGTGGAAACCAACAGCCGCATGGACGAGGTCATTTTCGAGGAGTTCAAAGGCACGGGCAACATGGAATTGCACCTCGCCCGGGAACTCGTCGAGAAGCGCATCTTTCCCGCCATTCACATTCTCAACTCCGGCACGCGCCGCGAGGATTTGCTCTACCACCCCGAGGAATTTGCGCGCATCAACGTCCTGCGCAAACAACTCGCCGCGCTCCCGCCCATGGAAGCGATGGAGATCCTGGTGCAGCAACTCAAAGCCACCAAAACCAACGCCGAGCTTCTGCTGCGGGGCATACGTTAATTTTTCCAACGGTGATCGCCACATCCGAAGCCTTAGCGGAATTCCTGGAGCCGATGAGCCAAGCCGGGCGCATCGCGCTTGACACCGAGGCCGACAGCCTCCATTGCTATTTCGAAAAGCTGTGTTTGATCCAGATCAGCGTGCCGGGATTCGATGTGCTCATCGACCCGCTGGCCGGGTTTTCCTTGGAGCCGCTGTTTGAGGAACTCGCCCGGCATGAACTCATCATCCAGGGGCTCGACTACGACCTGCGGCTCCTGCGCCGCGTCGGCATGGTCGAGTCCGGCGGCGTGTTCGACACCATGATCGCGGCGCGGCTCATCGGCTGTCTCGAGTTCAGCCTCGCGGCCCTGCTGCAAAGCAACTTCGGGGTTGTCCTCGCCAAGGGCTCCCAAAAAGCCAACTGGGCCCGGCGGCCGCTTTCTCCGCAGATGGCAGAGTATGCCCGCAATGACACAAGATATTTGGAGGCGTTGGCCGCCAAACTCGAGGGGGAACTCTGTCGCCTCGGGCGCAGGGAATGGTTCCAGCAATCGTGCGAGAAAGCCGTCGAAGCCACGCGCATCGTGCGCGAGCGGGAACTGGACACCCTCTGGCGCATCTCCGGCAGCGGCGAACTGCGCGGGCTTGCGGCGGCGCTCTTGCGCGCGCTCTGGACCTGGCGCGACGAAGAAGCCCGCGCGGTGGATCGCCCGCCGTTTCACATCGCCCGCAACGATCTTTTAATCGACGCAGCCAAACGGTTTGCCGTCGGAGACTCAGTCCACCTCGCCCATCTCTCGGGCAGCCGCAGCCGCCGGTTTTTTGAGGCGGCAGAAAGAGCGCTGGCGTTGCCCGAAAGCGAATGGCCCAAGGTGATCCGGACCGTGCGCCTGCGTCCCACGCCGGAAATGGAGCGGCGTTTCAACGAGTTCAAAACCCGGCGCGACCACGCCGCGACGGCGCACCGCATCGAGGCCTCGCTCATCGCCTCCAAAAGCGTGCTGGAAACGCTCGCCGCCGACACCGAGGCGACCCTTGCCAAACTCCTCCCGTGGCAGCGGATGCTGCTGGGCTTTGAGGGGTGATCGGGCGGGGTTATTCATTCCGCAGCGCGTCCAAAAGCGGAACGCGCAGAGCCAGCCCTGCGGCGAGGCCGCTCCATGCGGCTCCCAAGAGCGCCAGCAAGCTCAGCGTCACCAACGGCCCAACGGGCGAAGCGTGCACGCCCGGCGACAAGACAGACGGCAGGACGGCTGTCGCCGCGGAGATGCCGCCGATGCTGATTCCCAGCGCGATGAGAAACCAGTGTTCGCTAAGGACCAGCCATCGCACGGCGCGTGGGGAGAACCCGACCGCGAGCAATAATGCAAGTTCATTGCGCCGCTCAAAAACATTGCGCATCACGACGATCCCCAAACCCGCACTGCCCAACAGCAGCCCGAGACCGCCGAGGGCTTCGAAGATGGCTATATAGCCGCTTTCCACGGATTGGAGCTCCGCCAGCCGCTGCCACGCGGGGACGATCTCCACGTCTTGGAGAGTGTCGCGCGTCTGGCTGGATAGCGTGTCGATCAGGAATGCGCGGCTTCCGGATTGCGAGGGAAAGCGCTGCACGAAATCGTTTTCAGAAAGAACCAGGCTTCCTTGTAATATGGAGTTGGCAATGACTCCCACGATGCGAACGCGGAACGCATTGCCGCGCTCGTCCGTATATTCAAGCGTCTCGCCCGCCGATTTCCCCAACGCCCATCGCGTGGTGGCTTCGTCTCCGATTGCGGGAACGGCCCCGTCCGGTTGCGAGTGATTGAGCGCGTCCCAACTGGATGCGCCATCAATAAAGGTGAACGCGTTTCGCCCGGCGAGTTGCTCGGGATGAACCCCGAGAAAACACGGCTGCTGTGCGCGATTCAGGTTCAAGCAACTCGCGTCATCCCCTGTTTTCATGCGCATCGCGACCCCTTCAGAGTCGGGCAGCGCATCATACACGGGCAGTGTCGCCTGGCCATACGCGGCAAATCCCCCGGTGCCCGAACGCCGCTCGGTTGCGTGTGCCAGCGGGTCTTCACGAAACGCGCCAACCGCGACGACCATAAAGACTCCCGAGGCGAGGACAGCCACTGTTGTGAGGCTGCGTCCACGCCGCCGCGCTGCGCCGCGGATTCCGACAGCGGCGATCCCGCGCGCGGTTCCGGTGGCGCGTGAGAGCTTCACGAGGAGTGCGTGGCTAAAGGCAATGCCAGCGAATAGCAAGAGCGCGCCCGCGCCGAAGAATGCACCGGCAGCGCGCCCGCCAGACGCGAGCGCCGCGATTGCCCCTGCGACACAGACCGCTCCAGCAACGCCGCTCCATCGCCAGGCGCGAGCGGTTCCCGAGAGCTCCATTTCCGCGCCACTGGCGAGGAGTTCCGCTGCGGGGCGGCGCGCCTGGCCGCGTCCTGCGAGCCATGTCGCCAGCATCGCCGCTCCGAGACTAGACAAGCCGCCGATGACTAGTGTTGTCCACTCGCTGTGATAACTGAACTCCGAAATGTTCACTGCGCCGCGCCAGACGGTGGAAAGCCCATGCAATGCCAGTCTTGTATAGAGAGAGCCCGTGAGCGTCCCCGCCAGCACTCCGAGCCCGGCGATCAGGCAACCTTCCCGGAACAAAAGACGCCGGACGCGGCGCGCGCCGAAACCCAACGCGAGCAACAGGCCTGTCTCGGCCGTGCGCTGTTGGATGCTAAACACAAAGAGCATCGCGGTAAGCAGCAGGGCAGCGATCACCAGAAAAAAGCTGAATCCAATAAACAACTGACCGAAATCCTGCGCGCCTTCGCTCGCCTTCAATGCCGCCTCGCGGATCGGCTGGAACGAGAGCCCCGCTGTTGTGGGATTGATTTGAGCGCGCAACGCGGGTTCGATCTTGCTCGCATTCACTGGGTAGCGAACGGCGGTCAAGTTGCCGAAACGATTTGCCCAGATCGACTGCCCGGCTTTGAGGCGGATGAACGCCTTCGGCGTGCCACGAAAATGCTCCCAGTAAGCCTCGTCCTTTGGCCGAATCCTGCTCATCTCCATCGGAACCCCCGGTTTCCAATCGCGGCAGTTTTCAACATCGGCGAGGCCCGGGAACGGAGGCATCCAACTGGAATCCGGGCGTTCCAACGGCAGGATGGTGCGCACCTTGAAATGGCTGGTCTTTTCCACAAGCTGCCGGTTCTCCGCGACTATATAGTAACGCAACGACAGCTCGTCTCCCGGCTTCGCGCCAAGGTCCGTAGCCAGCCATTCGTTGATCGCGATTTCATTGGGAGCCAGTTCCATCCCATCCACCGCAGTGACCATGGAGTAAGGCGTCGCGTTTTCGCCCAGCCTGGTTTCGTTGACCAGATAAGTCAGCACGCCGTGCGCGTCCGGGTCGGCCTTCATCGCAGCGGCAGCAATAGCGGGTTCCAAAAAGACGCGGTGGGTTTGCAGTTCCGCGCCGCCCGGCAAATCGCGCAGTTGGAGATCCAGGTCCGCCAGCGTCCACGCTTTGCGCAGGGCCGCGTTGGCCGTGGCGGCGTCGATCCGTTCGGCCAGCAGCGCATTCGCAGCTCCCGGCTTTTTGATGTTCTTTTGCAATGCGCCAAGCGGCACGTAAACCGTCAGCGGCGGCACCTGATTGGCTTGCAACCCGAAGCGCCCAAACTGCGCCGCTCCCGCGACAGCCTTGAGCCGCAGCCGCATCGCAACCGACGCATCCGCCGCGCCCGAGAGCGGGGCATCGCGCGAGAGCGCCGACGGTTCCTCAACACGCACGATCACGGATTCGCCGGGCTTCAGGTTCAATCGCGCCGCAAGCCGATCGTTCGCCACAAATTCGTCCTCGCCCGCTCCAGCGAGCAAATCAGCGCTTGCGCCCATTTGCCAAAAGCGTTCATCCACTCCGATGACCTGCACATTGTGGGCAAGCGCGCTTGCGTCGGGCAGCGCCACCGTGCCGCGCATGAGAAGAACCGGCGCGGTGGCCGCCTGCGTCTGGGCCGCGATTTGCGCGGCGAGCTGTTCGCGGAAAAAATATTCTCCCGGTCCAAGCACGACACTGGTTGAGCCGAGGCGCGAGAGCGCAATCTGCCGCAGGGTTGCGCGCACCGAATCGCCCACACTGAGAGAACCTGTCAGGATGGCTGCCGCGAGCAGCGCGCCGAGGAAAACACCGAGGTGGGTGCGCCTATAAAATGCCAGGCTGCGCAGGATGTACCGGGCGAGGTTCATGCGCCGAGAGCTTCCAGTGCGCCGTCGCGGATTTTGTAGATGCGCGACATCCGGCGCGCGAGTTCGCGGGAATGCGTTACGACTACCAGCGTTACGCCCTCTTCGCGGTTCAGCTCCGCCAGCAGTTCGCCGAGGCTTTCCGCCGATGCGTGATCCAGCGAGCCGGTCGGTTCGTCGGCCAGCAGCAAAGGCGGTTGGTTGATCAACGCGCGCACAAGCGCCGTGCGCTGGCGTTCGCCGCCGGAAAGCTGGCCCGGCCGATGATGCCGCCGATCCGCCAGCCCCACGCGTTCCAATAATCGCTCCGCGCGTTGGGTGCAAGCCGCGCCGGGTCGTGACTGAGGGTCGGCCAGCGTCGGGATGAGCACGTTTTCCAGCACCGTGCATTGTGGCAGGAGGTGGTGCAGTTGAAAGACGAAGCCGACCTGCCGGTTGCGCACCCGAGCGATGCCTCGCTCATCGAGCGCCTGCAAATCCACCCCTTCCAGCAATACCTGGCCGGAGGTGGGACGGTCGAGCGTGCCGATCAGATTCAAGAGCGTGCTCTTGCCGCAACCCGAGGGGCCGAGCACCGCCATCGATTCGCCTCGCGCCAGCGTGTGCGTTACGTTTTTGAGCACATCGAGCGTGCCGCCGCCGTCGGAGCGATAGCTTTTGCACACATTCCGAAGTTCCAGGAGCGGCGGGGTGGGGGATGGGTTTGTCATGGCGGCGAAAACACAGACTACGCCGGGTTCGTCGGTTTTTGAATTGGTATTTCCGCATCCCTGCCGTAGAAATGCGCAGATGCAAACCCGAGAAACGCCATCAGATGCCCTGCGTTGGACAGAGTTGGACGGCGTTCGTGGCCTCGCCGCGCTGCTGGTTGTCTATCAGCATTTGTTTCTGCGCTGGGTTCCCGCCTCGCCCAAGCCCGTGTTTTGGATGCGCACCTTGAGCGGGATGTCGTGGACCGGGGTCGACCTGTTTTTCATTCTCTCCGGGTTTCTCATCGGCGGAATCCTCTTGCGTAATCGGGAGTCGGAAAACTATTTTTCCGTTTTCTACATCCGGCGTGCGTTCCGGATTCTGCCGCTTTATTTTGCGCTGTTGGCATCATTTTTCGTGATCCGCTTTTGCCTCCCCGTGGGGCAACACCCCAGCATGGCCGAGGGCGCGATTCCCCTCTGGTCTTATCCCCTGCTCGTGCAGAATTTCCACATGGCGTTCACTGGAGGCTGGGGCCCAGGGCCGCTGGGGGTGACGTGGTCGGTGGCGCTGGAGGAGCAATTCTATCTCTTTCTGCCTCTCTTTATTTGGCTGGTGCCCGCGCGTTGGCATCTCGCCTCGTTTTGGATTCTGGCGCTTTCGGCTCCGGTGTTTCGAGCCGCGACGCACTTGGCCTCTCCCACGTTTTTGCTGCCGGGCTCGCTGGAGCCTCTTTTCATCGGGGTGATTCTGGCCTGGTTTTTCATCAACCGTCCGCACATTTTCAAAGCCCCGGCGTGGCGTCGCGTGGCCACTATTTTGTTCGCGGCAGGCAGCCTTGGAATGGCTTGGATGGCTGTTCGCGGCGGTTTCGGTTCGTTTGAGGTTACAGCCATCACCTTGTTTTGGGGATCGTTCCTGTGGCTGGTTTTGACGTATTTGGGAACTCCGTTTACAGCCCCGCTCCGGTGGCGTCCGTTGTGTTGGGTGGGCGGTATTTCCTACGGCGTTTATCTGCTCCACCCCGTCATCTCAGAGCTGATTTTTCTTCATGTGTTTGGGGCTCAGCCAACGGAATCAATGGGAGCGCGCGGGTTTCTGCTGACCTGCTTTTCGCTGGCGGTGATTTTGACGGTCGCTTACCTCTCGTTCCATTTCGTGGAACGGCGGCTGACCGCCATCGGCCACCGCCTCCATTACAGAAAGCGCGAGGATCAACGCGCGGCAGTCTCAAACGCATAGACGCTGCCATCCTCAGACCCGATGACGACCACGCCCGAGGCCACCGCAGGAGAAGCCGTGAGCCCCTTGCCGATTTCGTAGGACCCAAGCGGTTTCCCGTCGGACAAATTGACTAGATAGAGCCGCCCATCGCTGGAGCCGCACACCACGCGATCGCCGCAAACAACAGGGGAGCCATCGACGATCCCTCGTGTTGGAAAAGCCCACACCAGCTTGCCGGTTTCACGGTTTAGGCAGTAGAGTTTGCGATCGCGTCCGCCGATGATCACCCGTGTTTCCGTAACGGCTGGGGTGGAAAAAAACGGCTGCTCGCCGGCTTTGAAAGTCCAGGCGATTTTTCCCTCGGCGAGGTCGGCGCAAACGACTTGATTGCCGTAATGCCCGGCATACGCGAACTTCCCTTTCACCGCGCACGATCCGGCGATGTAAGCGCCTGCCTGGACCTCTTTGAGCAGCGCGCCGTCTGCCAGTGCGAGCGCGTGAATCTTCGCATCGCACCCGCCGAACACCACGCGCCCCTCCGCCACCGCCGGGGCGCCGTTGACGAAATTCCCGGTGTCGTAGGCCCACACGCGTTTGCCTGTCGCGGCGTCTACGCAATGCACGTTGTTGTCGTAACTGCCGACGAGAATACAGTCTCCCGCAGCGGAGGTGGTCCAATTCGGCGCACCCAAAATCTTATCCTCGCATCGGTAGGTCCACTTGAGTTCGCCCGTTGCGGCTTCGAGCGCATAGAGTTGTCCGCCGCCCGAGCCGACGTAGACCACGCCTTTGAGCACGAGAGGCGAGGACTCCACGCCGTCCGCGCTTTTGTAGCTCCAGAGTTGTTTGCCGGTGGCGAGATCGAGCGCATACACCGCGCCGTCATCGGAACCTACGAACACTTTGTTTGCTTCAATCGCCGCCGAGGATTTGACCGGGCCGCCTGTCTTGAAGCTCCAGCGCAGCTTGAGCGGTTCGCGCAAGGCGCCCTGCGCCACGCCAGCCAGATCCTGGCCGCCGCGGAACATCGGCCACGAGGCGGCATCTGGCGCAGCCAGCGAGGCGTGGGCGAACAACAACGCAAGCAGCCAGCTCGCGTTTTGGAGCGAAATCATTTTCCCGAAACGTCGAAACAGGCGACCTCGCCGGTGTTGTTACGGCAATAGATTCTGCCGTTGGCGAGGGCCGGGTTGACCCAGCTGGTTTTTGCGACCGCCGGGGTTTTGCTGATTTCCTTGTAAGCCTCTGGAGATGCCTCGGCGATCACCAGCGGGCCGTCCTCGGCTTGGATGATGAGCTTGCCGTCGGCCACAATGAGCGAGCCCATGCCCATCCCTTTTTGCTGCCATTTGACGTTGCCGGTGGCGAACTCCATGCACGTCAGCGCGCCTTCATCGAACCCGTAGAGATAGCCTTGCCACAACACGCAGCTATTCATCTTGTTCTTCATCGCTTTGCTTTCCCAAAGCGGCTTGGGGTCCGCCGCGCCCAACGGCAACAAAGCGGCGCCATGGCCGTAGCCCGAGGCGATCAGAATTTTGCCATCCGCGACAATGGGCGTTGTGGGATTGATGTCCCCCGAGGTCTTCCAAGGATAACGCATCACCTCTTTGCCATCGGCGGCTTCGCGCACGACCAGTCCGAACGCATTAAAGAACGCCACGCACTGCTTGCCGCCGTGCGTGAACGCGTAAGGGGAGGCGTAGGACTGAGCGTCTTCGCCGGTCTGCCAGATCACCTTCCCGCTGGTCTTGTCGAACGCGACCGCCGAAGCGCCCTTGCCCCCTGCCTCTGTGATAACCATGTTGCCCAGCACCAGAGGCGATCCGGCGTATCCCCAACCGGCAACTTTCGCGCCGAAATCCGCCAGGAAATCCTTTGACCAGATCACCGCGCCGGTCGTCTTGTTCAAGCAAAGAAACTGCCCCTGGCGACCCAAGGTAAATACGGAGTCGCCGTCCACCGTTGGCGTCGAACATTGACCGCCATCGAACGATTTTGGCGCCAAAAGAGACGGGTAGGAATGTTGCCACAGAATCTTGCCGGTTTTCGCGTCGAGGCAGTAAACGGACCCGGTATCCTTGTCGTTGCCCATCGTAAACGCCTGGTC
>JBAXCI010000070.1:0-9357 GCA_037141555.1 Verrucomicrobiota bacterium | reverse complement strand
CGAGCACGCCCATCACGGCGGCTGTTAAAGAAGCAGATTTTAGGAGACTCATAGGATTCAATGGATTCGTTAAATAGGACACAACGAAACCCCGGTTTGTTCAATCCGTGTGCCCGGTGCGTCGGAGTTGATTCTATTTTTGCACATGCAAGGGCGACTGCAACCGCTTCTTTTTTTACGCAAAAGATTTCCGCGCGATCCAACCGCCGCCGAGCACGCGGTCGCCGAGGTAGCAAACGGCCGCCTGCCCGGGCGTCACCGCGCGTTGCGCAACGTGGAGCCGGACGCGCGCGGCTCCGCTGCCGAGCGGCGTGACGGTGGCGTCCACGCCGGGATGCGCGTAACGGATTTTGACGTTCGCCTCCAACGGGTCCGATGGTTCGCCGTCGAGCCAGTTGCAGCGCTCGATGGTGAATTCCTGGGTGAACAGATCGTCCGGGCCGCCGACGATGACGCGGTTGGTGGACGGGTCGATGTCGACCACGTAGATCGGTTTGGGCGAGCCGCCGGGGAGGCCCTTGCGCTGGCCGATGGTGAAGAGCTCGATCCCGTCGTGATCCGCCAGGCGTTTGCCGGTGGTGTCGTAGATGCCGCCGCGATGAAAATCGCCCTCGCCCAGCCGCTGGCGCAGAAACGCCTTGTAGTCGTTGCCCGGCACAAAGCAAATTTCCTGGCTGTCGGCTTTGTCGGCGATTTTGAGGCCGATCTGGCGCGCGATCTCGCGAATCTCGGGCTTGGACATGCCGCCCAACGGCAGCAGCGCGCGCCGGAGTTGTTCCTGCCGCAGGCTGAAGAGAAAATAGCTCTGGTCCTTGCGCGCATCGCTGCCCTTGCGAAGCACCGCGCGGCCCGCGTGCTGTTCGACAATGGCGTAGTGGCCCGTGGCGATGCACTCCGCGCCCAGCGCGTGCGCCTTGTCCCAGAGGTTGCCAAACTTGACCTTCTCGTTGCAAATGACGCACGGGTTCGGCGTGCGCCCCGCGCGGTATTCGGCGGCGAAGTAGTCGATCACCGATTTCTCGAAATCGAGCGATTCGTCGATGACATAATGCGGGATGCCGAGGGTGTGGGCGACGGCGCGGGCATCGGTGATCGCCGAGGGGCCGCAGCAGGCGTCTTCGGCTTGCGCGATGCAATCCTGAAGCCAGACCTTCATCGTCATGCCGACGACATCGTAGCCCTGCTCTTTGAGCAGGTAAGCCGCGACGGACGAATCGACGCCGCCGCTCATGCCGATGACGACGCGCGGTTTGGTGGGCTGCATAGCCGCCAAAGATACGGGCTCCAGCGTCGCCGTCCAGCACAGGAGAAGAGTTTATCCGCAGATTTCGCTGATTTTCGCTGATTTAAGAGCACCGAAGGATGTTTTCTCCTTCTGGAAATCTGTGTTAATCTGCGCAATCTGCGGATGGCTTCTCTTTCTTCAATCTACCTGGATCACAACGCGACCACGCCCCTTGCCCCGGAAGCATTGGCGGCGATGCTCCCGTATCTGGGGGGCTATGACGCGCCGTTTGGCAATCCCTCCAGCATCCATGCGGCGGGACGCGAGGCGCGCGCCGCTGTTGACGACGCGCGGGACCGCCTGGCGCGGCTGTTGGGGGCGCGGCCGCACGAAATCATCTTCACCGGCAGCGGAACAGAAGCCGACAACCTCGCCGTCCTCGGGCTCGCCCGGAACCGGGCAAGGCGCGGGAGCGAGCGGCACCTCATCACATCGGCGACGGAACATCACGCCGTGCTGCACGCGGCGGAGTTTTTGGAAAAGCACGAGGCATTCCGCGTCACGCGGCTGCCGGTGGACGGACGCGGGTTGGTTGATCCCGACGCGCTGCGCCACGCCATCACCCCGCAAGCCGCGCTTGTCTCCATCCTCTCCGCCAACAACGAAACCGGGACGATCCAGCCCGTATCGGAGCTCGCGGCGATCTGCCGTGGGTCCGGCGTGCCGTTTCACAGCGACATGGTGCAGAGTTTTGGGAAAACGCCGGTGCAAGCGAACGCAGGCCCGGACGCCATTTCCATCGCGGCGCACAAATTTTACGGCCCAAAAGGAGTAGGCGCGCTCTGGCTGCGCTCCGGGGTTTCCATCGACGCCATCGGCCTCGGCGGCGCGCAGGAAAACGAGCGGCGGCCGGGCACGGAAAACGTGGCGGCCATCGTCGGCATGGTGGCGGCGGCGGAGCTTGCGGTGAAAGCCATCGCCGAGGAACAACCGCGCCAAGCGGCATTGCGGGACCGCCTCTGGAAGGGCATCGAGGCGGCCTTTCCGGGAGCGATGCGCAACGGCGCGTGGGATGAACCGGCTCGCCAGCTTGCCAACACGCTCAACGTCTCCTTCCCGGGGTTCGACGGGGCAACGCTCCTCATCCACTGCGACCTCGCGGGGCTGTGCGTCTCCAGCGGTTCGGCCTGCATGACCGGCTCGCCGCAACCCTCGCATGTGCTGCTGGCAATGGGAATCCCAGGAGAGATCGCCGAAGCCAGCCTGCGCTTTTCGTTAGGAAAAGGAACAACGGAGGCGTGCATCGAAGCGGCGCTCGTGAAGCTTCCCTCGCGGATGGCGTCCCCGGTGAGGTCGGGGTAACGAAACCGTCAATTTTGGCGGCACTTTTACCCAGCGCTCCGGCTCCTTGTCAAATACAGCTCAATACACGTCGCGCTTGTAGCGCTTCGCCTTTTCCATCGCTTCGAGGTAGAGCGCGGCTTCCTCGGGCGTTTTGCCGCTCTCGTTCTCGATGATCGTGCGCAACGCGGCGTGGACGTCCTTGGCCATGCGCGAGGCGTCGCCGCAGACGAAGAAGTGCGCGCCTTGCTCCAGCCATTTCCAGATTTCGGCGGAGTTTTCCAGCATCCGGTGCTGCACGTAGATTTTCTCCTCTTGATCGCGCGAGAACGCCGTGTTGAGCCGGGTCAGGATGCAGTCGGCCTGCATTTTTTGGAACTCTTCGCCGTACAGAAAATCTTCTTTCTCCCGCTGATCGCCGAAGAAGAGCCAGTTCGCGCCCTTGGCTCCGGTGGCAATGCGTTCTTGCAGAAAAGCGCGGTAAGGCGCGATGCCGGTGCCTGCGCCGACCATGATAATCGGCGTGTTCCCGTCCTCGGGCAGCCGGAATCCCTTGGCGACGTGAAAAAAGATCGGCACGATGGCTCCCACTGCGACGCGTTCGGCGAGGTAGGTGGAGCAAACGCCTTTGCGCAGTCGGCCTTTGCTTTCGTAGCGAACGGTCGCCACGGTGAGGTGCACGTGTTGGGGATGGGTCTTCGGGCTCGACGAAATGGAGTAAAGGCGCGGCGTGAGCTTGCGCAATCCCTTCACAAATTCCTCCGCCGTGAAGCGCGCGGACGGGTGCTCTTCCAGCAGATCGACGATATGTAGCCCGTCGAGATAATGCTCCAGCGCCTCTTTTTGATCCGGCGTGAGCAGGTCCCGCAGAAATGGCGCGGAATCACCGGCCTTTTCCACCAGTGCGTGCAGGAATTGCGGCGATGGTTTGGTGATCGCGTAATCTTTCCACAACGCTTCGCGCAACCGCTTGGGCTCGCCCTCGCCGCTTGGGATGAGCTCGTCGCCCGTGCAACGCAGCGCGTCCAGGACCTCCTGCACCAAGTTCAGGCAATTGCTTTCCACGACACCGACGGCATCGCCCGCTTCATAGGTCAGGCCGGAGTCTGCCAACGAGAGTTCGTAGTGGCGCGTGTCATTGGCGGAATATGGGCCCGAGAGGCCGCGATTCACCAGCAGTTTTGCCGGGTAAGGATTTTTGCGAGACCAAGGTGCGGTTTCAGTCGACATATTATTTGCCCGTTAAGCCTTTTTCAGATAGCTGTCGATCGCTTTGGCGGCGTTCTTGCCATCGCCCATCGCGAGGATGACGGTGGCCGCGCCGCGCACGATGTCGCCGCCCGCGAAGACGCCGGGAATGCTGGTCATGCCGTTCTCGTCCGCTTCGATGTTGCCCCATTTGTTGAGCTTCAACTCGGGGCAGGTCGCGGTGAGCAGCGGGTTGGCCTTGGTGCCGATGGCCACAACGACAACGTCGCATTCGAGCACAAACTCGGAGCCGGGGATGACTTGCGGTTTGCGGCGGCCGGAGGCATCGGGTTCGCCGAGTTCCATGCGGTTGCATTTCAATCCCGTGACCCACCGTTTGTCGTCGCCGATCACTTCGAGCGGGGCGACGAGCAACTGGAAATCGACGCCTTCGTGTTCGGCGTGGTGGACTTCCTCGGCGCGCGCGGGCATCTCTTCCTTGGTGCGGCGGTAGACGATCATCGCTTGCTCCGCGCCGAGCCGTTTGGCGGTGCGGACGGCATCCATCGCGACGTTGCCGCCGCCGACGACGGCGACGCGCTTGCCCATCAGCACCGGGGTGTTGGCGGTGGCGATATCGTAAGCCTCCATGAGGTTCACGCGGGTGAGATATTCGTTGGCCGCGTAAACGCCTTTGAGATTTTCGCCGGGCACGTTCATGAAGACGGGCAGACCCGCTCCGTTGGCGATGAAGATCGCGTCAAATTGGGCGCGCAATTCCGGGATGGTGTAGGTGCGGCCGATGACGACGTTGCACTCGATTTTCACGCCCGCCTTGGTGAGGCGGTCCACTTCGGCGGCGACGATTTTCTTCGGCAAACGGAATTCCGGGATGCCATAAACGAGCACGCCGCCCGGTTTGTGAAGCGCTTCGTAGATGGTGACCTCGTGGCCCTGTTTGACGAGTTCGCCCGCGGCGGTGAGCCCCGCTGGACCGCCGCCGATCACGGCGACCTTCCTGCCGCTCGGCGCCGCGGGTTCAATCGCGGCAGCAGCGCCGCCCTGGTTGCGCGCCCAGTCGGCGATGAACCGCTCCAGGTAGCCGATGGCCACAGGTTGCCCCTTGACGCCACGGATGCACGACCCTTCGCATTGTTCCTCCTGCGGGCAGACGCGCCCGGAGATGGAGGGCAATGCGTTGTCGCCAAAGAGGCTCTTCGCCGCGCCCGCGAGATCGCCGTCGGTGATGAACTTGATGAAGCGCGGGATGTTCACCATGACGGGGCAGCCCTTGATGCACTTGGCTTCCTTGCATTGGATGCAGCGTTGCGCTTCCAGCAAGGCGAGCTGCTCGGAGAAGCCGAGGTTGACTTCTTTGAAGTTGCCGCTGCGCTGGTGCGCGTCCTGTTCCGGCATGGCTTGCCGGGTGATTTGCATCCGCTCTTTGGCTGAGATTGTGGGCTGCATAAGGAAAAAAGGGTGTGTGGTTTGAATTGGGGAAGATTAACGCCGGATGCGGCACTGGCCGTCGGCGCAGGCGTTGGCGCGCTGCTCGAACTCGCGATAGGTCTGCAAACGGTCGGAGAGCAGGTCGAAATCGACTTTGTGGCCGTCGAACTCGGGGCCGTCCACGCAGGCGAACTTCGTTTCGCCGCCGACATCGACGCGGCACCCGCCGCACATGCCCGTGCCGTCCACCATCACGGGGTTGAGCGAGACGATGGTGTGAACACCGAAGGGCCGGGTGAGGTTGGCGCACGCGCGCATCATCGGCACGGGGCCGACCACGTAGGCGATGTCAATGCCGCCCGCTTCGAGGACCTCCTTTGCGGCGTCGGTGACGAACCCTTTGCGTCCGTAGCTGCCGTCGTCGGTGCAGACGATCACGTCGCCACACTTTTTGAGTTCCTCTTCAAAAATAACCCACTCTTTGGCGCGGCCACCGATGACGCTGGTGACATGGACGCCCTGGGCATGCAGCGCTTTGGCAATCGGATGCACCACCGCCGTCCCGACGCCGCCGCCGATGCACAAGGCGCGGCCAGCGGTGATGAGTTCGGTGGGATGCCCGAGCGGACCGGAAACATCGCGGATCGCCTCGCAGACTTCCAGCGCGACGAGTTCACGCGTCCCCTTGCCCACCGACTGGATCACAAGCGCGATGGTCCCCTGCGTGGCATCGGAGTCGGCGATGGTGAGCGGGATGCGCTCGTCGCCTTCTTTCGCCCGGACGATGACAAATTGGCCGGGCTTCTTGATTTCCGCAATGCGCGGAGCCAGGAGGTCCAGGCGCGTCACGTTGGGGCTGAGCTGCTTTTTGGCCAGGATGGTGTGCATAAAAATAGGGGGCAAAAGTAATGCCCCTCAAAGGGCGAATCAATGATTTATGTCAACGCGATTCGATTTCGTAACTCCCCCCGGCAAGAGGGAAATGACCCCAGAAACCGGCCTCCGTTGACCTTGCTTGATTATACGCATTATGACGGACGCCTAACCGTAAATACAGGAAAGGATGATTTTTGAGTGGCTTTCCTCCGCGCCCCCTGCAATAGGCCTCCTCATAGTGGACGAAAATATCGACAAAAAATCCCATCAAAAAATGATTCTCAACCCGACAGCGAAGAATGGGGAAAACATCCTGGTCGTGGACGATACTCCGGCCAATCTGGAATTGCTCACCAACATACTCAAGCCGTGCGGGTACCAGGTTCGCCCCGTTACCAACGGGGTTTCGGCATTGCATGCCGCCAAAAGCGAGCCGCCCGATTTGATCCTGCTCGACATCTTGATGCCGGACATGAACGGCTACGAGGTCTGCCAGCGCCTAAACGAGGATGCCGTGTTGAAAAATGTCCCTGTCCTTTTCATTACCGCACTGAGTGAAACTGAGGATAAGGTCACGGCGTTCAATTGCGGCGGAGTGGATTATATTACCAAACCGTATCGTGCTGAAGAGGTGCTCTCCCGCGTGAAAACCCATCTCCGTCTTCGACGGTTGCAGTTGGAGGTGGAGGCGCACAACGCCCATTTGGAAGAAGCGGTGCGGATTCGCACACGCGAGATCACCGAAGCTCATGCCCGGCTCGCCATCCTGGACGATGCCAAGAGCGATTTCCTTTCCCTCATCTCGCGCGAACTGGTTGCCCCAATCGATGGTTTGTTTGAACTGACAAGTCATATTTTGGATGAATGCCAATCCCGCACAATATCAGGAAGTCTCCCCCAACTCATTGAGAGCACTCAGCACAAAATCCGCACTTTTCTGGATGACGCTCTCCTGCTGACTCAAATACAGGTTGACGAAAAAGTTTTTCAAACAAAAACCTCGTTGGATTTGGTGTTGAAGCACGCCATCGCAAACTCGTCCGCTAAAGCAGTCAGTCGTAATATTATTTTGGGGGCCCTACCGGAAGGCTCGCATTTTGTCGTTGGAAATTCCGCTCTGCTGGCGAAGGCTTTGGAAGCACTGCTGGAAGCCGCCATGCAATTTTCAAAATTCGGCGAGGCAATCCGCTTCTCCAGCTCCGCCTCAGATACGGAAGTATTACTGGTCATTTCAACCACGGGCTCCCATGTGCCGGAAGCGGTTCTTCCACGGTTTTTTGATATCCTTGCAATGGAAAACGATCTCATCCCCCCGGGATTTCTTGGGCTACGGATGCCCGTGGCTCAACGCATCATCTCCATTTACGACGGTTCAGTAACAGTCGATAATATCCGCCCATCTGGAATCCAACTTGCTGTTAGATTTAAGTCAGCTTCATCAATCAAATGAAATCACAACCGTTGCCCGCCCGGAAACAGCCAGACATTCTGGTCGTGGATGACACCCCCGCCAACTTGGAATTGCTCGCAAGCATCCTCAAGGCGGACGGGTACAAGGTCCGCCCCGTTACAGATGGAGAGTCGGCATTGCAGGCGGTTGAAAGCCAGCCGCCCGATTTGATTCTGCTCGACATCATGATGCCGGGCATGAGCGGCTATGAAGTTTGCCGCCGCTTGAAGGCGGACGAGGCGTTGAGCTGCATCCCCATTCTTTTTATCACCGCGCTGGGTGAAACGGAGGACAAGGTGAGCGCCTTCGACTGCGGCGGGGTCGATTATATCACCAAACCATTCCGGGACAGGGAGTTGCTCGCGCGCGTCAAAACCCATCTTCGCCTCCGGCAGTTGCAACTGGAGGTTGAGATGCACAACGCCCACCTGGAAGAAACCGTGCGGATTCGCACCCGCGAGATCACCGAAGCGCGGGATCAACTTGCGCAAGCCAATGAGCGGCTCGCCATTCTGGATAAGGCGAAAAGCGATTTCCTCTCCGTAATTTCCCACGAACTGCGAACCCCGCTGAATGGGATCTTTGGACTCACCGACATCATTTTGGACGAATGCCGTTCGCTTCCGTCAATGGAGACCATTTGCGAACACTTTAATCTTTCCCGCGATAGAATCCTTACCATCGTGGCGGACTCGTTGCTCCTGACACAAATCGATGTGGAAGCGGAAAGGTTCGCACAGGCGCCGATTTCATTGAGTTTGGCTCTCCTTACCGCCAAAGAACATTCCGCCGAATTCGCGAAGTCCCGCAATGTGGATATCGGAACCTTCCCCATTTTATGCGAAATGGTGATCGGAGAACCCGAATTGCTGACCAAGGCATTGGGGGCGTTGTTGGAAACCGGCGTGAAATTCTCGGAGCCCGGAAGTGCAATGACGCTTTCCATGACAACTTCGGAAGCCGGAGTATTATTGGCAATCGAAACCACAGGACGCGCGATTCCGGAGAAGTTCATTCCCCAGTTCTTCGACGTGCTGGCGATTGCAGACGCCATTACACCCGGAGGCGATCTTGGACTCAGGCCGGCGGTCGCGGAGCGAATCATTTCTCTATTTGGCGGTTCGGTGACCGTCGAGAATCTTGATCCGGCAGGCATTCGGTTGAATGTTCGCCTAAAAACGGGTCGGTAATCCCCCCCTATCCAACATGACCATCAGGCAAAAACTCCGCCTCGCGATCGGATTGATTGTGATCGCGCTCATCGTCGTGTACACGACGGCAAGCTACCTTGCAGAGCGGCATCTCTTGCTCCAGGCGCTCGACCAAAATCTCTTCCATGCAGTGCAACATGCCCGGGGGGGAGTTCCTGCGGACTATCACGACCACATTGTGAATCGGGAGTCGGTCTCCCCGGAGGAGTTCACGCGCATCGTCGATGCGAACAACAAACTGTGCATTGACTTGGGTTTGCAGTACCTGTGGAGCTGCCTGAAGGTTGGGGACCAGATCGTGTTTACCACGGCGACCTCCCCGAGCAAGGATGTGCGCAAACGGGATCACGCGGCTTTCTTTGACGTTCACAAAGACCCTCATGCTTTTGATGTGGTCTTTAAAACCATGAAGCCCGATTTCAGCTCGTTCCAGAACGAGTGGGGTCATGGGAGAATGGTTTTGGTGCCAGGCAAGGACCGCCTCGGAAGGGAGTATTGCTTCGGTGCAAGCGTGAGTTTCAACGAGGTGCAGGCCGAATTGAGAAAAACCTTGCTGCACTCGCTCTACCTCGGGATGGGCTTTCTCCTGGTCGGCATGCTGGTCAGCTTGCGGGTTT
>JBAXCI010000069.1:0-9385 GCA_037141555.1 Verrucomicrobiota bacterium | reverse complement strand
CGCCAAATACCTCCTGGGAGGAGGGAACTTCTCCGTGCCGTTGCAATGGATGCTGGGGCTCCAACGGATGGGGATCGACGCGATCTGGCTGGAGCTCCTGCCCATCACCGACGACCTGGAAAGCGACGCAAAGCATATTCGCGCGTTTCAGGAGCGGCTGGCGGCGCACGGCCTGGCAGACCGCTATTGCCTGCTCCACCACCTCTGCCCGGGCGAGGAACAGGAGCTCTCGAACATGGAGGCCCACGGGCTCCCGATCGAAGAGCTGGAGAAGCGCCTCAGCGGCCCGAACATCCTTTTAAACCTCAGCTACTCGATCCATCCGCCGCTGCTCCAGCGGTTTGAACGAAAGGTCTTTTGCGATCTCGATCCCGGCGAAATCTCCTACTGGATGGCCCGCCTGGAGATGGGGCAATCCCACCACGACACGTTCTGCACGATCGGGCTCAATCTCGACGCGCCCGACTGCACCGCCGCCAAGGCCGTCATGCCCCGGACGACGTTTTATCCCATCGTGGACACGCGGCTTTTCCAACCGATGCCGCGTCCGGCGCGCCCGCGCTTTACCACGGTCACGCAATGGTATTGGGGCAAGTACATGGACATCAACGGCCAATACCCGGACCTCTCCAAACAGGCGGCCTTTCAGCAATACATGACGCTGCCGTCGCTGGTGCCCGAGGCGGAGCTGGAGCTGGCGGTGAACCTCAACTCCGACGACCCCGAACGCGACCGCATTCGCAGCTTCGGCTGGGGGCTCATCCATCCACACGAAGTCGCTTCCGGCCCGGCGGAATACCGCGCTTACATCGCCGGTTCGCTTGCCGAGTTCACGCCCGTCAAACAAGCCGACGCCATCTGGCGCACCGGCTGGTTCAGCGACCGCGCGGCGGCTTATCTCGCCTCGGGACGGCCCGAGATCACCGAGGACACCGCCGCCTCGCGCTACCTGCCGGAGGAGAGCGGGGTCCTCATCGTTTCGTCGCTGGAGGAAGCCGCGGAGGCCATCCGCAGGGTGATGAAAGACTGGGACCGGCTTTCGGCGCGAGCGCGGGAGACCGCCGTGGAATATTTCGATTCGGTAAAAAACCTGGAGCGGATTCTGGCGACGGTGGTTTAGGAAACACCGTCACCGCACGATTCAGGGCAAGCGCCGCCCATCGTCGCCGAGCTACTTCTTCGCGGCAGTGGCTGCGGCAGTGCTCTTTTCGAGCGCCAGGCGCTCTGTCTTCTGTCGGCGTGCGGCGCGTTTCTTAACGTTGTCTTTACCTTTGCAGTGTCCCATATGCCCCAACAAACACGCTTCGCCCCTGGGTGCCAAGCTTTATTGCCGGATTCCGACGAAAAACCTCGTTCGATTCCACAAGAGAGCCGAGGCGCAACCCGTGGCGTTGATTGCCAGCAGCCACCCTAGAAAGTCACAGCAAACCGGATTCCCGCGACGAAAGCATTGTCCTTCTTCTCGCTTGCCCCCGGGTTGAAAACATACTGGATGTCGGGCTGAACGCTGGACCATTTCGTGGTCTGGAATTTGTAGGTCGCCTCCAAAATCGCCTCATGGTGGGACGCCACGGCGCTGTCGTCGCCATCGCGAAGGCTGGTGCCGAGCTTCGTATAGCTAAAGCCGATTCCTGCAATGTCTTCATCCCGTCCGGGAAGCAGTCCCTTGAAGTTAAACCCGGCATCGAAGTAGAACGGCACGGTGTTGAGTTCCCCGGGCGCGCCGCCGATCCGCGCGAACCCGCTCAACCCTTGATCTTCCGTGCCGGGTTTGCGCCAAAGTTGCTGGTCGGCGATAATATATGCGCCCGCGACGGTGTGGCTGCCGGCATCGCTCGATTCGGAGTGATGATAGAAGCCGCCCAGCTTGTACACACCCGCAAGTCCTTCTTTGCCGCCTTGCTTCGTATAAGCGATTTCCGAGAGCGCCAGCACGCCGTCATCGGGGTTTAGATGCCAGTCCACCCCGTGTTTGTTATCAACAGCCGGGTCGCCTACATCCCCGTCGAACAACCCGGCTTGCAGCGAGAGCGAATCGCTGAAGGTCCACCGCACGCGCGCTCCCGGTGCGGCCACAGGATAGACCGGGGCGTCGAAGTTTTGACTCACGAGCGGGATCGCTCCAAACGCGCTGTTCACAAAAAGCGCGGCATTACTGGAAACAAAGAACTCCGTGTCCGCGAGGATTTGCCCGAGCCGGATCGAACCTTTTCCATCCGCAAACTCCTGCTCCAGCCAGGCTTCGTAAAGGCGCAAGCTGTCGTAGGCGTCGATGTTGCTGACGTCATTGAAATCGTGGACATATTTCCCGGTGAGGCTCGCCCCGTGAGGGTAGAGTCCGCTGACGAGGAAGCTGCCGCCCCGCCATCCGGTCAGTTTATCCAAATCGCCTTTGATGCCAAGGCTGGCCACAGCATCATAGATCGCACCGCGCCTGGTTCCGCCGGAGAGGTTTGCGAGCCCTTCGCCGGTGTAAGAAAAAAGGAAGGAGAGCGCTTTGGCTTCCTCCTGTGCGGGGGACGCCGGTTCGCCCGCTCGCAGGGAGGAGGTGAGGGCCAAATGAGCGAGAACGATGCACCCAACGACGGCAGGGACGGCACTCCGTGCCGTCCCTGCCGATAGTAAAGTCAAACGGGCGATGAAACTCTGCATGCTGAAGTTTGTTATTGCGACAGCATCTCAACAACAAGCGGAATCTTCTTTTGCAGGAAGCTCCGCCCGATGCGCAAAATGACTGTCGGTTTCGTATTATTATCATTGATACCCCCCGTGCAACTACGCGATAAAAGAATTCCACTCTCCATGAACACCGAATTCATCCACGAAGATTTCCTGCTCGGGAGCAAATCCGCTCGCGAACTCTACCACCGCTACGCAGCCGATTTGCCGATCATCGACTATCACTGCCATTTGAAGCCCTCGGAAATCGCCGAGGACAAGCGGTGGGAGAACATCACGCAAATCTGGCTCTACGGCGACCATTACAAATGGCGCGCCATGCGCACGGCCGGCATCGGCGAGCGCTGCTGCACGGGCGATGCCTCGGACTGGGAGAAATTCAAGAGCTATGCCGAGGTCGTTCCCAAGGCGCTGCGCAACCCGCTCTACCACTGGACGCATCTGGAGTTGAAGCGCTACTTCGGCGTTTCAGATCGCCTGCTCGGACCCGACACCGCGCAGTCGATCTACGACGATTGCAATCGCATCATCGCATCGCCGGATTTCTCCTGCCGCTCGTTGATGAAGCAGTCGAAGGTGGAAGTGGTCTGCACCACGGACGACCCGGTGGATTCGCTCGAATACCACATCGCCATCGCCGCCGACACCTCCTTCGCGACCCAGGTGCGGCCAACTTGGCGGCCCGACATGGCGTTCGCCGTCGACAAACCTGAGGCATTCGCTGGTTGGATTGCGAAGCTCGAAGCCGCAACGCAAATGGACATCGCAACCGTCGACTCGCTCCTCGGCGCGCTTCGCAAACGGCACGACTTTTTCCACGCCCACGGCTGCCGCCTTTCCGATCGCGGACTGGAAACCGTCTATGGGGAAGAATTCACGGCCGCCGAAGCCGGAGCGATCTTCAGCAAAGCGCGAGCGGGCAAACCGTTGACCGCCAGCGAGGTGCTCTTGTTCAAGTCGTTCATGCTGCACGAACTGGCCGTCATGGACGCGGAGAAAGGCTGGACCCAGCAGCTCCACTACGGAGCGTTGCGCAGCAACAACACCGCGATGCTGCGCAAGGTCGGCCCCGATACCGGGTTTGACTCCATCGGCGACTGGTCGGCGGCGTCCGGCATGTCCCGCTATTTCGACCGGCTCGACCAGCTCGGCAGCCTTCCCAAGACGATCATCTACAACCTGAACCCGCGCGACAACGAGCTGGTGGCGACGATGCTCGGCAATTTCCAGGACGGCGAGACGGCTGGGAAGATGCAGATGGGCAGCGGCTGGTGGTTCCTCGATCAACTCGACGGCATGACGCGCCAGATCGAAGCGCTCTCGCAACTCGGGCTCTTGAGTCAATTTGTCGGAATGCTCACCGACAGCCGCTCGTTCCTCTCCTACACCCGCCATGAATATTTCCGGCGGCTGCTCTGCAACATTCTCGGCTCCGACATGGAACGCGGCCTGCTCCCCAACGACCTCGCGCTCGTGGGCAAAATGGTGGCCGACATCTCCTATTACAACGCTCGCAACTACTTCGGCTTCTTCCCCAATTCCTAGCCACGACACCATCGCGCCCTGCTCAGGGCGGCGCGAGGTGTATGACGCCTGGTCCTGACGCCGGGGCGTATTTCCCCAGTGCCACAACGAGATTGGCCGGGAGCGGGCGCACCCGCTCGATGATGTGAGGCGCCAGGGGCGTCCCGGTTTGATACGCGGCCGCCATCATCTCGAGCTTGGCATCGAGGTTGTCTATATAGTGCAGCGCGATCGCTTCCGGGGTCTTCGGGAAAACCGGCGAACCGAACTCCATCTCGCCGTGGTGTGACGCAATAAGATGAATAAGATGGTTGCGAACTTCCTCGTTCGACGGCTCCATCCCGGCCCAACTGGCGGCGGCTTCCGAAGCGAGCAGTTTGCGCCACAAAGCGTTAAGCATTTCGATGCCGATGGCAATGTGGCCGATCAACTCGCCCCGCTCGTCGTAAGGCATTCCAAAACCGCGCGGCTCCGGGCAGGTCTCCCAGAGTTTGCCGACATCGTGAAAAAACACTCCCGAGACAAGCAGGTCGCGGTTAAGCGCGGGGTAAATCTCCGCGATGCTTTGCGCGGTGCGGATCATCTGCGCCACGTGCTCGACCAACCCGCCCCGCCGGGCGTGGTGGTAGGTGCGAGCGGCAGCCGTGCGCCGGAACCGGTCGCCGAAATCGTCCAAAAACAACTGGCAGAGAGCGTGCAAGCGGGGATCGGCGATGCCGGAAACCGCCGCGTGGATCGCCTCGAAATCGCGTGCCTGCTTTTCCCGCAACTCCGCCGGGCCGCCGAGGAGCAACTCCACCTCGGTGGGCTCCAATTCGCGGCAGGTCCAGCGGCGCGCTTCCACGCCAAAGGCCGGGTGCTGGGCAAACTCCCCTTCGATCTCCAAAAACGTCCCCGGGGCAAGCGCGGCACAATAGGCAAACCCCGGCGAATCGCTCCAGGCGCGCAGGGTCAGCTTGGCTTCGGCATCGGCCACGGTGAGTTCCCAAAACGGTTTCCCGTCGCGGGTCTGTTTTTCCACGACCGCCTCGGCCTGGGCATGGAAGCGGGCCTCCACGCGCCCCTGGCCTTCCTGGGCCTGGGCCGCGCGCTTGACTGCGGGGATCGTGAATAACGGCATGCCCCGTTTCTCTATCCCGATTGCCGCCCTTTGGCGACTGCAAAGAGGCAAAAGAGGATCAGGAACTCGGGACAAGAGAGCGATGGGCAGAGAGATACCCTGAACGCGGGTCATCCCGGGCGCAGCGAGCAACCTCTCAAGCCATACCAACGCGCGGCTTGCTCTGTGATGCAGGAGTTTGACTAACTTGAGGGGCCACATGCGTTCGGGATGACAATGCGACGCACACGTGTTGCAACCAGCGATGGCATTGACAGCCGAAGCGGGTTGGATAGGATCACCTTTCGCGTTTTCCGGCAGCAACGGAAAAACGCCCGGCAAACGGTCCTTCTTTGGTGGAATACCGCCACCGATCGGCCCATTGTAATCTAATTTTATGAGTAACGAAGATTTGAAGAACGAACCTGAAACCGAGAAATCCGCGCCCATTGATGCCGCGGAAGTGGAGCCGTTGGAGCCTGTTCCCGCGCCGGAGGAAAATCCTTTCGACCAACTCCAGGGCGACATGGAGCGGTTCCGCGACCTCGCCATGAGGACCCAGGCAGATTTTGAGAATTACCGCAAGCGGGCCATCCGCGACAAAGAAGACGCCATCAAGTACGCCAACGCCTCGTTGATCGAACGGCTCATCCCGCTCATCGACAACTTTGAGTTTGGCATCCAAGCCGCGCGCGCCGAGGGCAGCCAGGCCGTGCTCGTCGGTTTGGAGATGGTCGCCAAACAGTTCCAGGAGTTTTTAACCTCCGTCGGCGTCGAAACCGTCGAGGCCGAAGGCAAACCTTTCGACCCCAACCTCCACGAAGCCGTCGGCAACGAAGCGAGCGAGACCGTGCCCGAAGGCACCGTCATCCGCCAACTCCGCAAGGGGTATAAACTGCGCGACCGCTTGCTCCGTCCCGCAAACGTCTTCGTATCCAAAGGCAAGGCATGACGGTGACTAAACGCGACTATTACGAAGTGCTCGGGGTTTCGAAATCCGCTCCAGCGGACGAAATCAAAAAAGCGTACCGCAAACTCGCGGTAAAACATCACCCGGACAAGAACCCCGGCGATCACACCGCCGAGGAGAAATTCAAGGAACTCGGCGAGGCCTACGACGTCCTGATGGACGACAACAAGCGCGCCGCCTACGACCGGATGGGCCATGCCGCTTTCGCCCAGGGGACCGCAGGTCCGCGCGGCGGCGGCGGCGCGGGCGGGTTCCACGATCCGTTCGATATTTTCCGCGAGGTGTTCGGCGCGGGCGGCGGCGGTGTTTTCGAGCAGTTTTTCGGTGGTGGAGGCGGCTCCCAGGGCGAGGCCCACCAACGCGGCTCCGACCTGCGCTACGACCTGCAAATCCGGCTCGAAGAAGCCGCTTTCGGCTGCGAGAAAGAAATCGAGATCAACAAGCTCGACGCCTGCAAAAAGTGCAACGGCAGCGGTGCGGAACCCGGTTCCAAAGTCACCACCTGCCCCACCTGTCGCGGACGCGGCCAGGTCATCGCTTCGCGCGGATTTTTCCAGGTCGCCCAGACCTGCCCAACCTGCCGGGGCACCGGCCAGACCATCTCCAACCCGTGCAAAGCCTGCGGCGGCGAAGGTCGCGCGGAAGCCCGCTCACGCATCAAACTCAAGATCCCCGCGGGCATCGAGGACGGCGCGCGCCTGCGCAGTTCCCGCAACGGCGAATCGGGTGTGCGCGGAGGCCCCCCTGGCGATCTCTACGTCGTCATTCACATTAAAGAGCACGAAGTGTTTGAGCGCGAAGAGGACAATCTGTACTGCGAAGTCCCCGTGCGCTTCACCACGGCGGCGCTCGGCGGCGAAGTCAGCGTGCCGACGTTGGAAGGCAAGGCCGCGCTGAAAATCCCGGCGGGAACCCAGAGCGGCACCGTCTTTAAACTGCGCGGCAAAGGCGTCCCGACGCTCAGCTCCAGCCAGCGCGGCGACTTGATGGTGCGCGTGTTGGTGGAAGTGCCCAGCAAGCTCGACGCGGAACAGCGCAAAAAGCTCGAGGAATTTGCCGAACTCTGCGGCGACGAAAACACGCCCATTCACAAGAGCTTCTTCGAGAAGGCCAAAGAATGGTTTAGTTAAGCTCTGAGAAAACGCAGGGGATCGGCACTGATCTTGCTTATGATAATTTATTGACGCCATCAATAATCTTATTTTAACTGTATTCGTATGAAACTCCCCCGCAGTTTTTCCCAGACGGTTTCTAACATTTCGGCAGCAATCCTCTTCTCGGCTCTGGCTGTTTTCTCGGGCCACAATACCTTCGCGGCGCCCGATTCGACCGAGGTCCAGCTTATTGTCAAACCCAGGGCGGCGACATCGCTTGTGCCGCTCCGGGCGATGCTCGCGGCGCACGGGGCGCGACAGCAGGGCACGGTACGCGAGATTGGCGCACAAATCGTCCGGGTCTCGGCCGCTAAAGCAAACCAATTACTCAGTGGGCTCAAAAGCCATCCCGACATGGAATACGCGGAAGTCGATGCCGTGGCCCACGCTGTCGGCACGGCCAACGACCCGTTCTTCACGCAGGGTTCCGAATGGCATCTCGCAAAAATTCAGGCTCCCGCCGCGTGGGATGTGACCACCGGGAACTCCGGCGTGATCGTCGCGGTCGTCGATACCGGCGTGAACGCCTCGCACCCCGATCTGGCGGGCAAAGTGCTCTCCACCGGCTACGACTTTGTCGCGGGCGACTCAAATCCGACGGATGAAAACGGCCACGGAACCGCCGTTGCCGGAACGATCGCACCGGCCGCCAACAACAACCTCGGCGTGGTTGGGGTCGCTTGGGCAAACCCGATCCTGCCGGTCCGCGTGCTCGACGCTTCGGGCTCGGGCAACTATTCCACGATCGCGCAAGGCATCACGTACGCAGCCGACCATGGGGCCCGCATCATCAACCTGAGCCTTGGCGGCACCTCCTCTTCCAGCACTTTGCAGAACGCAATCAACTACGCATGGAGCAAACAGTGCGTCGTGGTCGCCGCAGCAGGCAACAACGGCAACAATGTCGCCTTCTATCCGGCGGCTTGTAACAACGTCGTTTCCGTCGCCGCCACGAACTCCTCCGATACACGCACCAGTTGGTCCAACTACGGCACCTTCATCGATGTCTGCGCCCCTGGCGAAAACATCGTGACGCTTGATCTGAACAACGGGTATGCGTCCTGGAGCGGCACCTCGTTCTCAAGCCCCGTGACCTCCGGTGTGGTTGCGCTGATGGCCTCGGCAAACCCCGCCCTTTCCAACGCGCAGCTCGTGGATGTCCTTCTCAAGAACTGCGACGACCTCGGCACCGTCGGCCCTGATATTTATTATGGCAATGGCCGCGTCAACGCATTGCGCGCCGTGACTGCCGCCAAGAACTATGTCGCCGCCGACACCACCGCGCCGGTCGCCTCGATTTCCTCCCCAGCCAACAAGAGCACGATCTCGGGCAGCATCAACGTGAGCGTCAACGCCACCGATAACATCGGTGTCAGCCGCGTTGAACTTTACATCGATGCACAGCTTGTCGGCCAAAGCACAGGCGCTTGCGCCGTGTTCCCGCTCAACACCGCCTCCTACACAAACAGCACCCACACGCTGCAAGCCCGGGCCTATGATGCCGCCGGCAACGTGGGGACTTCCTCGATTTCCGTGACCGTCAGCAATGTTGCTGCGGACACCGTCGCGCCGACCGTGGCGATCACCTCCCCTGCGAACGGCGCAACGGTAACGAAAACCCAGAAGATCACGGTTTGCTCCTCTGACAACGTCGCCGTGACGAAACTGGAAATCTACCTCGACGGTCTCCTCGCCTGCACCACGACCTCCTCCCGGATGGCCTCCTCCGTATCGTTCTCCTGGAGCACCAGCACACTCAGCGCAGGCAGCCACACGCTGCAATCCTACGCCTATGACGCGGCTGGCAATGTCGGCGCATCGGCAGTGGTCACGGTGTTGAAGTAAAGCCACCCGCAAACTCGGCGCCCCGAACGGCTTGGACGGCACTCCGTGCCGTCTGCCGGGTTATACCATCTACACAGTTAGATTGGTAGAACGCTTGGAGAGATAGCGTTTACT
>JBAXCI010000068.1:0-9423 GCA_037141555.1 Verrucomicrobiota bacterium | reverse complement strand
TTAAAATTTGTGGGTGAAACTGAAAAAATTAGATTTGATCTAAATTAATATTTTCTGTCTTTTTACCTTTTTCTTCCGTTTTATCTTTTTCTTCCAATTTGTCTTCTTTATTTTTCAATTTTAAAATACTTTGTGTATCCTTTAGATAATCAATATTTGATGTATAATATTTTGAAGTAGTTATCATCATTTGTTTCACAATTTCGGATGACGGATTAAATATATATTCATAAAAAAAGCCAAACATGTGCAGGTTTTGCAGCCGTCCGGCAGCCGGGTGACTCCGGGCGTGCCGGTGCTCGCGATCACGGGGCCGGTGCGCTCCATTCTCACCGCCGAACGGGTGGCCCTGAATTTCCTGCAACAACTTTCCGGCGTGGCGACGCTCACCCGGCGTTTTGTGGACGCCGTGGAAGCCGTGCCCGGAGCGCGCGCCCGGATCCTCGACACCCGCAAGACGACACCCGGCTTGCGGACGCTGGAAAAGGCGGCGGTGAAGGCCGGGGGCGGCACGAACCACCGGTTCGGCCTCTACGATATGGTGATGGTGAAAGACAATCACCTCGCCGCGCGCGACGACTTGGATTTCCTGCGCAACGCCATCGCCCGGCTCCAGGCCGAGCGGCCCGGCGTGCGCGTGGAACTGGAAGCGGACACGGTGGAGCAGGTGCGCGGATTCCTGACTTTGGAAGGCGTGGCGGTCATTCTCCTGGACAACATGACGCTGGAGCAGATGCGCGAATGCGTCGCGCTGGGAGCGGGCCGCGTGGAGTTCGAGGCCAGCGGCGGCGTGAATTTGAAAACGGTCGCCGGGATTGCCGCGACGGGCGTCGATTTCATCTCCGTCGGAGCGCTCACCCACTCGGCCCCGGCGCTGGATTTCTCGCTCGATCTGGAACGGGAGCGCTAGATGCAATCAACCCAGCTCGCCGCCGAAACCCTTTGCTCCCTGTTGCCGGTGGCGCGCCGGATTGGCCGCGAAATTCTCGTCCTTGAGGAGACCGGCTCGACCAACGACGTGGCGGCGCAACTCGGACGCGCCGGGAGGGCAGACGGGTCGGTTATTTTTGCGGAACGCCAAACGGCGGGGCGCGGTCGGCTGGGGCGCAAATGGGAGTCGGCGGCGCACAAGGGACTCTGGTTCTCGCTGCTGCTGCGACCCGCGTTCGAGCTGGCGGATTGGTCGCGGCTGACCACCTGGGCGGCAGTCGGCATTGCGCGCGGACTGGAGGAGGCGCTCCCCGGTTGTTGCGCAACCGTCAAATGGCCCAACGACATTTACCTCGCGGGCAAAAAGGCCGTGGGGATTCTTTGCGAAAGCGTGGCCGGGCCGGGCGGCTACGCCGTGGTCGGCATCGGCGTGAACGTCAATCACACGCGCGACGATTTCCCCGACGACCTGCGCACCAAGGCGACCTCGCTGCGGGAAGCGGCGGGGGCGGACGCCGGGCCGTTGGATCGCCACGCGGTTGCGGCAGCGCTATTGCGCCAACTCGATCGACTCTACCCGGCGCTGGAACACGATTTCGCCTCCGTCGTAGAGGAAGCCCAGGCGAGGAGTTTTCTGGTGGGCCGCAGGATCACCGTTCACGGTCCACAAGAGACCTACGAAGCGACCGCCGAAGGCCTGGAAGCCGACGGGAGTTTGCGCGTGCTTTGCGACGATGGCGAAACCCGGATGGTCTCCGGCGGAGAGGTGAGCGTTTCGGCGATCGGCTAGCGGCTGCAGGCGTCTTTGAACTCGCGGAAGGCCGGGAGGCACTCCGAGTAGACCCGCGCCGCCTCCGCCCGGGGCTGGATGGTCTGGGTTGCCGGGCAGAATGCCGCCGCCAAGGTTTCATAGCCCATCCCGCCGACGGTGTGGGCTGCGATCATCGCCCCGCCGAGCGCGGCGGAATCGGTTGTGGCAATCGTCTCCACGGTCGCGTTGAACACGTCTGCCAACGTCTGGAGGATGCCCGCGCTCTGTGAGGCCCCCCCGGTGACACGGAGCGTTTTAAAGTCGCCGATCCAAAGCGAGTGCATGCGCAGGGTCATCGCCTGGGCCTCCACCACGGCGCGGATTCGCGTGGCGGGCGTGGCGGCGGCGAAATCGAAATTGGCGCGCAGCCCTGCCTTTGCCACGAGTGGGGTGATTTCCGGCTCAAACCACGGAAGCGCCCATTGTCCGTTGTTTCCGACGGGCGTTTGTGCGAAAGCGTCTTTGGCAAAGAAATCCCAATCCACCCCGGCCTCGGCGCGAACCCGGTCGCGCGCCAAAGAGCCGTTTTTGAAGCAGGTCAGGCACATGAAGCCGCCCGAAGGCAGGCCAAACACGTGGCCGAACCGATCCGGATCGACCCGGTAGGGATGGATCGCCGCAAAGAAAGTGTCGCTCGTGCCGAGACTCACCACGGCCATAGCGTCAGACACGCCGCAGCCGACGAGGCTCGCCGGGTTGTCCCCCGTCCATGTCGCTACTGGCGTCCCAGAGGCAAGTCCGTATTTGGCGAAATAGGGAGAAAGCCCGCCCGCCGCGCACGGCTTTGCAGCCACCTTGGGCAGCTTGGCAACCAGCCCCGGCGCGGTGGCTTCGGCGATTTCCTGATCCCACTGCATCGTGTCCAGATTCAGGAGATTCATCCCCGCCCCGTCGCCGCTGTCAATCGGGGCGTCGCCTCCGATGAGGACGGAACAGAGGAACGAGGAGACCAGGTGAATGCGGGACGTGTTGGCGTAGTTTTCCGGCTCCGATTTGGCGAATTTGCGGATTTGAGGGCCGGTGAAGCGTTCGATGGCTGGCGAACCCGTGACCCCTTGAAGCCGCGAACCCACAGCCTGCGTCAACTCCGCGCACTCGGCCCCGGTGGAACTGTCCATCCAGATGGGCGAGGTGCGCCGCGAGAGCGCCGGGGCGAGTTGCGTCGCCAAATCGAGCGCGGGGCTCAACGTGGCAACGAGCTTCGGAAACTGCGCATTCAGATAAACCGAACCGTGTTGCTGCCCGTCGCCGCTGATACCGGCCACTTCGCCGAGCGGCGCGCCCGCCTCTTTGAGCCGTTGCAGCACGAGGTCGAGCGCGGCCAGCCACAGCAGCGGGTCGGCGTGTTTGACCAGCGGGTCCGGATTTTCCAGCACTCCGCCGGAACAATGAAACGACGGGAGATCCTGTCCAAAATTGACGCCACTGGAGCAGACAATTTTCCCCAGCGCGGGGTCGATGAGAACCGCCTTCAGACCCTGGGTGCTGCTGTCCAAGCCGAGATAAAGCGCCATTTGGGAAATCTCCGTTCGTCTTAACCGAGGAGGTAATCGTTCAGGATGATCTCCAGCATTTCGTGACGCCCGCTCTTGGGAGTCGGCTCGCCATGCTCCAGCACCCATTTTTCGAGACATTCGGAGCTGGTTTTGCCCGCCAGTATGTCCTGACCGAGCGGCGATTTCCATGAGGCGTAACGCTCCTCAACAAACGAGGAGAGCGCTTTGTCGGCCTTGAGCTTGTCCGCAACCACCAACCCCCGCGCGAACGCGTCCATCCCGCCGATGTGGGCGTAAAAGAGATCGAGTGCGTCGATGGAACCGCGGCGGCATTTGGCGTCGAAATTGAATCCGCCCGAACCGATCCCGCCCTCCTGCTCCAGCACGACCATCATCGCGGCGGTGGTGGAATAGAGGTTGCTCGGGAACTGGTCGGTGTCCCAACCCAGCAGGAGATCACCGCTGTTGGCGTCGATGCTGCCGAGCTTGTTTTCGGACGCGGCGACGGTCAACTCGTGCTCGAAGGTGTGCCCGGCGAGGGTCGCATGGTTGGCTTCGATGTTGATTTTGAAATGCTCATACAGGCCGTGAGCACGCAGAAAATTCAGCACCGTGGCGGTGTCGAAGTCATACTGGTGCTTGGTCGGCTCTTTCGGCTTGGGTTCGATGAGGAACTGGCCCGTGAAGCCGGTCTTTTTCTTGTGATCGACCGCGAGTTGCAGGAACCGGGCGAACTGCTCTTGTTCGTGGCCGTAATCGGTATTGAGGAGCGTCTCATACCCCTCGCGTCCGCCCCAAAACACGTAGTTTTCACCGCCCAACTCGTGCGTGGCGTCCATGGCGTGCTTCACCTGGGCCGCCGCGTAGGCGAAGACATGCACATCGGGATTGGTTCCCGCGCCGTGGGTATAGCGGGGATTGGAGAAGCAGTTGGCCGTGCCCCAAAGCAGCTTGATGCCGGTTTCGTTCTGGAGCCCCTTTGCCAACGCAACAATGGCGTCGAGATTTTTGCACGACTCGGCGAACGTCGCGCCTTCCGGGGCGATGTCGCGGTCGTGGAAGCAGTAATAGGGAACGCCCAGCTTTTGGCAAAATTCGAAGTTCGCCCGGAGCGCGTGCTCCGCGATCTCCATCGGCGAACCGACGTTCCAGGCGCGCGTCCACGCCGCCGGGCCAAACATATCGGCGCCGGTTCCCTTGAAGGTGTGCCAGAAAGCGACCGCGAAACGGAAATGCTCGGCCATCGTCTTGCCGGCAACGACTTGGGCGGGATTATACCATTTGTAAGCCAGCGGAGAGCGGCTCTTGGGGCCTTCGTACGGGATCGGGTTTTTGACTTGGGTGAAGTAGGTGCTCATGGCGGGAAATCGATGGGTGGAGATGGCAGGAGGAACGGGATTGTTCTCGCCACGGGGCAATTACAGCATATAAGAAAAGGCAATTCGATGTCCTTTTTTCGTAACCCCAAGCGCATTTTCATAAGAACGCTTCTCCCCCGATGAAAAAACCGATTCACATCGGCCTGCTTGTTGATGCTTCCCGTGCGTATGGCCGCGGCATTTACCGGGGCGTCGCCAATTTCGCCGAAACCCGCGACGACTGGCTCATCCTCGCCCACGAGCGCCCGGAACTGGACGGCCTGCCCGGTTGGCTCAAGACGGCGCGCGTGAACGCCCTCATCGCTTATATCCCCAACCGCAAGTTGCACGACAAAATCAGCGCGCTCGGGGTGCCGGTGGTGGACGTGCATGGGCGCTGCCGCAGCCCCTTGATCCCCGTCATCGAATCCGACGACCAGGTGATCGTGCGGCTCGCCTTCGAGTTTTTTCTCCAGTCCGGTTTTCAAAATCTCGCCTACTGCGGTTACCCGAGCGTGTTTTTTTCGGACCAGCGCGAAGAGGCGTTCCGGGTGCAAGCGAGCAAGCTCAAGGGGGTGCACATCTACACGCCGTCCGCGCACCAGCGGGTCGGCGAAGACCTTTACCGGTTTGAAAAAGGGGTCGCGGCGCGCGACGCCGATCTTTCCAAATGGCTGCAATCGCTTCCCAAGCCGGTCGCCATCCTTGCCTGCAACGACATCCGGGGCCAGCAAGTCATCAATGCATGCCGCGAGACGGGAATCCGCATGCCCGAAGAGGTCGCGGTGCTCGGCGTGGATAACGACCAGATCATCTGCCGGCTCTGCCGCCCCACCCTCTCGAGCATCGAACCCGATGTGGAGAAAATCGGGTTCCTGGCGGCACAATGGATTGCCGATCAACTGGAGGGCAAACCGGTTGCGCGCCGTCAACTGGTCCCCCCACGGCAGGTCGTCCAGCGCGCCTCCACGGATACGGTGGTGGCGAATCATCCGGCGGTGGTCCAGGCGGCCCGGCTCATCCGGGACGAGAGTTACAGCGAAGCGTCCGTGGAACAGATCTGCGAAGTGACCAGCGTTTCGCGCTCCACTCTGGACAAACTTTTCTTGTCCCATCTGGGAAGATCCGTGGCGGGAGAAATCGCCCGCATTCGCCTTCAGCGCAGCCAGAATCTCCTGCGCAACTCCAATCTGTCCCTGGCCGAGATTGCGACCTCGTGCGGCTTCTCCTCCTCCACTTACTTTTGCCGCTTTTTCAAGCGCACCACGGGGCAGACGCCGAATGTTTACCGGAAGTCCTAAAAAAGCTTGAGGGATCAGACATGCCTTGGCGCTTCGGCGCTCGGCACGGCAGCCACGTCTTTCATGAGCACTTTCGACTTGCGATTGCTCGCCTCGTATTTCTCCCGGCGCTCCGGCGGGAGCTCGGCAGCAGCGACTTCGTGGTAGCCTCCCTTTTGCTGGAAAAACGAGAACGCCTGCGTGGAAAGCGCGAAGATTTGCCGCATCCCCTTCTCGGCGGCGAGCCGCTCCACGAAGGTCATCAGTTTTCTGCCGTACCCTTGGTCGCCGTAGCTCTTGTTCACATAGAGGCAGGCCAGTTCGGCTTTTTTGTCCTCGGGATAACAATGCAACGCGACGCAACCCACCAGCGTGCGATCGATCTCCAGCACCCAGTAGTCGTCGATCCGCGCAATGATGTCGCTGCGGGTCCGCCGGATGAGCTCCTCATTGTGAACGCTTTGCCGGATGAGCCCCATCACGCCCCGCACGTCCTTTTTGAACACGCGCCGGATCTGCTGGTACTCGTTGGAGTAGATCATCGTGCCGATCCCCTCGTGGCTGAACACTTCCGTCAAGAGCGCTTCGTTGACGAGGCCGTTGAGGAGGTGAACGCGCGGGATGTTGTTGCGGCAGGCGTGTGCGCCGTATTCAAGCTTGGAGGCGAGATTCGGGTTGAGCTTGCGCCGTTTGAGGGTCTCCTCGGCTTCCGTGATGGAAAGCTGGCGCACGATCTCGCCGTTGACGCACAGGCCGTCTTCCGCCATGAGGTAAATGATCTTGGTGGCGCGCAACGCCTCGGCGACTTCAAACGCGATCGAGTCCGAGTTGACCCGGAACGTCTTGCCTTCGCCGTCAAAGCCGATGGGAGGGATGATGGGGATGATCCCTTCGTCCAGGAAAAGCCGCAGGGAATGGGTGTCCACCCGCTCCACCTTGCCGGTGTGCAGGTAATCGACTCCGCCCCGGATTCCAAACGGGTGGGCGATGATCGCGTTGGCGTAGGCGGCGCGCAAGTCCACGGAGGTCAGCCCCTGCATCACGTCGTTGGTGATCTGGATAGCCGCCTCGATCCCAAGCCGCAGCGTCGCCTCGTTGGTGATGCCCGTGCCGTCGGAGTTCGTGATCGCCACGCCGCGTTCCACCGCGAGTTTTTCGATCTGCTGGGCCGCCCCGTGCACCAACACCACCTTGATGTTGAGCGAGCGGAGCACCGCCAGATCGAGCAAAATGTTCCCGAAATTCCCGGACGCAATCACGTCGCCGTCGATTTCAACCACGAAGATTTTTTCGCGAAACCGGGGGACGTATTGGAGAATACCGCGGAGGTCGGAGATTTTCATGGAAGATACGATCCCTCCAAAGAAGAACAAATCCGGCCAAAACGCAAAGCTGAAACAGAGGCGAAGGTTTTTTATTCTCACGCAAAGCCGCAAAGGCGCAAAGGGAATGCCAAGAGCGGTTTCCTTAATTTTCACCGTCCATACGACCGTTTCCCGGGATGAATCGTTCCTTGATGTAAGATTTATGAACAGATTTACGCGTGCGGGATTGGCGGGAATGGTTGGGCTGACGATGCTCTCGGGCTTGCCAGCCGTGGCCCAACAGCCGGAAACGGCGTCGGGGATGCCCATGACCTTTGCGCCGGTCGTCACCAAGGTCGCCCCCAGCGTGGTGAGCATTAACACGAGCAAAACCGTCCGCATCCCGCGCGGGCTGCGTGATTTCTTCGGGATGCCGGGACCGGGCGCAGGCCGCGAACGGGAGCGCGGGCTCGGTTCGGGGGTGATTGTGAGCGAAGACGGCTATATTTTGACCAACCGCCACGTCATCGACGCCGCCGATGAGATCGTCGTCCACCTGGCCGACCAGAAGGAATACAAGGCAAAGAAGATCGGCGCCGACCCGGGCACCGATGTCGCCGTGCTCAAGATCGATGCCAAGGGCCTCCCGGTGCTCCCGTTTGCCGACAGCGACAAGGCGCGCGTGGGGGATGTAGTGCTCGCCGTGGGCAATCCGTTCGGGCTCACGCAAACGGTGACGATGGGGATTGTCAGCGGATTGGGTCGTGGCGGCATGGGGATCGTCGATTACGAAAATTTCATCCAGACGGACGCCTCGATCAATCCCGGCAACTCGGGCGGGGCGTTGGTCGATATGTCCGGTCGGCTGCTCGGCATCAACACCGCCATCTTCAGCCGCACCGGCGGCAACCAGGGGATCGGGTTTGCCGTGCCGTCGAATCTGGCGCAGGAGGTTCTCAAAAGCATCCGCGAAACGGGCCGGGTGATTCGCGGCTATCTCGGGACGGTGATCCAGCCGGTCACGCCGGAGCTGGCCTCGGCGTTTAACCTCAAGGAAGCCACCGGCGCGCTTGTTTCTGACGTCTCCCCGGGGAGCCCCGCCGACAAAGCGGGCATCCAGCACGGCGACGTGATCACCACGCTCGACGGCAAAAAAGTGGAGGGGCCCCGAACTGCGGCTCATGATCGGGGGGATGCAGCCCGGCACCAAGGCCGTGATGAAACTCCTGCGCAACGGACAGGAAAAGGAGGTCACCGTAACGCTGGGAGAACTGCCGCAAAAAGATGCGACGATCTCCTCCAACGGCGACTCGACGCCCGCGCCCTCGATTCTCGAAGGCATGAGAGTGGCGGATTTGGACGACGAAGCCCGCGAGGCGATCCACGCTCCCGCGAGCCTTAAAGGGGCAGTGATCGTGGAGATTGACCCCGACTCCGACGCTTACCGGGCCGGGTTGCGGCAGGGCTTTGTGATCGAGGAGATCGACCGCAAGCCGGTAAAAAGCGCCGCCGACGCGATGAGGATCGGAGAAGGCGTCAAAAAGGATAAACCCGTGTTGATGCGAGCATGGGGCGGAGGCCAGAGCCGCTATTTCACGCTCGGCGGGAAGTAGGGAGAGCGCACAGCCTATCGATATTTAAAGCGCCGCCGGATGCGTTCGTCGGGGTCGTTGCGTAGCGACTCCCAAAGGGCTGGGGAGCAACGAGGATTCATCAAAACGCTGTCTCTTACGTTCCAATCGGGGTCTTTGGCGAGCCGTTCCAAATCTCCCTGACTGGCACCGCTATTTTGCGCCACATACGCCCGTATGTATTGGTCGCCGGACAGGGATAATGTGTGCAGGACTTCGGGCGGGGTATTGGGGTTGCGAGCTAAACCCCAGTCAAGTAGTTGCCCTCCCTTTGGGATGAGCTTGGCCAAACTTTCGGGCGGCGTCTTGGGGTTTGCCGCCACATCACCTAAAACATAATTGTCTGGGCTGTTGGCGAGCAGAGCCAATGTTCGGGCGTCGACATCGGGGTGCTTGGCCACCAACCGCATCACGGCCAAGCCCCTGGTGTTTTTCCCCATCACGGGAAAGGACGATCCCATGCGCTCATGCAACTCCGCCGAGGGGATTTGCGCGATTTTGTAAAGGCCTCAACGCGCTCTCGGCCGATCTCCAAGAACGGGCCAAGAAGGAGTTCGATGCCACGGGCGAAAAGCAGCGGCTCTTTTGCAAAATTCAATACGCCTCCGGCACA
>JBAXCI010000067.1:0-9754 GCA_037141555.1 Verrucomicrobiota bacterium | reverse complement strand
AGGCTGAACCAGTTGAGCGTGAGGATGAAAATGAAGATGGTCGCGAAAAACCAGAACGTCTGCTTCACCAGCGTGGGGCCGATGATGGTTTGGAGAAAATTGTAGAGGCTTTCCACCAGCCATTCCCAAAAATTCTGCGCCCCCTCCGGGACATCCTTGATGCGCCGGGTGGCGAGCTGTGCGGAGAGAATCAACGCCAACGCCACCACCCAAGTGATGAGCATCGAACTGTTGAACTTGAAATATTTCGTGTCGATCAAGAGCGGCGCGTTCTGGGGCAACCCCTCCGGTGCTTCGTGCGCGCTCACATGCGCTCCCACCGTCCCGGCTTCGCCCACCGCTTCCGCCGCAGCAGCATCCCCCGAAGGGGCAGGCGCGTTGGCCCACGCCGCGCCGCTGGCGAACAGGAAGACGCACAACCCCAGCATCAGACCGCGCAAAGCGCGGCGGGCAACCTGGGTCAAAAATGGAAAACTCGTAATCATTTCGAAATAGAGACGCTTTTCCAAAAGGAAAAATCTGCCTTACTGGATGGGGTTCTTCAACGGAAATCCCCGGTGGTTTATTTCAGGCAGTGCGCGGCCCGAATAGAAGCACCCGATTTTGACTTAGGCAAGAAGATTGTGAAAAAATTCACAAGCCCCCTTTCCTCAACAATGATTTGCCTGCAATGCCCCTGCTCCTCTACATTGCCCGCCACCATGCATTCGTTTGAGTACCGCAACGGGAACCTTTTTTGTGAAAACGTCGATCTGGCACAGCTTGCCGCCGAGAACGGCACGCCGACCTACGTCTATTCGGCGGCGACGATCCTCGACCACTACCGGCGGCTCGACCAAGCCCTCGCAGGGGTGCCGCACCTCATCTGCTACGCGGTCAAGGCGAACTCCAATATCGGCATTCTGAGCCTCCTGGCAGCCGAGAACGCCGGGTTCGACATCGTCTCCAGCGGAGAGCTTTTCCGCGTGGCCAAGGCGGGCGGCAATCCCGCCCAGTGCACTTTTGCCGGAGTCGGCAAGACCGAGGCGGAAATCCGGGAAGCGCTCCAACAGGGCATTTTTGCGTTCAACGTCGAAAGCGAAGGGGAGCTGGCCCGCATCAACGAAATCGCCGCGACCCTCGGCGTGCGCGCCCCCATCGCCCTGCGCGTCAACCCCGACGTGGACGCCCACACCCACAAATACATCTCCACCGGCAAGAGCGAAAACAAGTTTGGCATCGCCTTTGGCCGCGTGCTGGAGGTGTACGCAGCCGCCTCGAAGATGAGCCACATCGCCATCCGGGGGGTGCAGATGCACATCGGCTCGCAGATCACCAAGGCCGCGCCGTTCGCCGAAGCCGTGGACAAGATGCTGCCGCTCGTCGCCGAGTTGAAGGCCCTCTACGGCATTGAATATTTTTCCATCGGCGGCGGCATGGGGATCGTCTACGACCCGTCGCTCGCGTCCGGCACTGCGAATTGGTGGGCCACGGAGGAATCCGGAGGCCGCCTCACCATCGACGCCTACGCAGGGGCCGTCGTGCCGAAGCTTGCGCAGCTCGGGCTCAAAATCCTCGTCGAGCCGGGCCGGTTCATGGTTGGCAACGCAGGCGTGCTGCTCGCCCGGGTCCAATACGTCAAAAAAACAGCCAGCAAGCAATTTGTGATCGTCGATGCCGGGATGAACGACCTCATCCGTCCCGCGCTCTACCAGAGCTTCCACGAGATCGTCCCGGTGGTGGAACGAGCGGGCGCGCTGGAGAAGGTGGACATCGTCGGCCCGGTCTGCGAAAGCGGCGATTTCTTCGCACAAGACCGCGAGTTACCGCCGCTGGCGCAGGGCGATCTCATCGCCGTCATGAGCGCCGGAGCCTACGGAGCCACCATGTCGAGCAACTACAATTCGCGTCCGTTGTCCGCGGAAATCCTCGTAAAGGGCGACCGCGCGGTCACCATCCGCCAGAGGCAGAAGCTCGAAGACCTCGTGCAAGGCGAATCCCTCCCGCAGTGGTGATCTCGGATCTCAAAATGTTTCAACCGCTCCATCATGCTTGTCATCCCGAACGCAGTGAGGGACCCCGCAAGCTACCGCAAGCGCGGACGTACAGAAGAAGTCACGACTTGGGGTGGTTTGTGAGGTCCCTCGCTGCGCTCGGGATGACACGCGCTGGAGCACTACATCATCACCCATGAAAAATCTGTTTCGTATCCTGCTCATTTTGGCCTGCACCGCCACGGCATCCGTAGCGGCCACGACAGCCAACCGGGAATACATCATGCTCAGCGGCGGCCCGTCGATCCTCCTATGGGAGAAATGGAAGAGCCAGCCGCACGACCTCTGGTGGCAGAATTTCATCCGCGCCGCCGAGATTCGCATTGCCGAACTCAAGAGCCAGGGCGTGCCCGCCTCACAAATCACCTGGTTCGTTTACCAGCCAGCCTACGAAACGCGTTCCAGGCAGGAAGGCCAAAACCTGGTCGCAAATATCAGTTCTCTCGCCAACACCCTCGGCGTAAAATTGAAATTCTTCAGCCGCTCACAGCAGGTGATCGATTACCTCAACGCTGGACGGCCACGAGAGCAAATCAAGATCGCCGACCTCGAATACTTCGGCCACTCGAACAAGGCATGCTGGATGTTCGACTATTCCAACCGGATCGACAGTGCCTCGAAAGTCTGGATTCACGAGGACGAACTCAACCGCCTCGCGCCGGGGATTTTTGCCAAGGACGCCTTCATCAAAAGCTGGGGCTGCCACACCGGCGAAAGCATGAGCCAACGGTTCCGTCGGGCCACCGGCATGAAAATGTGGGGGGCCACGGGCCGCAGTCAATACAACACGCACGAGCTGCCCACGCTGGCCCAGCCGCAATCGTGCAAGTGGCGCTACTAAATTTTACCTCGAAGCGGCGCGTTCAACGCCCGTGCCCACGCTGGCCACATCCCGCCCCATGCCTCGAATCGTATTGCAGGCCGAAATCATCAAAAGAATCCCGAGCACCAATCCTGCGGTGAGTAGTTGTTTCATAAGTTTCTCCTGTTAATTACGCTGCGGCGCCGCCCTTCGGATGCTCCCCAAAGCGCCCTTGCAACCTCCGGGTTGCACCGGTGCCATCATAAGGTATTATCCCACCTGTGAAGCCTTCCCTACTAAGCCCCCTTCTCCTCGTCGTGTCCAATGTTTTTATGACGTTCGCCTGGTATGGACACTTGCGAAACTACGCGGGGAAGCCGTGGTTCATTGCCGTGGTGGTGAGTTGGCTCATCGCCGGGCTCGAATACCTCTTCATGGTTCCCGCCAACCGGATCGGCAGCAGCGTGATGACCCTGCCGCAGTTGAAAATCATGCAGGAAGCGATCACGCTTGCCGTCTTCATCCCGTTCGCCGTGTTCTACATGAACACCCCGCTCAAGATGGATTATCTGTACGCGGGCCTCTGCATCGTGGGTGCCGTCTACTTCATTTTCCGGGCGTAGGGAGCACGGCCTTGAACGCTTGTCATCCCGAGCATAGCGAGGGACCTCCCAAACAATCCCAGAGCGTGGATCTTTCTGCTTGCGGAGCTTGAAGTAGCTTGCGGGGTCCCTCGCTGCGCTCGGGATGACACCCGGGATTTTTGGGGAATCCTTGATCGACCCAACAGCGTTGTCGCCCTACTCCGGATCGCTCAAGAGCAGCCGCAGTTTCTCCTGCAACTCTTCCATTTTGAACGGCTTTTGCAGAAAATCGGTCGCATTGTCCAGGTTGTGCAATTGGCCCTCGCGCATGTAGCCGCTCATAAAGAGCACCGGCACGTCGGGCCGGATAAGGCGAATCCGGTCGAGCACTTCCAGCCCCCCCATCACCGGCATGGTCACGTCCAACAAAACAGCCGTGATGGCTTCGGCATTTTCGGTGAATTTTTCGACCCCCTCGCGTCCGTCACTGGCGGTGATTACGCGGAATTCAAACGCTTCGAGCATCCGTGATGTGAGCGTGCGCACGCTCTCCTCGTCGTCCACCACCAGCACAAGCCCCTCGCCGCTCCAGTGCGGGTTCGCCCGCGTTTCCTCGTCGTGGTGCGGCTCTTCGGACGGTTCGGCGCAAGGGAAGAGCAGCGTGAAGGTTGTCCCCTCCCCTTCGTGGCTTTCCAGTTCGAGCGTGCCGCCGTGGCCTTTCACGATCCCCAGCACCGCCGCCAACCCGAGGCCGCGCCCGGTAAATTTCGTGGTAAAGAACGGATCAAAAATGCGGGCCTGTGTCTCCTCGTTCATGCCGCAACCGGTGTCAGCGATCTCGATGAAGGCGTAATCGCATTCCTCCGGGGTGCCCGTCACGGTGATGCCGCGAAAGAGTTCCTTGGCCCGGTGCACGACCCCCGTGGAAACCCAGATGGATCCCTCGTTGGAGGTGATCGCTTCGGAAGCGTTGATGACGAGATTCATCAAGACCTGCCGAATCTGGCTCACATCGCCGCGCACCCTGGGGAGGTTGTGCGCGAGGTTAAAGGAAAGCTGCGCTTTTTTGGCAACCGACACGCGCAGAAGCTGGCTCATGTCGCGAATCGCCCGATTCAGGTCGAGCAGGCGAACCTCGATCCGCCCCTGGCCGGAGTAGGCCAACATCTGCTTGCAAAGATCGGCGGCTTGCATGGAGGTGCGTTCGATCTCCAGGAGATGCTGCTTAAGCGGCGATGCGGGTTGCAGCTGAATGCGGGCAAGCTGGGCGTTGCCGAGAATGGCGGTCAGCAGATTGTTGAAATCGTGCGCGATGCCGCCCGCGAGAACCCCCAGGCTCTCCAGCTTCTGCATGTCCAGGAGCTTGCGCTCCAGCTCGTGCCGTTCTCTTTCCGATTGGGAGCGGGAAGTCAAATCCACGCCAAACATCAGGCACAACGGCTCGTCATGGTAGATCACTTTGCGGCAATGCCAGGAAATTGTGCGTTCTTCGCCGGATTGCGACACCAGCAGCGTTTCCACCATCTCCACGATTTCCCCGCGCATCATCGCGTGCAGTCCCTCGCGTGCCGGAGCAAAATCGTCGCCCGGGAAAAGCACCGTCATCCACTCGCGCGAAAACCAGTCGTCGAGATAATAACCCGTGACCTCCCGCGCTTTTTCGTTAAAGAGCCGCAGATGATTGTGTTCGTCCACAGCGAGAATGAGAATCGACGCCGACTCGATCAATGTCGCGGCAAACTGCTGGATCTGTTCAACCTGGTGCAAAGCTTCCTCTCCGCTGCGCTGCGAACTTTTTTCAGCGATTGCATTCGCCTCGATTACTTTGACACGCTTCTGAGCCTTGTCCAGAGCCCAACGCTGGGACCAGGCGAACGCTACCGCTGTCCCCATTCCAAGAACGGAGACGCTGCAAATGGCTAAATCGGTAAGTGGGATAAAACTCACGCTGGTTGAGGTTACTACATATTCCTGAGCGAACAACTGCACAAATCCTACACCAAACGCAGGTTGGGATCAATGTCGGCTGTCACCGGTGAATACGCGCGCTGCCGGAGCCGGTGCAGCGCGACAAAAGCGATCATCGCCGCGTTGTCCGTGCAAAGGGCGGAGTCGGCAAGCAGCAGCTCGATCCCCGCCCGCCCGCACGCGGCTGCCATTTTGACGCGCAACCGGCTGTTGCAGCTCACCCCGCCGCTTAGCGCCACCGTTTTCCTGCCCGTCGCGCGCACGGCGGCGAGCGTTTTGCCCACGAGAACGTCCACGACCGCTTCCTGGAAAGAAGCGCACACATCGGCGAGGGTCGCCTCGCTGCGGTCGGGCAGTTTGGGAATGAGATAGCGCACCGCCGTCTTGAGCCCGCTGAAGCTGAAAGCGAAATCGCCCGAGTCGAGCATCGAACGCGGGAAATCGAACCGGCCCGGATCGCCTGTTTTGGCAAGCCGATCAATCACCGGACCGCCCGGGTAGGGCAGCCCCAGCAGCTTGCCAACCTTGTCGAACGCCTCCCCGGCGGCATCGTCGCGAGTCTGGCCGAGCAGCCGGTAACAACCGAACCCCTCCACGTCCACCAGCAGCGTGTGTCCGCCGCTCACCACGAGGCCCAGAGCGCCGGAGAGCCGCGGCGAGGGGAAAAAGGGCGACAAGAGGTGCCCCTCGATGTGGTTGATGGCGAGAAACGGTTTTTTTAACCCCAAAGCCAGCCCTTTCGCGGCGGAAAGGCCGATCATCAAGGAGGTCGCAAGGCCTGGACCGGCGGTTGCGGCCACGGCGTCGATTTGGGAAATTTGCAGCCCGGCAGAGCACAGCGCCGCCGCGACGACAGGGCGGAGTTGGGTTAAATGCTGGCGCGAAGCCACCTCCGGCACCACGCCGCCGTAGGCTTGGTGAATGGCGATCTGCGAGGCCACCTCGCTGGCGAGCAAACCCCGTTCTTCGCACAGGATCGCCGCCGCCGTTTCGTCACAGGAAGTTTCGAGAGCTAAAACAATCATCTCGGCGCTACCATCCAAGAGTCGGGCTCGGGACGCAAGACCCGAAGGCGTAAATTCGTTTTATGCCGTAAACAGGCTCGAAACGACGTTAATACTGAGGGCGAGGATCGCCGTGTTGAACGCAAATGAGAGCAACCCATGAACAAGCGCCCAGCGGCGGAGCCTGCGCCCCGAGATTTGGATGTCCGAGACCTGGCAGGTCATCCCGATCACAAACGAAAAATAGGCGAAATCGAGGTAGTCCGGCATCGGTTCGTCGGGAAAGATCAACCCTGCGGCATGCTTTTCAACGCCCAACTCTCCGCTGTCGCCATAATAAATATGGGCATAATGGAGCGCAAAAAGCGTGTGGATGAGGGTCCACGATCCCACCACCGTGGCAAATGCCAGCGCAACCGTCTCCAGCAACCGCCCCCCGTGCCTCCCGTGGGCCGTCCCCAGCAAATAGCCGACGGCGAGGATGCTGGCGCAAGCCGCAAGCATGACGAAGAGGAAGATCGTCCTCCGGCCCGAATCCTGCAATTTGGCCGTTCTCAACGATTCACGGGGCCGCGCCGTCACAATGCGAGCCCAAGCCAGCACCAGCACACAAAGGGAAAACGCGTTCCAGATCGCCACCAACTGCACCGGCAAGCGGAATCTGCCCTCAGTCGCAATCGCCACACAGACCGCCACCGCAGAGGAGAAGAAGAGGCGATGATGCGCATCCCAGTTTTTGATCCGGTTAAAAATGGAATGCATAATTCTGCTTAAAATGGCTCCACCACGATCCGCGCCCCTTCCACCGCCACCACGCGCACGCGCGTGCCGGGGTCCACAAATTGCCCCATGGTGATCACATCATGCAATTCCCCGCCAAACTCCGCTCTGCCGCTCGGGCGCAGGATGGAGCGTGCCACCCCCTCCGCCCCCACCGGGAGCCGGGTAAACTCGCTTTTGGTGGGCGAAAGCGCCGCCCCTGCCGGGTTGCGGTTGGTCAGCACTAGCCCGTGAAAAAACGACGTTTTGGGCAGGTATTTTGCGAGGAAAGCGATGGCGACTCCGGCCAACCCCACCCCAACCGCCAGCCGGATCAACGGCACGACGAGCAAACCAGCCTCAGGCACCAGCGGGCCGCCCGGGTAGCGGTCCACCATCGCCCAAACCAGCGAGAGCCCCATGATGAGCGCACCAAACAGGCCGGGCAGAATGGTTCCGGGATGCACCAGCAGTTCCCCGAGGACCAACGCCAGCCCGATGAGGAACAACACCGGCGCCTCCCATCCGGCCAGACCCGCCACATAATGGCCCAGGAAGAAAACCGCAAAGCAGAGGATGGACAAAATCCCCGCCACCCCAAACCCGGGAATCTTCATTTCGAGGTAGGCCCCGAGGATTCCGCCCAGCAGAAACAGCGGCGAGAGCGTCGTCACCCAGAACGCCAAAACCTCAAACCCGGTCGGCTGCACCTCGCGCACCAAGCCGTCCAGATGCGCCTGCTTGAGCACTTCCGGGATGGATGGCGCAATTCCCGCCGCCAGCAACGGCTTGCCGTCGACCAGCTTCGCAGCTTCCTGTGCGCTCAACGTCAGCACGGACCCTTTTTCGTGGATCGTCTGCCCACCGATCACGACCGCCTGCTCTTTATCAATGAACGCCCTGGCGATTTGCGGGTCGTGCCCGTTCTCCTTGGCCACGCTGGCAAAATAATTGGAGTAATAGGAAATATTCTTGTCCTCCAGCGTCTTGGGGAGGTCCTGCCCGCCTGCCATCACGGGAGCCGCCGCGCCGATGGCGCTGATGGGAGCCATGTAAATTTCCTTCGTCGAAATGGCGATCAGCGCCCCAGCCGAACCGGCGTTCGGGTTGATGTAAGTGAGCGTGCGCATCTTGACTTGGGAGAGGGCCTTCTGCATCTCCACGCAGGCTTTGAGTTCGCCGCCGTAGGTGTCCATATCGAGGATGACCGCCTGCGCTTGATTGCGCTCGGCCTCTTTGAGCGCCCGGCGCAGGAAAAAGAATTGGGCTTGCGAGACCTGCCCTTTCAGCGGAACCACGAACACCTCCGCAGCCGGTGCGGACGCGATTCCGCCGCCCAACGCACAAAAAACCATTGCCATCGAAAGAACCCCGCGAAGCAAAGCGTTCATATTTGTGGTGATTTTCGGTGTTTTCACCCTGCGGCACAAGCCGATTCGGGGGTCATATGGGGTAAAAAACAGAAAAATTACTCGATAACCCACATTCTTCTTGAATCTGCTCTTGAATTATTTCGCAAAGGGGGGAAAACTTTGCCCCTCTATGAAACATCTATTCCTCGCTACGGTTTTTGCCGTCGCTACACTCACCGCCTGCGCACACAAGACCACGACCGTCGTTACCGACACCAAGGTCGTCAAGGCTCCTGCTAAGTGCCACAAGAAGTAGTCTTCTTGCCACGCAGTGCGTGGTGAAAAACCTACGAAACGAGAGCTGTGTCCTCCGGGATATCAGCTCTCGTTTTTTTTGAGCCGGAGAGGGTAAAAAGGCAAATCTGGAACTCAGGAACTCAGGAGGAGGATTTCCAAATACTGCTCCGCTCTCAAAATCTCTGGATACTCCCCTTGTTTTTTCCTGAGTTCCTGAGTTCCAGATAAAATTTCAGATGCGTTCGCCCTGCGCGTGCTGAGTTCTTGCGCCGCGCGCCGTTTTGGACGACACTGCGCCCCCTTTCCATTCATGCAAGCTGAGATTTCCAGACGGCGGACGTTCGCCATTATTTCCCACCCGGACGCGGGCAAGACGACACTCACCGAGAAACTCCTCCTCTATGGCGGCGCGGTGCAGCTCGCCGGGTCGGTGACGGCGCGCAAGAGCCAGCGCGCGGCCACTTCGGACTGGATGGAACTGGAGCGCAAGCGCGGCATCTCCGTGAGCTCCACCGTGCTGCAATTCGACTACAACGGCTACCGGGTGAACCTGCTGGATACGCCGGGCCACAAAGATTTCTCTGAGGACACCTACCGCGTCCTGACGGCGGTGGATGCCGTGGTGATGGTGATCGACGCCGGCAAAGGCATCGAGACCCAGACGCGCAAACTCTTCGAGGTCTGCCGCCGCCGGGGAGTGCCGATTTTCACGTTCATGAACAAGGTGGACTGCCCGACGCGCGATCCCCTCGCCCTCGTGGACGAACTGGAGAGCGTGCTGGGCATCGGGGCGTTCCCGGTGAACTGGCCTCTCGGGACCGGCTTCAGCTTCAAAGGCGTTTACGACCGGCAAACGCGCGACTTGCATCTCTTCGAGCGCACCAAGATGGGCGCGTACCGTGCGCCCGTCACCGTGACGAGCCTCGACGAACCGCTCGTGCGCGGGCAGGTCGAT
>JBAXCI010000066.1:0-9765 GCA_037141555.1 Verrucomicrobiota bacterium | reverse complement strand
GTGGCGAGCCTGCGACGACCAACAACCGGATGGAGCTGATGGCGGCCATCGGAGGCTTGAGCGCCCTCAAAGAGCCATGCGAGATCGTATTTTACACCGACTCGGAATATCTGCGCAAAGGGATCTCCGAGTGGATCGCGGGCTGGAAGGCGCGCGGTTGGCAGACGCGGGGCAAGACGCCGGTGAAAAACGACGATCTTTGGCGCGCGCTGGATGCGGCGACCGGGGGGCACAAAATCGACTGGCGCTGGGTGAAGGGTCACGCCGGACACGAACACAACGAACGGTGTGATGTGCTGGCGGGTGAAGCAATCGCCAAGGTGCGGCGGCAACATCGCCCGGAGCAGTTGAAGGCTCTCTTGGGCGAATTCAAGCGGAAATCCGAAGGCGCTCCGGTTCCCTCCCAAGGGCTGTTTTAATCGTGATCGCGAAGCGTTTTCCACGCCGGGTGCTGCGCGATTTCGCCCAGCGCTTGCATCAGTAAACTGCGGCCCGGTTCCATGCGATGCCAGGGGGACGCGCCGCTCGGGTGCGGCAGCGGCACGAGATCGAACGCAACCCCGGCGTGCTCGGCGCGAAAGCGTTTGCCGATCATCTCCACGAGCGGCCCGGCGGGGAGGAACTGGGCGATGGCCAGCTTGCCCACGGGGATCACCAACTCGGGTTTCAGAAGCCGCAACTCGGCGTCGAGCCAGCCGCCGCATTGGACGATTTCGGCGGGAGACGGGACGCGGTCGCCGCCGTGGGCGTTTTTGCCCGGAAAACAACGGCACACGGCCGCCATGTAGACGGTGTTGCGGAAGGTGGCTTCATCGACTCCGCATTGCTCGGAAAACCAGCGGAACATCGTCTTCCCGGCAGTCCACGCGAACGGGCGGCCGAGGATCGGCTCTTTCACGCCCGGCGCTTGGCCCACCAGGAGCACTTTGCTTAACACCGGCGCGCCGGAGATCACCGGCTTGTGCATGGCGGGGCAGCGGGTGCAGGCGAGGAGCGCCTTCACGTGGGACTGGAGTTTGGCGGTGGTTTTCAAGAGGTTGGATCCGCAGATTACGCAGATTGCCGCAGATTTCCAGAATAAGGTAGGGACGGCACGGAATGCCATCTACCTTTACCCCAACCGCGTGCCTACCGCGATGTGGTGGCCAAGCAGAAAATCGCGAATGGGCATCCGGCGCTTGCCTTCGAGTTGCACGTCGCGGAGCAAGACGGCTCCTTCGCCCGCGGCTACAAGAATCCCGTGTTTATCCACGCGCAAAACCGTCCCGGGTTCTCCGCTGGCGCGGCGAAATGGGATCACGGAGAAAACTTTGAGCTTGTGCGGGGTGCCGTGGACGGGATCGGGCAGCAGAGTGGACGAGGCGGGCCACGGATTCATGGCGCGCACTTGCCGGTCGATGGTTTGGGCGGAGGTGCGCCAGTGGATCACTCCGCTTTCGCGCGAAAGTTTGGCCGCGTAGGTTGCCAACGCGTTATTTTGAGGAAGGCGCGGAGCGGTGCCGAGCGCCAGAAGTTGCATCGCTTCGGCGAGGGCTGCGGGGGCGAGATCGGCCAAACGGTCGTGCAGGGTGCCGCCGGTTTCGCGCCGCCGGATGCGCAACGGGCGCATGAGCAAAATGTCGCCGGTGTCGAGTCCCTCGTCCATCCACATGACGGCGATGCCGGTTTCGGGATCTCCAGCCAGGATCGACGCCTGGATCGGCGCGGCCCCCCGGTGGGCGGGAAGCAGCGAGGCGTGCAGGTTGAGGCAGGCCAGCTTGGGGAGGTCGAGGAGCGTCTTGGGTAATATCTGCCCGTAGGCCATCACGACGATCACGTCGGGATTCAGTGCGGCCAGTTCGGCGACGGCGGCGGGCTCGCGAATCCGTTGGGGCTGCAACACCGGCACTCCGTGTTCGAGGGCAAGGCGTTTGGTCGGGGGCGGGGTGAGTTCCTGCTTGCGGCCGACCGGTTTATCGGGCTGCGCCACCACGGCGACCACCTCGTGGTTGCACAAAAGCCAGCGCAAAGAAGGCAGGCCGACATCGCCGGTTCCTATGAAAATGACGCGCATTGCGGGAGATCACTCGCCCTTGTTGATCTCGTTGATGATCTCGCCGAGTACTTTGACCGGCGACTGGGTGGCGTCGATGGTATGGGTGAGCTTTTCGCCGTAAAAATTCAGGAGGGGTCGGGAAAGCTCTTCGTAGACGGTCAATCGCTCGCGGATCACTTCCTCATCGGCGTCGTCGAGCCGGTTGTCCTTGAGGGCGCGACGTTGCAGCCGTTTGACGAGCGCTTCGCGATCCGCGCAGTGGAGGTGGAACACTTTGCGCACGTCGATCATCTCTTCCATGATCTCTGCCTGGCGGAGATTCCGGGGGATGCCGTCGAGCACGAGCGCGGCCAACTCGGGTTTGAAATGGTGGGAGCGCACGCAATCTGCGATCCGCACTTTCCAGAGTTGGATGGTGAGTTCGTCGGGAACGAGCTCGCCCCTGCCGGAAAAGTAAATGAACGCCTGACCAAGCTCCGTGCGGGTATCCAACGAGCGGAAAACGTCGCCACAGGCGCAGTGGAAAAATTGGGGAAGCGTTCCCAGAGTGGTTCCCTGCGTTCCCTTGCCGCTGCCGGGGGGGCCGAAGATGAGATAAGTTTTGTAGCGCTTCATGAAGTGGGGTGATCTGCTCGTCGCGCTTGGATTCTACATGCTCCGGGGGAGACGGGGCAACGCAATTCTAGGCAAGATTGGAGGTCGGTCGCAGACGGCACGGAGTGCCGTCCCTGCCATTTGCGCCCCCGTCTTCTCGAAGCGGATTACTGCTTCGGCGTCACTTTTTCGAGTTCGGAGATGAACGCCTTCGGGCCGCCCGGCATGTAGCCGAGTGCGCCCGCTTTGCTGCCGTCCGGCTTCAAGACGACGATGGTCGGGAAGCCGTGAATCCTATACTGGTTGGAGAGCTTTTGGTTCTGTGCAGTCTCGGCAGCGGGGAGGGTTTTGCGGCGCGGAAAGTCGATTTTCAGAAGAACGAGCTTCTGAGCCGCATAGCTCTTGAAGTCCTGAACGCTGAACACTTCCCTGTCGAGTTTCATGCACCAGCCGCACCAGTCGGAGCCGGTAAAGTCGATGAGCACCGGTTTGTTCTCGGCTTTGGCTTGAGCGAGAGCCTTGACGTAGTCGGTGAGCCATTCGTCGGCGGAGGCGAAGGAGCCCAACGTGAAGATGGCGGCCAGGGTAATGAAGAGCTTTTTCATATTTCCCAAATATTCGGCGAGGTTTGCAAAAAAGAAAGGAAAAGAAAGCGCACGCCCCCGCGAAAAAAACACCCCCGCAGGTTGCCCTGCGAGGGTGTGAATCTTTGCGTTTTTCCGTCGCGCGTTAGAGCGTGCGGCAGAATTCCTCGAACCGGTCGAGGCCCTTCTTGATGACGTCCATGCTGGTGGCGTAGCTGAAGCGGATGGTGCGGTCGTCGCCGAAGGCGATGCCGGGGACCACGGCCACGTTGGCTTTGCTCAGGAGACGGTCGGCGAAGTTCTGCGAGGTGAGCGAGAGCTTGGAGATGTTCACGAGCATGTAGAAGGCTCCCTGCGGTTTGACGACCGAGAGGCCCTTGATGGCGGAAAGGCGGTTGAACATGTAGTCGCGGCGCATCTGGAACTCTTCGCGCATGTCGGTGACCTGCTGCTGGTCGCCTTTGATCGCGGCGATGCCGCCCTGCTGGGCGAACGAGCACGGGTTGGAAGTGCTGTGGCTCTGGATGGAGTCGATGGCGCGGGCGATCGATTCCGGGGCGCCGAGGTAGCCCAAACGCCAGCCGGTCATTGCATACGACTTGGAGAAGCCGTTGACGGTAATGGTGAGGTCGTAGGCTTCCGGAGAGAGCGAGGCGATGGAGACGTGCTTGACGTCATCATAAGTGAGCTTCTCGTAGATTTCGTCGGAGAGGATGATGATCCCTTCTTCGTCGGCCACGGCCACGATCGCTTCGAGTTCTTCGCGGGTGTAGACCGCACCGGTCGGATTGCCGGGGGTGTTGATGATGACCATCTTCGTGAGCGGGGTCATCGCTTCTTCAAACTGCGCGGCGGTCATCTTCCAGCCGTTCTCTTCGGTGGTTTGGACAAACACCGGCTCGCCGCCGGCGAGGCGCACCATTTCGGGGTAGCTCAGCCAGTAAGGAGCGGGGATGATCACTTCGTCGCCGGGTTCGATGGTCGCCAAGATGGCGTTGAAGCACGAGTGCTTGGCACCGTTGGAGACGATGACCTGGTGCGGTTTGTAGTCGAGCCCGTTTTCGGTCAGGAATTTCTCGGAAATCGCCTCGCGGAGTTTCGGGATGCCCGAGCTCGGGGTGTATTTGGTGAATCCGCCATCGAGGGCGGCCATGGCGGCGGCTTTGATGTGCTCGGGAGTGTCGAAGTCGGGCTCGCCGGCGCCGAAGCTGCAAACGTCGATGCCGTCTGCCTTCATCGCCTTGGCTTTGCTGTCGATGGTGAGGGTGAGCGACGGGGTGAGAATGGTGGCGCGTGAGGCGATGTCCATAGTTTATTTTAGGTTCGATTTTGAGATGGGTTGCAGCGGGGGGAGATTAGAGGCTTCCGTAGAACGATTCGACGAAAGGCTTGAAATTGTTTTCGTCGACTTTGACGATTTTGAATTCGCGGCGGGCATTTTCCGCTGAATCCGAGGCGTGGGCGGCGTTGACCATGATGGTCTGGCCGAATTCGCGGCGGATCGATCCGGGAGGCGCTTTCGAAGGGTCGGTTGGCCCGAGGACTTCGCGGATTTTGCGAACGGCATCGTCGCCTTCATAGACGAGGGCGATGCATTTCTCCGTACCGGGTTCCTCGCGTTTTTCAGGCGGGCACTGGCTCGGTTTGCAGCCGGACATGAACTGGACGATCGATTCCCAGTTCTGCTCGCCGTTGATCGGGCCGAGGATGTCGCCCAACTGCTTTTGGACTTCGTCGTTGAGCATGATGCCGAGTTCCTGCTCGATGGCGAGCCGGGCCACGGGGCCGGTGCGGTCGCGGAAGATGTTTTTGAGGACGTCGAGCACCGGGCCGTAGAATTCGCAAGCCTGGGCAACGCTCATGAAATGGACTTTCGTGCCGATGATCGTGAGACCGGCGCGCGAGAAGACGTCGATGACGCCACCGGGACGGGCGTTCGGGAAGCGGAAATTGTCCGGCTTGATGAGCACCAGCGTGCGTTCGATGTTTGCGCCTTCGGGATGAGCCACGCCTTCGAGGACGCCGCCATCTGTGTCGGAATAACGCGCCCAGAGCTTCAGGTTGCGTTGAGCGGAAACGGAGTCCGGCGGACAAAGCACTGCGGGTTCAAAATAAACAACATTCCCCTTGGCGTCGGTGATGTAGTCGCCGTAGGTGTCGCGGATGTTTTCTCCCGAGGGACGCCCGGGGGCGATGGAGCCGACGGCGGAGCGGAGTTTCGCCACGGCGTTTTCACCGCTGAACACCAGCATGAGCACGCGAGGTTTGGCGTCGGCCGGGTTGGGCAGGAAATTCTGAAGAACGTAATTGCGGATCAACTCCTGCGTGGCGTGGTGCCGGGGATCGGCATCGGTGACGAGCGTGGAGGCATACGACTCCACAAGATCCTTGCTGGGCGCAAACATGCGAGCCCGGATGAGATCGAGCCCGGTGCGGGAGATCAAGCGAGAGATAATGCCGCCGGTACGCGATTTACGAATCGAGTATGGAGTGACGAGCACATAGGAAAGTTCTTCGGCCATAGATGAAAATTGCCTGCGCCGAGTGCCTGAAAGGGTGAGTTTTCAGGGCAAACCAGCGTAGGCAGGGTGGTTTTTTCTGTAAAAATTTTCGTTGGAAAGCTAACGGGGGGGTGCGGCAGGCGTCAACGTCTTTTTCAACTCGTTCCCAAGTTGCACTTGGGGACGTCTCACTTTCGGTGGGTTCTGCGGGCGGGGGGGGCACCCGGATCGTCGGCGCGTGCGAAGTGCAACTTCGCGGCAAAGGCATTCCCAAGTGCAACTTGGGAACGAGAGGGGAAGCAACCGCTCTTTGTTACTTCTTCTCCGCCCGCAAGCTCACCCATTTGCCCTTCCTCACGACCTTCTGGAAGACAAAGCCCCGTTTCTTAAACGCCGCGACGACTTCCTTTTCCTGGATGAGCAGGATGCCCGAGAGGATGAGTGACCCTCCGGGGCGGACGGCGGCGGCGATGGTGTCGGCGGCTTTGATCAAGACCTGGCTAAAGAGGTTGGCGGCGACGACGTCCCAACTGCGCGTTGGGGTCCAGGCGAGCACGTCGGTTTTGTGCATCGGGATCGGCCCTGCGGCGTTGATCGCGACGTTTTCTTTGGCGGTGCGCACGGCGTGCGGGTCGAAGTCGCACCCTTGGACTTTGCGCGCGCCGAGTTTGCGGGCGGCAATGGCCAGGATGCCGCTGCCGGTGCCGAGGTCGAGGAAATCCCACGGGGCGGTCTGTTCGTCCGCCACATCGCACAGAAGCCGCAAACAGGAGGCGGTGGTGGCGTGGTCGCCGGTGCCGAAGGCCATGGCTGCCGGGATGATCAGGACGGGCCGGGAATCGTCGAGTTGCTTGGCCGTTTCCGCGGTATCGACGACCCAGAGGCGGTTGCGAATGGCGAGCGGTTTGCGTGCGACCGGTTCGCTGATCGGCTTGTCCTTGATCTCGCGAATCTGCCCGCCGAATTGCTCGACGAGGCCGTCGGCTTCTTTGCGCGTGAGGGCGTAGGCTTCGATCCGCAGCGATTTGCGGCTGGGCAGCCGGACGACGATGAGGCGGGTAGGGCCGACGAATTGCAGGCGTTCGATCCAGGCGTCCTCCCATTTTGCAGAGGTCAGTTTTCTCCAGGTAATCATGAGGTGGTATGGGACTTATAAGACTTATAGGACGTATAAGTCCTATCTAAACTGCCAACTCGGCCATTTTTTTAAGGTTGCGGCCCATGCACCTGCGCCGTGTATTCGGCGGCGGCGTTGCGGATGGCGACCCCGGCGGCGGCCAGCGGCTTCGCAAATTTCGGGGTGAACCACGGGAACAACCCTGCCAAATCGTGGATCACGAGCACCTGGCCGTCGCACTCCGGCCCGGAGCCGATGCCGATGGTGGGGATGCGCAGGGCGGCGGTGATGGCGCGGGCGGCTTCGGGTTTGACCAGTTCCATCACGACGGCGAATGCGCCCGCTGCTTCGACCGCTTTTGCATCGGCGAGGAGCTGCTCGGCGGCTTCCGGCGTTTTGCCTTTGATCTTGTAGCCGCCTTCTTCGAGCACGCTCTGGGGCAACATGCCGATGTGGGCCACGAGCGGAATGCCGCTCCCGGTGATGGCGGCGATTTGGGCAGCGTGGCTCACGCCGCCTTCGAGTTTCACCCCATCGGCCCCGGCCTCAATGAGCAGCCGGGCGTTCGCAACGGCTTGTTCGGGGGTGTCGTAAGTGTGAATGGGGAGGTCGGCGACAACCGGGGCGCGTTGGGTGCCCCGGGCAACGGCGCGGGTGTGGTGGAGCATTTCCGCCATGGTGACGTGCGTGGTGTCCGGATAGCCGAGGACGACCATGCCCAGGGAGTCGCCTACGAGGAGGCAGTCAACGCCCGCTTCGTCGAGGAGCCGGGCGGTCGGGTAGTCGTAGGCCGTCAGCATGGCGATTTTGTGGCCGCGTGCTTTGGCGGTGAGAAGCGGTTCGAGGCGGGTGTTCATGGCAGGTGTGCAATTGTGGCGCGCGGAAGGGCTGGAAGGCCAGCCAGGAGTTCGGCGACGGTTTTGGGCGTGCCGGGGAGGGTCAACTCGGGCCGGAGGTCGGCGAGCGGTTGCAGGACGAAACGCCGGGTGGTGAGCCGGGGGTGGGGGAGGGTGAGTTCGGCGCTTTGGAGCGTGCAATCCCCGGCGTAAAGGAGGTCGAGATCGAGGGTGCGGGGGGCGTTGTGGCCGTGTTCGGCGGGGCGGCCCTGGGCGCGTTCGATCTGCTGGAGCGCAAGCAAGAGGACGATGGGTTCGCCCGCATATTCGATCTCCATGACCGCGTTGAGATAAGGAGCCGTGCCGGGTGCGCAATCAACGGGCTCGGTTTCGTAAATCGGCGAAAAGAGAGGCGCATCGCTGCCGGTGTGGAGTTTTGCCAAAGCGGCCTGTCCGGCCCGCAAGTGCGCAAGCCTGTCGCCAAGGTTGGAGCCGAGAGCGATGCCACAGCGCATGGGCTTCATTCAGCAGAAAGTCTCGCGCAAAGAGCGCAAAGGCCGCAAAGAGAGAAGGTTTTCACAATATCCTTTCTTTGCGTTCTTTGCGGCCTTTGCGCGAAATCATTCGACGTTACCTCAATCCCAGCACGTCCTGCATGTCGTAGAGCCCGGCGGGCTGCGTGGCGGCCCACTTGGCGGCGCGCACGGAACCGCGTGCGAAGGTGTCGCGGCTGGAGGCTTTGTGGGTGAGTTCCACCCGCTCGCCGATGTTGGCGTAAATGACGGTGTGATCGCCCACGACATCACCGCCGCGCACGGCGTGCATGCCGATTTCGGTGCGGGTGCGTTCGCCGACGATTCCCTCGCGTCCATGCCGCACGTCGCGGTTGTATTCGAGCTCGCGCACTTCGGCGAGGATCTCTGCCAGGCGCTTCGCGGTGCCGCTGGGCGAGTCTTTTTTGAGCCGGTGGTGCATTTCCACCACTTCGAGGTCGAAGTCCGGCCCGAGGATTTCCGCCGCTTTGCGGGTGAGCCAGAAGAGGGTGTTCACGCCGACGCTGAAGTTGGGCGCGAAAACAACCGGGATCGTTTTCGAGGCTTCGTGAATTGCAGCAACCTGGGCATCGGTGTGGCCGGTGGTGCCAATGACGAGCCATTTCCCGGCTTGGGCGCACGCGCGGGCGATGCCTTCGGTGAGGGTGTGGTGGCTGAAGTCGATGACGGCATCGCAGCCGGGCAGGGCAGCGAGGAAGTCGTCGCCATGGTCGATCTCCGCCGCGACAACCACGTCGGGATCGTCTTTCATGGCAGCGAGAATGGCCTGGCCCATGCGCCCTTTGGAACCGTTGATGAGGAGGCGGAGAGGATTCATAATTTATAAGTCCTATAGGTCCTATAAGTCGTATAAGACCTATATCAGCTTCAGGCTCGCGAGCGTGGCGCGGAGTTTGCGGGTATTCTCCTCGCTCATTTCGCAGAGCGGCAAGCGAACCTCGCTGGTGATGCTGCCTTGCAGGGCCAACGCGGTCTTGATCGGGACCGGGTTGGTCTCGACGAAGAGATCGCGGAAAAGCGGATACCAGCGTTCGTGTAGGGCGAGGGCTTGGGTGGGCATCCCGCCGAGGGCGGCTTTCACGAGGTCGGCGACTTCGCGCGGGATGATGTTTGAGGCGACGCTGATGACGCCGACGGCCCCCGCCGCGATGAAGGGCAGGGTGAGCGCGTCGTCGCCGGAAAGGATTTCAAACGGCGCGGGGAGCACCTGCCGAAGCTGGCTGACGCGGTCCACGCTGCCGCCGGCTTCTTTGATGGCCACGATGTTGGGGCACGCGGAGGCAAGGCGTCGGACGGTTTCCACGCCGATCTCGATGCCGGAGCGACCGGGGATGCTGTAGAGAACGAGGGGCAGCTTGGTGGCTTCCGCGATGGCTTTGAAATGGCGAAAGAGCCCTTCCTGGGAGGGCTTGTTGTAATAAGGCGCGACGAGCAGGGCGGCGTCGGCCCCGGCCCGTTCCGCTTCGTGGGTGAGGGAGATCGCTTCGATGGTCGAATTGGACCCGGTCCCGGCGATCACCTTGCAGCGTCCGGCGGCGACCTTT
>JBAXCI010000065.1:0-9825 GCA_037141555.1 Verrucomicrobiota bacterium | reverse complement strand
TTCGACCTTAATGCCACCCGCGATATCCACATCGGCACGGAAACGGCGACCCTGAGCCAAACGGGTTTGCTGACTGCATCTTGGGATAACGACTATCTCGGTTTTTCCGGCGGACCAACCGTTTCCCTTGATTACCAAGGCTATCACATTGCGATCACCACACTCGCAACTCCAAGCACCGGCGCCTCCAATTTCGATGGCGACGCCCCCTGGGCCCAGTCTGCCCAGGACATGTATGCGCGATTCGTCGTCACCACCTCCTCAAATATGACCTCCGCGCCGGAACCCAGCAGCATCGCCGCCTTGATCGGCTTGGCGGGCTTGTCCTGCGGGTCCTCCATGGCTTCCCGTCGGCGTTCAAAAAAAGCAACGTCCACTATTTAGAGCAGCTCTGATCTCATTTTCCCGTGTTTTCTCGCACAGGATGGAAGCTCCCCCGTCGGGTGCCCTTGACACCAAGGCAACACCTCTCTATTTCTTGCGATCAAGCAAACACGCATGCAAAACGAAACCCCGGATTTCGAGATCACCCTTCGCCCCAACACCAGTTGGCTCCAGTTGGAATTAAAGGGAATCTGGCATTACCGCGATTTGCTTTCGCTGCTGGTCTGGCGCGATTTCGTTGCCAAATACAAGCAGACCATTCTAGGCCCGCTTTGGTTCATTATTCAGCCGCTGCTGAATTCGGTGGTTTTCGCGGTCATCTTCGGAGGCGTGGCGAAGCTTTCCACCGATGGCCTGCCGCCGCTCCTCTTCTATTTGTGCGGTCAGCTCGGCTGGAACTATTTCGCGCAGAATTTCAACTCCAACTCCGCGACGCTCGTCAATAACGCGGGGCTCTTTAGCAAAGTCTATTTTCCGCGACTGGTCGTTCCGCTCGCCGCTCTCGTATCGAACCTGTTCACCTTTCTTATCCAGGCGGCCACCTTTGCCGCGTTCTTCCTCTATTTTAAATACGGCCTGCATAACGACCATTTCCATTTGGACTGGCGCGTTGTCTTCCTGCCGCTGCTGGTGTTGCAAAGCGCTCTGCTCAGCCTTGGGCTTGGGCTGTTCATGTCTGCGCTCACGGCCAAATACCGCGACCTCGTGCATTTGAGCACGCTCCTGATCCAACTCTGGATGTATGCCACGCCGGTCATCATCCCGCTCTCCAAATTCCCCGAAGAATGGCGCTGGATCGTGGGCCTCAACCCGATGACCTCCATCGTCGAATCGTTCCGGCTCATGCTTCTGGGCACCGGCACCGTCGAGCCGCTCTATGTGATCTGCTCGATCACATTCACCCTCTTCATCTTTGTTGCCGGCCTGCTGCTCTTTGGAAAAGTGGAAAAGACCTTCGTCGATACCGTTTAATTCGCCATGTCACTCCCCGCCATCGAAGTTCGCAACGTATCCAAAGTCTACCAACTGGGCACCATCGGCGCCACCTCGTTGAAGGACGAGGCCGGGCGTTTCTGGGACAAAGTGCGCGGCCGCGGCGAAGTCGTCAACAAACGGGAGTTCAGCGCGCTGCGCGACGTGAACTTTGAAGTGCAACCCGGTCAGGTCATCGGCATCATCGGCCGCAACGGCGCGGGAAAATCGACGCTCTTGAAAATCCTCTCGCGCATTACCCAGCAGACCACCGGCGAGATCAAGCTGCGCGGTCGCGTGGGCAGTTTGCTGGAGGTCGGCACCGGCTTCCATCCCGATCTCACGGGCCGCGAAAACGTCTTCCTCAACGGCGCGATCCTCGGCATGACCAAAGCCGAGATTCGCAGCAAGTTTGATGAAATCGTCGATTTCGCCGAGATCGAAAAGTTCATCGACACCCCGGTGAAGCGGTATTCGAGCGGCATGTATGTGCGCCTCGCGTTCGCCGTTGCCGCCCATCTCGAACCGGAGATTCTCATCCTCGACGAAGTGTTGGCCGTCGGCGACCAACAATTTCAGCGCAAGTGCCTGGGCAAGATGCAGGAAATCTCCTCGGGACACGGCCGGACCATCCTTTTCGTGAGCCACCACATGGCGTCCATCCGGCGGCTGTGCCAAAAATGCGTGGTGCTCGACCAAGGCGTCAGTTCGTCGCTGCTGGACATCGAGGAAGCCATCTCGCGCTACACATCCAATCTTACGGAGTCCGAATACGACCTGCAAGTGGCCGACCGCCCCCGCAGTTGGGGGACTGAAGGCCGCTCGTGCAGGATGAAGCGCGTTCAGGTGACCTCCCCTCACCTTCTCGCCTACGGCAAACCGCTCGACATCGACTTCACCATCGAGTGCACAAAAACCATCCCGGAGGCAATGATCGGGCTCGCGTTCAACTCCCTGGAGGGCACGCGCGTGCTCACCCTCGACTCGGATATCAACGGAAAATATCTCCATTTGGAACCGGGCGAGCACGTCCTGAAATTCCATCTCGATGCCCTCCCCTTGCACCCGGCCTATTATCATTGTAGCGCGGCTCTGGCCGGGAGCGGATTCTTTTACGACATCCTCGATCCCCTCGCGGTGTGGCAGGTGAAAACCAGCGACGAAGATCGCTGGAGCGATCGCGGCGCGGGAGGCTGTCGAATGGAACCCGACGTGGAAGTCATCCCGCTCAACGGTCGCCATGCGCAATGCAAATAACCAGCAGCCCGAAGCCGCGCCAAAGCGCCGTCTGCTTGTCCTCACCCGTTTCTCCCCGCTCAACGGGCTCTCCGGCACCGGCACATATCTCTATTCGATCCTGAACCACCTGCATCAGCATGGGGTTGCCGTCACGATTTGCTGGAGCGAACGCCCCGCGCTTGCGGGTCAGCGTGGCTGGTGGGTGGTGCCCGAGGATCTCGCGGGCGTCGCCAACCTGCTCATCCCCGGCTCGGTTGCGATTGGCCGCCTGAGAATCTTCCCATCCGTCTTTGTTGATCCCATAAAAGACAACATCAGGAGTGCGATCAAAGCCGCCCTTCTCGCGCTCGGGCTCGGCGCGTTATTGGGAAAGAGCCGCCCTCAAACCGAGGAATGCGTCTCCATTTCCAACTCGGAGGCTCCCCCGGCGAACCCGTATGCCTGGGATCGCCCGCCGGACCCCTACGAACACGCATTTTTCGGGCGCGCCATCGCAAAAATCCAACCCGACGCGCTGCTCTTTAACTATTGCTGGATGAGCCCCATCGTCCAGTCGCTGGCCGATCCGAGCCGTTTCCTGAAATTCACGCTCACCTTTGACCTGCGCCATATTTCCAGCACGCTGGTCAACGGCGAAATCGTGTGGACCGAAGGGCTCTTCATGAGCAAGGAGTTGGAGACAAAATACCTCCGGGACGCCGATGTCATCGTGGCCATCCGAGCGGACGACGCCCAAACCTTCAGCGAACTGCTGCCCGACAAAAAAGCCGTGGTGGCCTATCCGGCCTTGGAGCCATGCCCCTCCAGCCGGGTTCCGTTGCCCAACCGCTGCCTCTTCGTAGCCGCCGAAAATGAGGCGAACCGCGAAGGCGTCCTCTGGTTCCTGGCCGAAGTCTGGCCCAAAGTGCGCGCCGCCAATCCCGCCGCGCAACTGCACATTTGCGGCACCATCTGCAAAATCCTCACCGCCGAACACCCCGGCGTCGTTCTGCGTGGATTTGTCGATTCCCTGGAAGCCGTCTACGAAGAAGCCTCCGTCGTCATTGTCCCGCTGCTTCGCGGCAGCGGCGTGAAGATCAAATTGATGGAAGCCATCGCGCACGGCAAAGCCTGCGTCTCCACCCCCATCGGCTCCGAAGGCGTCCCCGCGTTGGATTCCTGCGTGGCAATCGCAGGCACAGCCGAGGCGTTCGCAAAGCACGTCATCGACCTGCTCGCCGACGACACCGCCCGCCGCCGCCTGGAACAGCAGGCGCTCTCGACCGTCACCGAAAAATTCTCCGCCGAAGTTTGTTACGGCCCACTTCTCGCCCATATCCAAAAATGAACGAACATCCCCCAGTGAGCGTTCTCATGCCCGTCTACAACGCGGCGCGCTACCTCGCCGAGGCGGTGGAAAGCATCCGCGCGCAAACCTTCGGCGACTTTGAGTTGATCGCGGTGGACGACGGCTCAACCGACCGCTCGCTTAAAATCCTCCAGCAGTTCGCGAACGCCGATTCGCGCGTCAAAATCGTGAGCCGCCCCAACACCGGCATCGTGGGCGCGCTCAACGACGGCCTCTCGGTCGCCGGGGGGGAATTCGTGGCGCGCATGGACTCCGACGATCTCGCCACGCCCGCCCGCTTTGCAAAGCAACTCGCCGCGATGCAACAAGATCGCGAATGCGTCGCCCTCGGCTCCGCCGTATTGTTCACCGACCCCAAAGGCCGACCGCTCAAAGCCTATCGGCCACCGGTGGACCACGCGGCCATCGAAGAGGAATTGGCGCGCGGCAACGGAGGCGCGTTGATCCATCCCACCGTCCTCTTCCGCAGGGCAGCCCTCATCCAATGCGGCGGCTACCGGCAGCAGTACAATTTCATCGAAGACTTGGATTTGTATGTGCGGTTGCTTGCGGTGGGCCGACTCGGCAACCTTCCGGACGTTTTGCTCCACTACCGCCAGCACGCGAACAGCGTCAACCACCTCAAAGGCAGCCGATCCGTCCAAGCTGCGGAGATCATCGCGCCGCTGCGCCAGAGCAAGCGTTTGCCGCCGTTGACGCCGGAACAACTGGCCAAAGACGCCCCCAAGCTCACCCGCCTCGACGACTGTTACCGCAAATGGGCGCTCGATGCCGCCGAGGGTCAAAATTTCCAATCCGCGTGGGCCAATGCGGTGCAAGCGGTTCGGCGGAATCCATGGGAAAAAGCCAACTGGTCCTGCCTGCGCTACATCTACGGCTGCAAACGCGCAGCCAAAACCGTCACCCAAAAATGAACACCCCCGTCGTATTCATCGTGTTCAACCGCCCGGAACCCGCATGCCGGGTTTTGGAGCGCATCCGGGAGGCGCGGCCACCGAAATTGCTCGTCGTGTGCGACGGCCCGCGCGCCCACGTCCCGACCGATGCCGCGCGCGTGGCCGAGGTGCGCGAGCTGATCGCGCAAGGCGTGGACTGGCCGTGCGAACTGTTCACCAACTACGCCGAAACCAACCAGGGTTGCCGGGAGCGCGTCATCTCCGGCCTCAACTGGGCTTTTTCGCTCGTCGAAGAAGCGGTGATCCTCGAAGACGATTGCCTCGCCGATCCGTCGTTCTTCACGTTCTGCGACGCCATGCTCGCTCGCTACCGTGACGATGAAAAAGTGATGCACATCAACGGCACCAACTTTCTCGCGTCGCGCTGGCATCCCTCCACGAGCTACTATTTCAGCAAATACGTCTGGGTCTGGGGCTGGGCCACCTGGCGGCGCGCCTGGCAGAAATACGACCCGACGATGGCGAGTTGGGATGCGCGATTGCCCGCGCTCGAGGAACGCTTTGACTCCGGCAGCGAGCGCGCATTCTGGCTCTCGACCTTCAACCACGCGCGCGCCGATTGGACCGCCGCGAACACCTGGGATTTCCAGTGGATCTTCACCTGCTGGACCCTCGGCGGGCTCACGGTGATCCCCTCGGTCAACCTCATTGAAAACCTCGGGTTTGGTCTCGATGCCACCCACACGACCAGCCCGCAAGAACACCTGCACCTGACGGCCAGCCCGCTCCGGATCACCAGCCATCCCCGCACCGTGGCGCGCAGCCGGTTGCGCGATCACCAGATGTTCTGCGCCTATGCAGGCGACGCTGCCGGTTGGCGCGCCAGCCTCAAAGATTATCTTCGCGTGCTTTCGCAAACTCTGTCACGAATGCTCGCCCGCCGTTAACAATCACACCCCGTTATGTTCGATCCCCAACATATTCACGCCGCCGCCCGCTGGTGCTGGCTGCACCGGCTTGGATTCCTCGCCCCGTGGCTGCAACGGCTCAACTATTTCTTCACCGGGTGCGAACTGCCCTACACCGTCAGAATCGGCAAGCGCGTGCGTTTCCAACACTACGGCTGCGGCGTGATGGTCTACGAATGGACAATCATCGGCGACGACGTCACCATTCATCCCCACGTCGTCATCGGGGGCATCGCGCGCGATAACAAAACCGCGCCCGGCAAACTCATTACCATTGGCCAGGGCGCGCAATTGGGGGCTGGCGCGAAGATCATCAGCTCGGAGAGCCTGGAGATCGGCGAGCGCGCCTTGATCGGGGCAAACGCCGTCGTGTTGAAATCCGTTCCCGCCGATTGCACCGCCGTGGGCGTCCCCGCGCGCATCCTGCCCACCAAACCCCCAACCCTGTGAAAACCTACCACCGCCCCTCCGCCTACGATTCGCCCTGGTCGCGTTGGGACCGCGTCCGCATGCTGCTCTGGGATTGCTGCTGGGCGGTTTTCTGCCGTTGGACCCCCAAACCGTTTAATCGTTGGCGGCTCGTTTGGTTGAAACTCTTCGGGGCAAAAATCCATGGCCTTCCCTTTGTGCATCAACGCGCGCGCATCCAAATCCCTTGGAACCTCACCCTGCAAGACCGCGCCTGCCTCGGTGACCGCGCGAACGCCTACACCCTCGGGGAAATTGAAATCGGCGCGCGCACAGTGATCGCCCAGGAAGCCTACCTCTGCACCGGCACGCATGATCTCAACGACCCGAACCTCCCGCTGCAAGTGGCCCAAATCACCATCGGCGAGGATGTTTTCGTGGGTGCCCGGGCGTTCATCATGCCGGGAATCCGCGTAGGCGACAGGGCCGTCGTGGGAGCGTGCTCCCTCGTGACCAAAGACATCGCGGCAGATGTGGTGGTCACAGGGAATCCGGCCAAGCCGCTCCGCACCCGGTCGCGCTAAACAGGCTTACGTCACGCTCTCAAACCGCGCGCCGCACGCCGAGCAGGTGACCCGTACGCGCCCCTTCCCCGCCGGAACCCGCAATTGCTGGCGGCACTCCGGACAGGTGACGATGTTATGGACAGCGGAAGGAGTCGCCCCAGTGCGCTTCTCCGCGACACGCTGCTGCATTCTGTTCACGAACGGAGTCGCTGCAATGGCCCACCTGCGCAAAAGCATTTGCGCCGCCGTGCGCAGATCCTGAAAACCGAGCTTTTTTGCGCCCGGCGAGAATTTGCGTTTGAGAGCCAAAAACACCACGGTGCTCAACCCGATAAAGAGCGCGTTATTCCGCCACGCCGAAGCCGATTCATACGCCGGAATCCGCGTGAATATATGGTGGCAAAGCTGCAATTGGCGCTCCGACATGCCGATCGCCTTGCCAAAAGGCGCGCTCATATATTCGCGGATGAAAAAGGGCATTCCGGCCCCCTTCCCGCCGGGGTTCGACGCCTGCAACTCCGCGATGGCCGGTGCGATATCGCGATCGATGGAGGCCAGCTCATTGCTGTTCCACAGGAAAACGATAAGGCAGAGCACCAGAACGACGTGAATCGGTCGAAAAGCGCGGGTCGAAAATTTCATGCCTCATTGAGGTACCCGTCAAACGCCGAAAAGTCCAGAGACGAGCGGATTTAATCCCGCCTTGCACTCCCCCCCGAGGATCACTAAAATATTCAGCCCTATGTCGATCTGGAACAGTGCCAACCCGCAATTGCGCGATCTCGCCGTCTACGAACCCGGCAAGCCGATTGAAGACGTCGCCCGCGAACTCGGGCTGGACCCGTCGGAAATCATCAAACTCGCCTCCAACGAAAACCCGCTCGGCCCTTCGCCCAAGGCCGTGGAAGCAATGCGCGCCGCGTTGGAAAAATCCCACATCTACCCCGATGGCGGCGGCTACTACCTGCGCGAGGCGATTGCGCAAAAATTTGGGCTCCAGCGCCCCAACGTCATCCTCGGCAACGGCTCCAGCGAGATCATCGAATTCGTCGGACACGCCTTTCTCCAGCCCGGCGACGAGATCGTCGTCTCGCGGCATGCGTTCGTCATTTACAAAGTGATGGCCCAGCTTTTCGGCGCCACGACGCTGGAAGTCGACGACCCGCACTTCACGCACGACCTCGACGCCATGGCCGCGGCCATCACGCCGCGCACCAAGGCCATCTTCGTCGCCAACCCGAACAACCCGACCGGCACGCTGGTTTCCCAAGCGGCAATCGACCGGTTCGTCGAGCGCGTACCCGAGAACGTCGTGATCGTCTTTGACGAAGCATACCAGGAGTTCCTCGACGCGCCCTCAGACACCCTCAAATTCATCCGCGCAGGCCGTCCCAACGTCGTCGTCACCCGCACCTTCTCGAAAATCCAGGGGCTCGCAAACCTCCGGATCGGCTACGGCCTGGCGAGCGCGGAGTTGGTGGAAGTGCTCCAGAAAACCCGCGAACCGTTCAACACCAGCGGCATCGCCCAGGCGGGAGCGCTTGCGGGATTGCTCGACGAGGACCACCAGCGCGCCACCCGCGAGATGAACAAGGAAGGCCGCGATTACCTGCAACGCTGCTTCGCCGCGCTCGGGCTCAAATACGTCCCCAGCCACGGCAATTTCATCCTGGTGAAAGTCGGCAACGGCAAAGCGATATTCCAGGGGCTGCAACAACGCGGCGTCATCATCCGCGACATGGCCGCCTACGGGCTTGCGGAGTGGATTCGCGTCACGGTGGGCACCATGGAGCAGAACACCCGGTTCATCCGCGAGTTGAACCATTTCGTCGCCCCGCCGCAGACCCAGAAGGCCGAGAAGTGCCATTAGGCCCAAATAAAACCCCTTGCGCCCGAGCCAATTCCGCGCTATTGGTTCCCCGTTGTTGGGCCAGCCTGCTTGAGCCTTGCAGCTCGTGGCGTCGCGGTTTTTTTTGACGGGAACCTCCCTGGTCCTCTCAAGAAACCCGAGTCCCCGGTTCTTCTGCTGCCTGTTCGCTCGCCGCAAAACCGGAGCATGACACATGTTGCTGCTGCTTTAAGCTGCCGCGCCCACCACGACCTGGCGAAGTCATTCAGCCGACGGTCGTCGTCCTGATTAACACGCGGACGCCCGTCTCCTGATCCGTGCATCTCGAAAATGCGCTTCGCCGCCATAAGCAACACACCCGTACGTATTGAGTACGAATTGAAGGATAAGTTCCAAATGAAATCAGATAGTCAGCAGGCCGGCCGCCGTCGTCGCGGAGGCCGTCGCCATTCACCACGGGGTCCCCGTGATTCCGCCAGCACCGGCTCCACCTCCAGAATCCCCGCCAAGAAGCCGGGTTTCTTCCAGCGCCTCATTGCCTTCTTCACCGGCAGCAAACCCGCCGCGAAAAGCGCAGCCCGCGCCGCAGCCCCCGCCAACGGCGGACGCAACCGCATTACGATCGACTCTGATCAGAGACCCCAATCGGCGCCCAAAGCCGCCCGTAAACCGGAGCTCGTCGAAGTCACCTCCCCGAAGGTCTACGTCGGCAATCTCTCCTTCGACGCCGTCGAGAGCGACCTCACCGAGTTGTTCGCCGGAGTCGGTTCCGTGCAGAACGCCGAGATCGTCAGCCACCGCGAAACGCAGAAGTCCAAGGGCTTCGCTTTTGTGACCCTGGCCAGCGTGGAAGAAGCCAAGCGCGCCGTGGTTGAACTCCACGACAAAGAGTTCATGGGCCGCCGCCTCGTAATCAGCGGCGCCAAGACCAGCGACGTTCGCGACAGCCGCTAATCCTGCCCGTCAAATTCAATCCAAAAGGCCCACCGGCAACGGTGGGCCTTTTTTTGTCTCGTTCCCAAGTTGCACTTGGGAACGTCTGACTTTCGGTGGGGATTTCAGGGGGGGAACCGGCACGCACTGCACAGACACCGGAAAATAATTCCAAATTTTTATTGACGGTCTTCGGCTCCGTGATATGACTGATGTCAATCATATAACCAGTTCGCCTCTTTCCTCCCGCACTCGCCATGAC
>JBAXCI010000064.1:0-10003 GCA_037141555.1 Verrucomicrobiota bacterium | reverse complement strand
GTAAACGCCTGGTCGCCCACGACAGTGAAGGACGAACAACCCGGTCCGAAGCTCCCTTTCCACAACAGCTTCGGATTCGCGGCATTCCAGCCTTTCTCCGTGGAAATCCCGTCGCGATTTGGGCCGCGCCACTGGGGCCAGTCCGCCGCGCAACCCGTTCGGGTGGCCAGCGGGGAAATCAGGCAAGCAACAACCGAGCCAAGGCCGACGAGCCGCCGCAAACGCATCCTGTCAAGAGGGGGAATCATGGATAGCTCATAATGAAATACGTTCCATTTGTCAAATGACGAAGAGGATCAGGAACTCACGAAATCAGGAAAAAAGCAGATGAATTCCGAGAAGATGCTGACGCTCACCTGGCTGCTTGTCATCCCGAACGCATGTGAGGGACCCCTCAAGCCACCCCACGCTCCGTATAACTGAAAGGGCCGCGCACTGGGATTGCTTGAGAGTTCCCTCGCTGCGCTCGGGATGACACGCATTCAGAGGTTACACTGATCCCTGATTCGCCATTGACTTGGCGCGCCAAATCCTTCCTGATCAAGCCCACGCCATGAAAGAGATCTACACGATCGAAGATTTGCGCCACTGGGACGCCTCCACCGCCGGGGAGGAGCCGCCGATCCGGCTTGCGGTTTTTGGCGATCCCGTGGCCCATTCCCTCTCGCCCCAGATGCACAACGCCGCCCTGGAAACCTGCGGCATCGCGGCCCGCTACTGCCGCCTGCACATCCGGCCCGAGGAACTGGCCGAAGCGTTGCGCCTGCTGCCCAAAGCGAATTTCATCGGAGCCAACTTCACGATCCCCCACAAAGCCGCAACCATGAGCCTCGTGGATGCCGTGGACGAAAACGCCCGAAAAATCGGGGTCGTCAACACCGTCGTCGTCGAAGGTGAACGCCTCATCGGATTCAACACCGACGGCCCCGGTCTCCTGCGCGCCGTGCGGGCGGAGTTCGGCGTCGATCTGCGGGATTTGCGCGTGATGGTGCTCGGCGCGGGCGGCGGCGCGGGCCGGGCGATTGCCGCCCAGTGCGCCGTGGAGAATTGCGAACGGCTTGTGCTCGTCAACCGGACGTTTGAAAAAGCGCGGCAGCTCGCGGGCGAACTGGAGGGGTATTTCAAAGGCCCGCGCGTATTCGGCCCCGTGCGCCGGTTGGAAGCCGTTCCGTGGGAGGAGACCAAGCTCGCAGCGCAGTTGGCCAACACAGATCTCGTCATCAACGCCACCTCCTGCGGCATGAAGCGCACCGATCCCTCCGTGCTCCCGGCGTCCATTCTGCGAGCGAATTTGTTGGTTTATGATACCATCTATACTGCGCAGTTGACACCATTGCTGGAGGACGCACAATCCGTCGGCGCACGAACAGCGAACGGGAAATCCATGCTTCTTTACCAAGGCGTGCTCTCGTTCGAGATCTGGTTCAACCGCCCCGCGCCGGTCGAAGTGATGCGTGCTGCGATGGAATAGAAAATCAGTGCTCCCATTTTTATGCGAAAAGCCAAACTTAAAAAAAACCTCGCCATTGTCGCGCTCGTGGCGGCTGTGGTGGCGTGCAGTGCCCCTTGGATCAAGAGACACGGCGAGTCGGTGCAGTGCGGCAACGACATGGTTTCCATTTGTTTTGCGGCGCAACAGTGGGCCTTTGAGCACGACGGCCATTTCCCATCGAATTTCGCCTTCCTGTCGCAATTCAGCCCGGACATCCTGATTTGTCCCGGCGATTCCACCCACAAAGCCGCGAAAGATTGGGCTTCCTTCACCCCGACCAAGAATAGCAGCTACGAGATCGTGAATCCGGATTTACGCATCGATAATCCCGATGGGGTCTATTTGCGGTGTAAAATCCACGGCCACGTGGGCTACGCAAACATTGAAGTATTTGACGGCACGCGGCGCAGATTAAAAACGATGTGGTAACGCCCCGTGGCGCGACGAGAGGACTCGCTGTCATGCTGCTATTGCTCGCTCTTGCGCTTGAAGTGTAATTGCTCCACGCGCCGGCCGTCGCACTTGGTGATGGTCACCTCGTAGCCGTCGATCGTCACTTTTTCCCCCTGCTGCGGGAGCCGCCCGATCAAATGTGTGACGTAGCCGCCGATGGTGCTCACGTCGGGGCTTTCCAATTCCAGCCCCGCCGCGTCGTTCAGCTCATACAGCCCGAACATTCCCTCGACGATAAACTCGTCGTCGTTGACCCGGCGGAATTCGGGCGCTTCCACGTCGAACTCATCCTGGATCGCCCCGACCAACTCCTCCAGCACGTTGTCGAGCGTCACGATGCCGACCGTTCCGCCGTACTCGTCCACCACCAACGCCAGGTGGGCGTGTTTGTTGAGGAAAAGTTTGAGGAGCTTCTCCAGCGGCATCATCTCCGGCACCGGCAGGATCTCGCGCTTGACGCTGGTCAAATCCGGCGACGGTTTCCGCGTCAGCAACAGCAAATCTTTGATATGCACCAGGCCGATGGTGTTGTCCAAATGCCCCTGGCAAAGCGGGAACCGGGTGTGCTGCGATTCCTGGGCGATTTTGAGGTTTTCGTCGAACGAATTTTCGAGATCGAGGCTGACCACTTCGCCGCGCGGCGTGGTGATGTCGCGCACCACGAGGCGACGCAGGTCGAGCGCGTTGATGAGGATTTCCTTGCCCAACGGCGAGACCCCCTCGGGGTTTTCGCTCTCGGCGAGGATCACCCGCAGCTCCTCCTCGCTGTGGCCGAGTTCATGCGTTCCCGCCGATTCCACCCGGAACACGTGTTTTAAAACGAAGTTGGTCGCGAAGTTCAGGAACGCAATCGCAGGGCCGAAAGCGACGTAAAACCACCGCAACGGGCGCGAAACCCAGAGCGTGGCCGCGAGAGCGTGGCGGATCGCGATGATTTTGGGAGCCTGCTCGCCGACCACGATATGCGCCACCGTGATGGCGGAAAACGCCAGCGCGAAGGAGATTGTATGGATCACCGCCTCGCTCTGGATGCCCAGCAGGTAAAAGAACGGCGTCACCATGCGCGCCAGGAACGGTTCGCCCAACCACCCGAGCGCGAGGCTCGAAAGCGTGACCCCCAACTGGCAGGCCGAGAGATAAGCGTCGAGCTGGGAGATGATCTCGCCGGAGAGCTTGGCCCGCGCGTCGCCCTCTTCGATGAGCGGTTCGAGCTGCGTGGAGCGGACTTTGACGATGGCAAACTCCGAGCCGACAAAAAAGGCGTTCAGCAAAACCAGCACGGCAATGCCCAGCAGCTTCAGGAGCAAGATGTCCGCAGATTCCCACTCCGCCCCTCCAACAGAGGGGAGCGCGGCGAGCAGAATCAAGGTGTTCATAGTCGAATCCGTGGAAAAAAGGAACGGCTCGCCGCGCAAACGCGGCGAGCCGAAAATCTGGGTATTATAGAGGGCGCCGGAAGCGTTTCCGCTCCGGTCGCGAGCGAATTACCAACTCGACTTGGTGACTCCGGGGATCATCCCGTTGGAGGCCAATTCGCGGAAAGCAATACGGGAAAGTTGGAAGCGGCGGATGTACCCGTGGCGACGGCCACTGGCGCGGCAGCGGTTGACGAGGCGCACAGGGCTGGCGTCGCGAGGGAGCTGTTGCAGGCCGACGTAGTCCCCCTTCGCTTTGAGTTCAGCGCGCAGGGCGGCATACTTTGCAACAGTCACGCGTTTGCGTTTTTCTTTTTCGATCCAGCTCGTTTTAGCCATAAAATTAGGAGCGGACACCTTAGTGCCGTCTCGCCGCTTTGCAATAACTTTTTTCGGGGGAGGATTATTTTCTTCCGTACCGGGCCGCCACCCTCCAGACTCCCCTCCATGCGCCGCGCCGTATACCCAGGCAGTTTCGATCCCGTCACCAACGGTCACCTCGACGTGATCGAGCGGGCCTCCCGTCTGTACGACGAAGTGCTCGTCGCCATCGCCCACAATGAAACGAAGGCGGGGCTTTTCTCGTTTGCCGAACGGGTCGCTCTCTTAAATGAAGCCGTGGAGCACCACCCCAACGTGCGCGTCACCCAGTTCGACGGCCTCCTGGTCAACTTCGCCCGGAAAGTGGAAGCCCAGGTGATCATCCGGGGGCTGCGCGCGGTCTCGGACTTTGAATACGAGTTCCAAATGGCGCTCATGAACCGCAAGCTCGACGGCAACGTCGAGACGATGTTCCTGATGCCCAAGGAGGAATACAGTTATGTCAGTTCGCGGCTGGTAAAAGAAATCGCTCGGCTCGGTGGCGACATCGAGGCGTTTGTGCCAGATTGCATCGTTAGGGCGTTGCGGGAGAAGTTTCCCCGATAACCCGGCATTCATTCCATGAAAATTCATCTCAATAAATTTCCCGTGGGCGGTCTTCACCTCGAAGGGGAGGAAGATCACGACATACTAGAAGTGCAGGACGAGCTGTACCGCACGCTCAGCCCGGTCCGCTACTGTTTGGACGTGGGGCTTTCCGACGGCGGGCTCTTTGCCACAGGCTCCCTGGCGGTCGATCTCGAAATGGAGTGCGTTCGCTGTCTGCAACGTTTTCAATCCACCGTGGAAGTGCCCGATTTCGCCGTGCAAGTCGAGCTCACCAGTTCCGAGACGGTAGACTTGACGGAGGAGATAAGAGAAGATATTCTCCTTGCCCTGCCTCCCCATCCGCATTGTGACTGGAATGGCGCAAACCGTTGCGCCGGGGTGCTGGAAATAAAGAGAATTCACGAGTCGGAACCGTCGGCGGAACTCAGGGAGAAAGACCCCTGGAAGACGCTCGACCAACTCGCGAAACCGAAAGACCGATAGTAACAGACCTGACAGAATTAGACCGATATGGGAGTCCCAAAACGTAAAACTTCGAAAATGCGCCTTCGCACCCGCAAAGCCGCAAACCGCTGGCATGCAGATACCCTCGCCAAGTGCGGCCAATGCGGCAGCACCCTGCGCTCACACACCGCATGCCCTTCCTGCGGCTACTACAAAGGCCGTCAGGTTGTCACCGTCGAGGCCGCTTAAGCGGTCGGACATTTTAAATTCAGCCGTCTCGCCCCAGCGCGGGACGGCTGTCTTTTTCTCGCCCTATTTGTTAGTGGTGAACCTATGAAAATCGCTCTCGATGCAATGGGCCACGACGAGGGACCGCGCAAACTCGTCGAAGGCGCAGCCCTGGCTTTGGGCGAATTTCCCGAAATCTCGCGCCTCTTCCTCACGGGAGACACTGCCCGGCTGGAAGCCGAGCTAAAGAGCATCGGCTGCAACGACCGGCGCATCGAAATCGTCCACTGCACACAAGTCGTGGAGATGAGCGATCACGCCATCGACGCCGTGCGCCGCAAAAAAGACTCGTCCATCGCCCGCGCCGTGGATCTGGTCAAGAGCGGTGACGCGGACGCAGTGGTCAGCGCCGGGCACACCGGAGCGTGCGTCGCCGCGACCACCATCAAGCTGCGCACCCTTCCCGGCATCGAACGCCCGGGGATCGCCGCCACCATCCCGACCGAAAAAAGCCTCTTCGTCCTCATCGACGCCGGGGCGAACACCGACCCGACGCCCGCCCAGATGATGCAGAACGCCATCATGGGCGCGGTCTATTCCGAGCACGTCCTCGGCTATGCCAACCCGAGCGTGGGGATCATGTCCATCGGCACAGAGGACGAGAAAGGCAACGATTTCACCCGCGAAACCTTCGAACTGCTGAAATCCAGCGGCATGAGCTTCCGGGGCAACGTCGAAGGCCACGACCTGTTTGAAAACCCCGTGGAAGTCGTCGTCGCCGACGGGTTCACCGGCAACATCGTCCTCAAAACCAGCGAAGCCATCGCCCACGCGATCTTCCGCTGGCTCAAACACGAGATTTACCAAAGTCCCGTGCGCAAACTCGGCGCTTTGCTGGCCAAAGGCGCTTTCCAGAACATCCGCAAGAAAACCAGCTCCGACGAATACGGAGGCATGCCGCTGCTGGGGATCAACGGAGTCTGCATCATCGGCCACGGCGGCAGTTCGCCCACCGCCGTGAAAAACGCCGTCCGCATGGCGGTGCAATCCATCTCTCACCAAGTGAATCCACACATTGTGGAACACATCCAACGCTATAATGAACAAACAGCAGCCTCGCACCACGCGCCTGCATAAGCCGAAGCGCACCGTCTCGATCATCGGCACCGGCAGTTACGTTCCCGAGAAAATCCTCACCAACGCCGACCTCGAAAAACTTGTCGACACCAACGACGAGTGGATCGTGAGCCGCACGGGGATCAAAGAACGGCGCATCTGCGCCCCCGGCGAAAACACCAGCGACATGGCCGCGAAAGCCGCCAAGGCCGCCATGGAAAAAGCGGGCGTCACCGCCGAGGAGATCGACATGATCATCGTCGGGACCTTCACCCCCGACATGGCGTTCCCCAACACCGCCTGCCTGGTCCAGAAGCTCATCGGCAACAAGCGCGCCATCTGCTTCGACCTCTCCGCCGCCTGCTCGGGGTTCCTCTACGGGATGGAAATCGCCCAGCAATTCATCTCCAGCCGCACCTGCAACACCGTGCTCGTCATCGGCGCGGATAAACTGAGTGGCGTGGTCGATTGGACCGACCGCAACACCTGCGTCCTCTTCGGCGACGGCGCGGGCGCGGCCATCTTGCGCCACCGGCCCGGTGCCCACGGCATCATCCACACCACGATGGGAGCCAACGGCGAGTTCGGCGAAATCCTTCACATGCCCGGAGGCGGTTCCCGTCTTCCGATCACCAAGGAGAACATCGACGAGAAGCACAACACCATCAAAATGTCCGGCAAGGACGTTTACAAACAGGCGGTGACCGCCATGGTAAGCGCGGCCAACGACGCGCTTGAAACCGCCGGCCTGCAAGCCAAAGACCTCGCATGCGTCATCCCGCACCAGGCCAACATGCGCATCATCGAAGCCATTGGCAGTCGCCTCGGCGTCGGCACCGACCGCGTATTTGTGAATCTCCAACGCTATGGCAACACCAGCGCGGCGGCAGTAGCCATCGCGCTCGACGAGGCCAATCGCACCGGCCGGATGAAGCAGGACGACTACATCCTGCTCGTGGTTTTCGGCGGCGGCTTGACCTGGGCCAGCTCGGTTATCCAGTGGTAACTCACTAAAAGCTCATCTCCCCCCCAGAACCATGGCGAAAAAAATAGCGCGTCCGAAACTGGCCAAAGATGCCTCCGAGGAGTGGTGGATGGAATACGAAGGCCACACGACCAACGAGGTCTGCTTCTCTCCCAACAACCGTTGGATCTGCGGCATTTTCCGGCTGCAGGAGCGCGTTGTGCTCATTCTGATGAATCCGGGGAAGGTCGAATACCGGTTCATCATCCCCATCCCGCTGGTGTGCGGCGTATCGGATTCCGGCGTTGCGGCAACCGTGGAATTTGCGGAGGGCGGAGAAAGAAGATTGCGCTTCTTCTTCCCGGACGGAGCTGTGGCGACAACCGACCCGATCAAAGAACTGCTCCAAACGGACAGGATCTTCTTCGACAAGAAATTTGCGGAAGTCAATCTGCTCTCCGAGGGGCGCATCCTGGGCACGTATAACTTCGGCGAACTGGAAGCGACCATCAACTCCTACGCGCTCATTTACCAACGCGTGAACTGGATGCCCTTCATCCTTGCCGGCGTGCTGCTCCTGTTGCTCCTCGTGGGGCTCGGATTCTTCTTTTTCAGGTAAAAGACGCGCCCGCCGTCATGCTCATCGACACCCATGCCCATCTCGATTTCCCCGAGTTTGAGGGAGAGATCGGCGCTTTGGTCGAGCGGGCGGCACAAGCGGGCGTGAGGCGCATCGTCACCATCGGCACCTCGCTGGAAAGCAGCCGACGGGCGGTGGCGATTGCCGAAGCGCACCCCGCCATTTACGCCGCCATCGGCATCCATCCCGGGTCCGCCACAGAAGCCGAACCGGACGCGCTGGCTGGCTTGCGTGCATTGGCCAAATCCCCGCGCGTGGTCGCCATCGGCGAGACCGGGCTCGACTATTACCGTCTGGAGGGCATCGACGACGCTGCGGTGAAGGCCGCCCAGGCATCGGTTTTCCAGGCCCAGCTTGATCTCGCCGCAGAGTGCGGGCTCAATGTTGTCATCCACCAGCGCGGCGACTGCCTCGACGACACCCTGCGGCTGCTCGCTCCTTACCAGGGCAAATTGCAAGCCGTCTTTCATTGCTTCGGCGGTTCGCCAGAGACGGCGGCAGCGCTCATCGCTTTGGGGCACCTCGTCTCGTTCACAGGGATCGTCACGTTCAAAAACGCCGCGCTCATGCAGGCTGCCGCGGCGTCCGTCCCCGACGGTTCTTACATGGTCGAAACCGACTGCCCTTATCTCGCGCCGGTCCCGTTCCGGGGCAAGCGGTGCGAACCGGCTTTCACGCGCCAGACCGCCGAGAAGATCGCCGCCCTGCGCAACCAACCGCTGGAGCAGGTCGCCGCAGCCACCACGGCCACTGCGGAAGCATTCTTTCAGTGGAGCCGGTAGCTCAATTCGCCGCCAGCCTCGGCCAAAATTTGCGTCTTTTTACGGTTCATGTTTTAGTCTAGCGTTTGCTGGTCAATGTCTCCTCCGAATCCCACCCCCTTTGTTTTTCATGATCCCGCCGGAAAACGCTGGCCTCGCCTGCGCATCCTCGGGCTTTTGTCGGCGCTCTTGCTCTTTGCGGCGCTCACCGGGTTTATCCAATCGCTTTTCGTTAAACCGCAACTGCGCCTGCCCTCCTCGGTGCGCCAGATCAAGGGCCAGCTCCGTGCAATCCAACAACAGGCGTTGGCGCAGCCGAAAGCCTTGGATTGGCAGAAGTTCACCAAATCCGGCCAGGCCGCCCCGCTTCCTGGCGCGTCCCCAAAACTCGCGTCGGCACGGCCCCGGGCCGTTCAGGGAATCCGCGCAGCTTTTTATACCGACTGGAATCCCGACAGTTTGCGGTCGCTGACCGAACACGGTTCGCAATTGACCCATCTCTGCCTTGAATGGGGGACGATGACGGATGGCGAAGGGGGTCTCTCCTTTCTGGACATCTCCAAGGTGCAGCGTATTGCCTCGGCCCAAGGAATTGCCCTGATGCCAATCCTGAGCAACCTGATCGGCCACCAATGGCTGCCGGAAGCCGTGGAAGGCCTCGCCAACGGGCCCGCCGAGCGGCGAGCCGCGTTCATCATCAAACTGCTGGGAGCCGTGCAGGAGGCGAAAGTGGGCGGAATCATGCTCAATTGGGAGCAAGTCAACCCCGGCGCCCACGAGAACCTCGCCACGTTCATCGAGCAACTCGCGCAGGCGCTCCATTCCATCAACAAAGAACTCTGGCTCCAGGTGCCGATGAATGAAGAGATCAAGACCTTCGATCTCGGCCGCCTCACCGGCACCGTGGACCGCTTTGTCGCCAGCCTCACCGACGAAACCTCCGACGACGAACCCGCCGGGCCCATCGCCTCGCAAGACTGGTTTGAAGGATGGCTCAAGGTCATCGACGAATACGATTGTCCCGACCGGTGGATCGCCATTCTGGGCGCTTATGGCTATGACTGGACCGAAGGGAAACGGCGCGGCGAGGAAATCTCCTTTTGCGACGCCATGAGCCGGGCCAGTTTCGCCGGGGTGAAGACCGTCGAGACCGGCCCTCCCAGCTTCAACCCGATCTTCAGCTACCAGGAACCGGGAGGCAACCACACTGTCTGCTTCCTCGACGCCATCACCTTTCTCAACCAGCTCCGCGCGATCAAGAAATTGAACTTGGGCGGCATTGCGATTCAGCAGCTCGGCGAAGAAGATCCGCAAATCTGGGATGTTCTGACAATGCGCGACGTCCTGGCCCCGAGCAAAAAAGCCTTGGATCGCCTGCAAAAGATGCGCACCTCCGACACCGTAACGAATGTCGGCCAGGGGGAGATCGTCACGGTTGACGACTCGCGCGACGACGGGGTTCGCGCCATCAAAGAAATCGATGGTCGCTATGTTGCGACCTACTCCGCCGATTTCCCGACCTACCCCACCGTGTTCCACCAGGGAGCGGGGGACGAGCAC
>JBAXCI010000063.1:0-10102 GCA_037141555.1 Verrucomicrobiota bacterium | reverse complement strand
GGCGGTCCGCGATCTCCAACTCGTTCAAAGCGAGAAGGACAAGCTGGCCGACGAGTTGGTGCAGCTCAGCGAAGCGGTTTTGCGGTACACGAAAGTGGCCACGACCGATGATGCTGAAGCCAGGATGGCGTTGGAAGCGAGGTTGCGAAGTGTTGCGGAAGTGCTCGGAATCCCAGGGAGTCAACCCGGGAACGAGAGCAAATCCTCCGCGCCAGGCAGCCTGACCGACGGCATGGTGGTGAGTATCAAAGAGGAACTTTCGCTGGTGGTGGCCAACGTGGGCAGCCGACAGGGCGTGCGCGTTGGGATGCCGTTCAAAGTCGTGCGGGGCGATCATCTGATCGGCGCCGTGCGAGTGGTGGACGTGCGGGACAAAATCAGTGGCGCCGTAATACAAGGTCTGGAATCAGAGAAGAATAAGATAAAAGTTGGGGATCGCCTTATGGTGGATGCCCGGTAAAAAATTTAACTAAACATGCAGATCCATTCGACAACAAAATATGCGCGCATCTCGGCCTTCAAGGCCCGGGAAGTTGCGCGCCAAATCCAGGGCTTGCCGGTCGCAAAGGCGCTCGACATCGTCGCGTTCAGCCCGAAGAAAGCGGCGGTCTTGATCGCCAAGACGCTCAAGAGCGCGATTGCAAACGCCGAGAACAATGCCAATCTGCGTGCAGAGACTCTCGTTGTGAAAGAAGCACGGATTGGCGAAGGCCCGACCGCAAAGCGCTTCCAACCAAAGGCGCGCGGAAGTGCGGGACCGATCCTGAAACGCTCGTCACACATTCGCATCGTGGTGACCGACGAGGTGGAGATCGTCCAACGCGACGCACGCAAATCGACCGCGAAAACCTCAAGCAAGGGGAACAAATAATTTATGGGACAGAAAGTTAATCCAATTGGCTATCGCCTTGCGGTCAACCGTGACTGGCGTTCGCGCTGGTATGCTTCTCCGAAGGATTTCCCTGATTTCCTCCACGCCGACTTGAAGATCCGTGGATACGTCAAGAAGAAGCTGGCCCAGGCCGCCGTCGCGAAAGTCGTGATCGAGCGCGCATGGAACAGCCTTCGCGTGACCATCCACACCGCCCGCCCCGGTATCGTTATCGGACGCAAGGGCTCGGAAATCGAGAAGATGACCGAAGAGATCGGTTCCATGTCCAACGGCAAACAGGTCAAGATTGACATCCAGGAGATCAAGACCCCGGAACTCGACGCCCAACTGGTGTCCGAGAACATCGCTCTCCAGATCGAGCGCCGCATTTCCTTCCGCCGCGCGATGAAGAAAGCCGTCCAGACGACGATGGACTTCGGAGCGATGGGAATCAAGGTTCGCTGCGCCGGCCGTTTGGGCGGTGCGGAAATCTCCCGCGCTGAACGCTATCACGAGGGCAAAGTCCCGCTGCACACCCTGCGCACCCCGATCGACTACGGCTTCTCGGAAGCCAACACCGTTTACGGAAAAATCGGCGTCAAAGTCTGGTTGTGCAAACCCGAACCCGCGCCGGTGGAAGCCCAGCCAGCGAAGAACGCCTAATCGGCCAACCAGAATTTTTAGAGGAGACACCTTATGCCATTGATGCCAAAACGTGTGAAGTACCGGAAGACGCAGCGGGGAAGCCGCTCCGGTGTTGCTTCGCGCAACGTGACCATCGATTTCGGAGCCTACGCGTTGCAGACCCTGGAACGCGCCTGGATCACGAACACCCAGATCGAAGCCGCCCGTGTTGCGCTTACCCGCAACATGAAACGCAAAGGCAAGCTCTGGATCCGCATTTTCCCGGACAAATCCGTGACCGCCCGTCCGCCCGAGACCCGAATGGGTAAAGGCAAAGGCCAGCCCGAATACTGGGTGGCCGTCGTTCGTCCCGGCAACATCCTGTTCGAGTTGGACGGTGTGACAGAGACCGTGGCCCGTGAGTCCCTGCGTCTCGCCGCGACCAAACTTCCCATCCGCACCAAATTCCTTTCCCGTCACCGCGCAGTCGCCGCAGCAGCCTAAGTCCTGGTATGAAAATCAAAGAAATCAAAGAACTGAGCGTTGACGAGCTCCAGGCCCGTAAGCGGGAGCTGAACAAAGAGGGCTTCAATCTCCGCCTGCAACAGCAGACCGGCCAACTTGAGAAGCCGAGCCAGATCCGTTCCATCCGTCGCGAAATCGCGCGGATCGAGACGGTCCTATCCCAGCGCAGCGCCCAAACGGCATAAGCCCCAAGCCAAATGACTGAGAATCAAACAGCAGCAACCGAAGCCGCCCGCAATTTGCGCAAGACCCGTGTGGGTCAGGTGGTTTCCAGCAAAATGAACAAGACCGCCGTCGTCGAGACGGTGACGCGCGTTCCCCACGCGAAATTTGGCAAAATCATCAAGCAGGTGAAGAAATTCCATGCGCATGATGAGGAAAACAAGGCGCAAGTGGGCGACATGGTCCGCATCATGGAGACCCGCCCCATCAGCAAATTAAAATGCTGGAGGATAGTTGAAATCCTCAAACATTAGTGTAATCTCGCTACCCATTTCGCAATATGCTCCAGATCCGAACCAGAATTGACGTCGCCGACAATACGGGCGCTCGTATGGCCAAGATGATTGGCGTCATCGGCAAGCCGACGAAAGTCGCACGCGTCGGCGACATAATCACGGCTCATATCCGTGAGGCCTCACCCGGCGGCACAGTAAAAAAAGGCGACGTGGTGAGGGCGGTTGTCGTCCGCACCCGGCAGGCAGTGCGGCGTGAAGACGGCTCGTATCTCCGCTTTGACAACAACGCCATCGTCATCATCGACAAAGACTTGAACCCGCGCGGCACGCGCATCTTCGGCCCTGTGGCTCGCGAACTCCGCGAACGCAATTTCATGAAGATCGTCTCGCTCGCTCCCGAAGTACTATGATACAGAAATTTCACGTCAAGAAGGGCGACCAAGTGGAAGTGATTTCCGGCAACCATAAAGGCGCTGTTGGAAAAATCCTCCAGGTTCTCCCGAAAAAAAGTCAAGTGCTCGTCGAAGGTGTGCGCTTGATCAAAAAGCACGTCAAAAAATCCCAGGATCAACCCCAGGGTGCAATCATCGAGCGCGAAGGGCCCATCCAGGTATCCAACGTGAAGATCGTCGAAAAGGCGCAGAAAGGGAAGGCGGCGTAACCGCCGGTTTAGCATATGGCAGTAGAATTTTACACAGAATATAAGGAACGGGTCGTTCCGGCGCTCAAGGAAAAGATGGGTTACAAGAACCTGCATCAGATTCCTCGCGTTCAGAAAGTCGTCATCAACACCTGCGTCGGATCTTCCTCCGACGTGAAGCAGGCGCTCGAAGACGCCAAGGCCGAGTTGTCCCTCATCACCGGCCAGAAGCCGTCCGAGACCCGCGCCAAGAAGAGCATCTCGAACTTCAAGCTGCGCGACAAGCAGGCGATCGGTGCAAAGGTGACCTTGCGCGGCGCCCGCATGTATGAGTTTTTGGAGCGTCTCATCAAGACGGCCCTTCCGCGTATCCGCGATTTTCGCGGCATCTCGCCGAAAGCATTTGACGGTCAGGGGAACTACACGCTCGGCGTAGCCGATCAGAGTATTTTCCCTGAAGTGGAACTCGATAAAATCAAAAGAAACATCGGGTTTGATATTACAATCGTTACCAGCGCCACGACCAACGTAGAGGCCAAGGCGTTGCTGACCGAACTGGGAGTCCCGTTCACTGACAAGGCGAAGAAAGTCGCCGCACCAGCGACCGCCTAATATACTATGAGCAATTTGTCCGATCCCATCGCCGATTTTCTGACCCGTCTGCGCAACAGCGCCCTGGCCAAGAAAGCCGAAACGAACGCTCCTTATTCCAAAATCAAGGTTGAGATCGCCCGTCTCCTGAAGCAGGAAGGCTACATCTCTGGCTACGAAGTGGATACCAAGGGGGCATTCCCTGAGATTCGCGTTCTCAATAAATATGTCAACCGCACCTCGGCCATCACCGGGCTCAAGCGGGTCAGCAAACCCGGTCTTCGCCGTTACGTCGGTTCCCAGGAAATTCCCCGGGTGCTTGGCGGACTCGGGATTTCCATCCTCTCCACGCCTCGCGGGGTCCTTACCGGGCGCGAAGCAAAGAAACAAAACGTCGGCGGCGAATTGCTCGCCTACGTTTGGTAATTCCTTAAATTTGTATGTCGCGAATTGGAAAAAAGATCATCGACTTGCCTGCTGCGGTAAAAGTCGTCGTCTCGCCTGAGGGCGGGGTTAAAGTCGAGGGGCCGAAAGGCAAGCTCGAGTGGACGCTTCCCAAGCAGATCAAAGCCCGCATTGAAAACTCTACCGTTATCGTGGAGCGCGAGAGCGAGCTGCGCAACGTGCGCGCCTTGCACGGGCTTTCCCGCGCGTTGGTCGCCAACATGGTGACCGGCGTCTCCGCTGGATTCGTCAAGGACCTCGAAATTCACGGGGTCGGATTCAAGGCAGCGGTGCAGGGCAAAGCTCTGAACCTGAGCCTCGGCTTCTCCCACCCGGTCCTCTTCCCGATTCCCGAGGGAATCAAGGTGACCGTCGCGGACAACACCAAAATCAAGATCGAAGGGGTCGACAAGAAAGTTGTTGGCCAGGTCGCGGCAGACATTCGCGCGTATTACCCGCCGGAGCCTTACAAGGGCAAGGGCGTGCGGTATGCTGGCGAACATCTCGTCCGCAAGGAAGGCAAAACCGTTCAATAATTTCGTATGGCTTCTCTGGAAAAAATTAAAATGCGCCATGTCCGGCTCCGGAAACGGATCGTCGGAACGGTTGAACGCCCTCGGTTGGCAGTTCATTTCTCGGGCAAGAATATCTATGCCCAGGTGATTGACGACGTCTCGGGCCGCACGCTTGCGGCCGCCGCGACGACGGAAAAGAGCCTCGAAGGCGACGCCTCGTTGCGCGCCAATTGTGTGACGGCGGCGACGATCGGCAAATTGGTTGCCGAGCGCAGCAAAAGCGCCAACGTAAGCAAAGTCGTTTTTGATCGCGGTGGCTTCCAATACCACGGCAAAGTTAAAGCCCTCGCCGATGCCGCGCGTGAAGCCGGTCTAGATTTCTAATTATGGCACCTCCTAATCAACGTAAAGGCGACCGTCGCGACCGTAGAGATTCCAACGAGCCGAAGTCGGACCTCACAGAAAAGGTTGTTTTCATCAACCGTTGCGCCAAGGTCGTTAAAGGCGGGCGTCGGTTCAGTTTCAGCGCTTTGATCGTCACTGGCAACAAAGCTGGCAAGGTCGGCTACGGGTTCGGCAAGGCGAACGAGGTCTCCGAAGCGATTCGCAAAGCCTCCGACGCAGCCAAGAAAGCGCTTGATACAGTCTCAGTGTTCAACAACACGATTCCCCATGAAGTGATCGGCGAGTTCGGCGGCGGCCGCGTTCTCCTTCGCCCGGCATCGCCCGGAACCGGAGTGATCGCAGGCGGCGGCGTACGTGCGGTCATCGAAGCAGCGGGAATCAAGGACGTGCTTGCCAAGTCCCTCGGTTCCAGCAATCACGCGAACGTCGTCAAGGCGACCATCGCGGCGCTCAAAGCCCTTCGTTCGCGCGAAGAAATTTACAAAATCCGCGGCATCTCCAAGAAGGAAGTTGCCGTTACAGAAGCTTAATCCATGAATCTTGCAACATTGAAGCCCCGTCCGGGGTCCAAGCACCGCGTCAAGCGGTTGGGCTGCGGCGAAAGTTCCGGGCACGGCAAAACCTCCGGCAAAGGCCACAAAGGCCAGAAGGCGCGTTCAGGCGGTTCCATCCGCCTCGGGTTCGAAGGCGGCCAGATGCCCCTTATCCGTCGTTTGCCCAAGCGCGGCTTTAACAACGCGGAATTCAAGACCGTTTGGGCGACTGTGAATGTCGGCCAGCTCAACGTGTTCGAGGACGGCGCAACCGTCAACGAAGCTGCGCTCCTTGAGAAGAACCTCATTCGCGGCAAATACGACGGCGTCAAAGTACTCGCAACCGGGGATTTGACCAAGAAGCTTGTTGTCGCTGTGGATAAACTCAGCGCGGCAGCCGTTGAAAAAATTCAAAAAGCCGGCGGCAGCGTTGAAGCTGTAGCGGCACAGTAAGCGGGGGCGCTCGCTTGCATGATCTCGGCCTTTACTAACACATTCAAGATTCCGGAACTCCGGAATCGCGTGCTGTTCACCTTGCTGCTCCTGGTGGTTGTCCGCCTCGGAGCAGCAATTACGTGTCCCGGGGTCGATGCCTCCGTTCTTCACGCATGGTTCTCCTTCGAGGCCAAGCAGTCGGCGGGCGGCAGCAGTTTCGCGGCGCTCTTCAATCTCTTTAGCGGCGGCGCTATGGAGAATTGCGCGATCTTCTCGTTGGGCGTCATGCCCTACATCAGCGCGTCGATTATGATGCAGTTGCTGACAGCCGTCATTCCCAAATTGGCGAAACTCGCCAAGGAAGACGGCGGACGGCAGAAGATCATGCAGTACACCCGCTACGCGACCATCGCCCTTTGCTTGGGCCAGGGGTACGCGTTGGCGATGACTTTCCAGAACCCCGGTTCCAATCCTTTCCTTCCCGGCATCGCTGACACGATCGCCCGTCTCGGACGCCACCTGGTCGTCAATGAAGGGTTCAGCTTTCTCTTTCCCGCAGTCATTGCATTGACCGCCGGGACGATGCTTCTCATGTGGATTGGTGACCAGATCACCGAACGCGGAATTGGCAACGGCATGTCGCTGATTATCACCATCGGCATCGTGGCGCGCCTGCCCGCAGGTCTGATCCAGGTCTGGCGCACGTTTATTCCGGACGGCGGCCAGCAAAACGTGCAGCCGATGACGCTCGTTGCGATGATCGCCTTCTTCGTCTTTGTGGTGGCAGCGGTTATCTGCGTCACCCAGGCGCAGCGCAAAATCGCCGTGCAATACGCCAAGCGCGTGGTCGGTCGCAAGCAGACCGGCGGCGGCACGCAATACATGCCTTTGAAAGTGAACTATGCGGGCGTCATGCCGATCATCTTCGGCCAGGCGCTCCTGATGTTCCCTTCGCAGATCGTCCAGATCCCGTTCCTCAAGCAGTATGACTGGGTGCAGCGGATCGCAGCGGCCCTGGTGGACGGCCCCGTGCATTACACGGTCTATGCGTCGATGATTTTCTTCTTCAGCTATTTCTGGGTTGCGACGCAGTTCCAACCGCAGCAGATCGCCGAGGATCTCAAGAAATACGGCGGCTACATTCCCGGAGTGCGTCCCGGCAAGCCTACCGCTGATTACCTCGATTTTGCAATGACCCGCCTGACGTTCGCTGGCGCGGTGTTCCTGACAATTATCGCGATTTTGCCGCAGATGCTGACCCGTTCGCTCGGGGTTCCCTACATGGCGGCCTCGTTCTTCGGCGGCACCAGCTTGCTGATTATGGTCGGCGTCGTGCTCGACACGATGCGCCAGATCGAAACGCACCTCATTCAACGCCACTATGACGGGTTCCTTCGCAAAGGCCGTCTGCGCGGTCGTTTTGAGCGCACCCCGTCCGGTATCGGCGAGGCGGTTCAGCAGGGCGCGTTGGTTTGGCCGTTTGTCGTTGTCGCGATTCTGGTCCTTGTCGCCGTGGTCCTCTTCCTGGCTCACGGGTATCGCTAGTGAAAACGCGGATCGTTTTGTTGGGCCCGCCGGCTTCCGGCAAGGGGACGCAAGCGGAGTTGATTAAAGCGCGCTACGGAATTGCATCCGTCTCGCCAGGCGCAATGTTGCGCGAAGAGATGCGTCTTGGGACTCCCCTGGGCATCGAGGCAGACCGGATCACCCGCGACGGGTCGATGGTCTCCGACGCGATGGTGATCCAACTCGTCGGCAACTGGCTTGCAGCTCACACAGAAGGCTTTGTCTTCGACGGATTCCCCCGCACCATCGCCCAGGCAGATGCGTTGGACCGGATGCTTGCCGAACTTCACGCGCCGTTGGATGGCGTTTTGTTTTTCGATATTTCGGCGCAAACGATTTTTGAGCGCGTGATGAACAGGCTCACTTGCACCCAGTGCGGGCGCAGTTTTGCGGTCGGGCTGCACCTCAAGTCGGCGGAAGCGCGCTGTCCCAAATGTGGCGGAACGCTGGGACGCCGCAGCGACGACACCCCCGAGGCGCTCGAACACCGCATTGCGCAATACCGCGAAAAAACCGAACCGCTCGTGGAATATTACCAACGCCGCGGGCTGCTTTGGACCTTGAAATCGGCTGACGGCCCCGAAGGGGTGTTCGCGGAAATCTCGTCTTTATTGGAGGCTCTATGATTCCTATTAAAACCGCGAAGGAAATTGATAAAATGCGGATCGCCGGGCAGGCTACGGCGTTCGTCCTCGAACGCACCTCCGCGCTGATCCGCCCCGGAATCACCACCAAGGAGATCGACGAGGCGGCGGCGCAGTTTATTTTGGAATCCGGAGGCCGGAGCGCATTTCTCGGATACAGGGGGTTCTCAGGTAATATCTGCATCTCGGTGAACGAGGAAGTCGTGCATGGGATCGGCGGACCGCGCAAAATCCAGTATGGCGACATCGTCAAGCTCGACATCGGCGTCATCAAGGGCGGCTGGGTGGGAGACACCGCGACGACCGTCCCGGTGGGCGTGATCGACCCGGCGGTGCAAAAGCTTTTGCAAGTGACCGAGGAATCGCTGCGCGTCGCGCTTGGCTTTGCCGTCGAAGGCGGACGGCTGGGCGACATCGGCGCGGCGGTTGAATCGACCGTGACGGCTCACGGATTCACGGTCGTTCGGGAATTTGTCGGCCACGGCGTGGGGCGCAAGCTGCACGAAGAGCCTCAGATTCCCAACTACGGAAAGCCCCGCACCGGGCCGCGTCTGAAGGCCGGAATGACTTTGGCCATCGAGCCGATGGTGAATATGGGCGTTTGCGGAGTGCGGATTCTGGAAGATGGCTGGACAGTGGTGACTGCGGACGGCAAACCGTCCTCGCATTTTGAGCACACCGTCTTGATTACGCGCGGAGCACCGGAGATTCTCACATGCCGGGGAAATATGTAATCGACGTGGAAGGGGAGGTCCTTGAGGCGCTTCCGAGCGGGTTGTTCCGGGTGGAACTGCCCAACGGCCACCGGATTTTCGCCCATATCCCCTTAAAAATGAAATTACATGCCATTCAGCTCTTGCCAGGCGACAAAGTTATGTTAGAAATGTCCCCTTACGACCTGTCCAAGGGGCGAATAACCTTTAGACAAAAGTATTGAAATTTGAAAGTCGCTCTCGGGAAGAGTTGGTTTTCCCGGGGCGCTTTTTTGTCCCCAAATCGCCCCTCGAAAGGCCGCAAAACCCAAGAATTTAGTCATAAAAACAGCAGAATATGAAAGTTAGAGCATCGGTAAAAAGACTGTGTGAAGCTTGCAAGATCGTGAAACGCAAGAACGTCGTTCGCGTTCTCTGCAAGAACGCGCGTCACAAGCAGCGCCAAGGATAATTTAGAAACATTTTTTAGAATATGCCACGACTACTCGGAGTTGAAATTCCCGGCGACAAACGCATCGAAGCCTCGCTGCCCTACATTTACGGCATTGGGCCGTCCTGGGCCAAGAAGGTGCTCGAACAAGCCAACATCAACGGCGACATTCGCGCCAAGGATCTCTCGGTTGAGCAAATCAACCAGATCATCCAGGCGATCGGCGCCAACAACCTCGTGATTGAAGGCGATCTGCGCCGCGAAATCCAAGGAAACCTCAAGCGTCTCCAGGCGATCAACAGCTATCGCGGCATCCGCCATCGCCGGGGGCTCCCCGTGCGTGGCCAGCGCACCGGCACCAACGCCCGCACCCGCAAGGGGCCGCGTAAGACCGTCGGCGTTCAGCGCGCGAAGGACAAAAAATAAGACTTTAATTTAGACATTATGGCAGAAGAAACAAATGCACCCGAGACACCTGTCGCCCCCGAGATTACTCCGGTGGTGGCTGCTCCGGCTGCTCCCGAAGCGGCAACCCCGGCGGCAACGCCGGCTGTAGAAGGGGCCGCGAAAAAGAAGGCGCCGAAGGCGTCCAAGAAAGCAGCCGCAGCAGCGGCCGCTCCAGAAGTCAAGAAAGAGGAAAACTTCTCTCTTGATCCCAACGTGATCGAGCCGGTCAAGATCATCAAGGCCAAAGGGGCCAAAAACGTG
>JBAXCI010000062.1:0-10155 GCA_037141555.1 Verrucomicrobiota bacterium | reverse complement strand
GACGATCCCCTGGATGGTGTTGGAGAAGGCCAGTTGCAGGTTGTTGTGCATGTGCACGCCCACCTCTTTGCCGCCCGATTTGGCGAACCGGAGGTATTTGTCCATCAGGTAATCGACCTGCTCGCTGTAAAGCGCGCCGAAGCTGTCGACCAGGCAAATCGCCTTGGCTTCGCACTTGGAGACCATCTCCAGCGCCTCGTCGAGCTCGCGCTCCAGCACGTTGGAGACGGACATCAGGTTGAGGCAGGTCTCGTAGCCTTTGTCATGGGCGTCCTTGACCATGTCGAGCGCCGTCGGGATTTGGTGGATGTAGGTGGCCACGCGCACCATGTCGATCACGCTCTGGTCCTTGGGCAGGATGTCGGTGTGGTAATCGGTCTTCTCGGCGTCGGCCATGACCGAGATCTTCAAATTGGTCGGGTTATCTCCGACGATCCGCCGGATGTCCGTCTCGTCGCTGAAGCGCCATGCGCCAAAACGATCCCGCGCAAAAACTTTCTTGGAAGCCTTGTAGCCGATTTCCATGTAATCGATGCCCGCCTCGACGCACGCATCATAGACCGCTTTCACGGTGCGATCCTCGAACTTGCTGTTGTTCATGAGGCCACCGTCACGGATCGTGCAGTCCAAAACCTTGATGTCTTCGCGGTAGGAAAGCCAGCGTCCGGCGAACCCGGATGTTTCTGTCGTATTTTGCATGTTCCCCCTTTGGTATGCGGGATCGGGCTCGGGATCAACCCGAAAACGGGCATATAGTTAGGAGAAAAGGCGATCAGGAACTCAGGAATTTCGGAAATATCATGCAAATCTGCGGATACTCCCCTGTTTTTCCTGAATTCTTGAGTTCCTGATCGTTTTTAAAGCATTCATCCGCATCGATCGAAATTCCTGATTGAGCGCGGGCGAAACCCGGCACAGAATGGCGGCTCATCCCCGACTCCTATGGATATTGTGACCCAACTCGCTGTTTTCCTCGCCAACACGCCGGGAACCCTCGCGGCAGTTTGCGATGAACTCGCCCAGGCCGACATCAACATCTACGCCTTGTCGACCTCGGACAGCGTCGACCATTCGGTGGTCCGCATGGTCGTGAGCGACACGCGCAAGGCCCTCCGGCTCTTCGGCGCACGCGGCGCGCTCGTGGTGGAGAACGACGTGATCATGATCGACAACAGCAACAAGCCGGGCGCCCTTTCCAGGGTCGCGGCGAAGCTGGCGGACCACAAGATCAACATCGAATACGCCTACCTGGCCACCAGCCCGAGCTCCAAGAAGGGGCTGCTGGTTCTCCGCGTCAACAACAGCAAAAAAGCCCTCCAGGTGTTGACGGCAACGGAAGCTTCGGCGAGGTAATCCGCGCATGACTCCACTCAAAGTTTGGCTGGGCGAACCGTACCCGTTGGGGGCCACGTGGCGCGGCAACGGCGTCAACTTCGCCCTCTATTCCGAGAACGCCACGGGGGTGGACCTCTGCCTGTTTGACAGCGCCGAGGCCCCGCACGAGCAGATCCGCATCCGCATGACGGAGCAGACCGACCAGGTTTGGCACGTCTTTTTGCCGGAAATCCGGCCCGGCCAACTCTACGGCTACCGCGTGTACGGCCCTTACGAACCGGCCAAGGGGGCGCGCTTCAACTCTTCCAAGCTGCTCATCGACCCCTACGCGAAAGCCATCGCCGGGCAGGTGATCTGGGGCGACGAAATGATGGGCTACGACGTGCACGCGCCGGAGCTGGACCTTTCGCGCGACTACCGGGACGACGCGTGGGGCGTGCCGAAGTCGGTGGTGGTCGACACGGCGTTTGACTGGAAGGGCGACCAGCCGCCGCGCACGCCGTTGCACGAATCGATGATCTACGAGGTCCACGTCAAAGGGTTCTCGAAACTCTGCGAGGCGTTGCCGGAGAAAATCCGCGGCACGTACGCGGGGATGGCGAGCCCGTTTGCCATCGACTATTTCAAAAAGCTCGGCATCACGGCGGTCGAACTGCTCCCGGTCCACCAGCACATCGACGACAAGGTGCTGACCGACAAGGGGCTGGATAACTATTGGGGCTACAACACCATCGGGTATTTCGCGCCCGAGGCGAAGTATGCCTCCAGCGGCGTCACGGGCGAGCAGGTCACGGAATTCAAGACGATGGTCCGCTCGCTGCACGCGGCGGGGATCGAGGTGATCCTGGACGTCGTCTACAACCACACCGCCGAGGGGAATCAGATGGGGCCGACGCTCTGTTTCCGGGGCATCGACAACGTCTCCTACTACCGGCTCGTGCCCGACAACCCGCGTTATTACATGGATTACACCGGGTGCGGCGACACGCTCAACGTGATGCACCCGCGCGTGCTCCAGCTCATCATGGACTCGCTGCGCTACTGGGTCACGGAGATGCACGTGGACGGCTTCCGCTTCGACCTCGCCTCCACGCTCGCGCGCGAAGCCCACGCCGTCAGCAAACTCTCCGGGTTTTTCGACATCATCCACCAGGACCCGATCCTCTCCCAGGTAAAGCTCATCGCCGAGCCGTGGGACGTGGGCGAAGGCGGCTACCAAGTCGGGAATTTCCCGGTGCTCTGGGCCGAGTGGAACGGCAAATACCGCGACTCCGTGCGCCGCTACTGGAAGGGCGACGAAGGGCACGCCCGCGAGATCGCCCATCGCCTGGCGGGCAGCCCCGACCTTTATCAGTCCACCGGCAAACGGCCCTACGCCAGCATCAACTTCGTCACCTCCCACGACGGCTTCCCGCTCGCCGACCTCGTCAGCTACAACGAGAAACACAACCTCGCCAACGGCGAAGACAACCGCGACGGCGACAGCCACAACAACACGTGGAACTGCGGGGCCGAAGGCCCGACCGACGACCCGGCCATCAACGCCCTGCGCGCCCGCCAGCGCCGCAATTTCCTCGCCACGCTTTTTCTAAGCCAAGGCGTCCCGATGCTCACCGCCGGGGACGAGTTTGGACGCACGCAGGAGGGCAACAACAACGCCTATTGCCAGGACAACGCGCTGAGCTGGCTGAGTTGGAAGCGCGACGCGGCCTCCCAGCGCCTCCTGGATTTCACCACGCGCCTCATCCACCTGCGGCGCGATCACCCGATCTTCCGCCGTCCGAAGTTTTTCCAGGGCCGCAAGATTCGCGGCTCGGAGATCAAAGACATCATGTGGTTCAGCCCGCAGGGGCGGGAGATGACCGACGAAGAATGGCGCTTTGACTACGTGCGCTGCCTGGGGATGCTGCTGAGCGGCGACACGATGGACGTGCGCGACGCTCACGGGGAGCCGATCCGCGACGAGACGTTCCTCCTCTTGCTCAACGCCCACTTTGAACCGGTCAGCTTCACCCTGCCGGGGCGCGAAGACGTGCATTGGGAACTGATCCTGGACACCGAGGTCGAAAGCGGCTTTGCGGAGACCGGCTGCATCCTGCACGCCGGAGCCATGCTGGAACTGCTCGACCGCTCGCTCTGCCTGCTGCGGCTGCACACAGGATCACACTCCCACGCGCGCAGCGAATCGTGGCAGCGTCCGAGGAGAAAGAGGTAGCAGTTGCTCGCCTCGTCAAGCGCCCCCGCCGGTTCACGATCGGTGCGGTAAAATGCGTGCGTCCATCCGCCGGGTGCGTTTCGGATTCGGTTTTGAATGAATAGTGCGCTTCCGCAAGCTATTGCCGAGCCGCTCCGCATGATCGGGGGGATGGTTTATCTTGCCGTGGACACCGTGCGCGAGACGCTCGACCACACCGTTCACGGCCATGCGCCATTCCGGGCGAGCCTCTTCTTCTGGCAGGCGGATCGCGCCGGGGTCGGCTCGGTGCCGCTCGTGGCGTTGATCTCGTTTTTCATGGGGCTGACGATGGCCCTCTTAACGGGCTACCAACTGCGCAAGTTCGGAACGCAAAACCTGGTTCCCGGTCTCGTGGGCATCGGCTTTTCGCGCGAACTCGGCCCGCTCATGACGGGGATTATGGTGGCGGCCCGGATCGGCGCGGCCTACACGGCGGAACTCGGCACGATGACCGCAAGCGAGGAGGTGGAAGCGATTGAGGCAATGGGGATCGGCCCGTTGCGCTTCCTGGTGGCTCCGCGCGTGCTCGCGGTTTTCCTGCTGCTCCCGTGCCTGAGCATCGTCGCAAATCTCGCGGCGCTTACGGGCGGCGCGCTGGTTTGCGAAAAGCAATTCGGGATTTCCTATATCTACTTTGGCGCGCTGGTGATGGAAAACCTCATCGTGCGCGACATCATTGCGGGCGTGCTCAAGAGCTTTCTCTTCGGCCTCATCATCGGCCTGATCTCGTGCTACAAAGGACTGACGGTAAGGGGCGGCGCGGCGGGCGTTGGCACGGCGACGACTTCCAGCGTCGTGGCAGCCATCGCGGTGGTGATCGCGGCGGACACGCTCTTTAACATCGGGATGGTTATACTGTATGAATGAGCGGGACCATCCGGCGGCAGTGGAAGAGCGCGAACCCAAGCCGGGCCCGCCCGTCGTGGAACTGCGCGGGGTGCATCTCGACTTTGAAGGAAAGCCGATTCTGCGCCGCCTCGACCTCCGGGTGGAACGCAAGCAGCGGATGGTCATCATGGGCCAAAGCGGCGCGGGCAAGAGCACCCTTTTGCGGTTGATTTTGGGCATCCTCCAGCCGTCCTCGGGCAAGGTTCTCTTCAACGGCCTCGATCTGAACAAGGACTCGCGCCGACAGATTAATGCCGCCCGGAGCAAGATCGGGATGGTCTACCAATCGTCCGCGCTCATCTCCTCGCTCACGGTGCGCGATAATTTGGCGTTGCCTCTGGAGGAACTCACGCGCAAACGGCGCGCCGAGATCAACCGGATCGTGGAGGAAAAGCTGGCGATGGTCGGCATGGAGGAAACGGGGCCGTTGATGCCCAGCGAGCTTTCAGGCGGGATGCGCAAACGCGTGGCCATCGCCCGCGCATTGGTGATGGAGCCTGAACTCCTGCTCTTTGACGAACCGACCACCGGCCTTGATCCTGTGCTTTCTTCGGTGATCGACGACCTCATCATCAACCTCACCGAAAAGGCGCACGCCACCTCCATCATTGTCACCCACGAACTGGCCAGCGCGTTCCACATCGCGACGCGCATCGCGATGCTCTTCCAGGGGCGCATCATCGAAGAAGACCGGCCCGAACGCTTCCGGACCAGCCACAACCCCGTTGTCGAACAATTCATAGAGGGCCGCACGGAGGGGCCAATCCACTGATATTCTATGGCTGTCATCCGCAACGAACTGCGAACCGGGCTGCTGGTGGCCATCACTGCGGCGGTTTTGGCGGCGGCGTTGATCTACCTGGAAGCGCCGGGCCTGGCGGGCGAGCGGCGGATTTACCGGATCTACTTCGACAACGCGGGCGGGATCAACGCGGGCGCGCCGGTGATGCTGGCGGGTCGCAAGATCGGCCAGGTGTCGCGGCTGATCTCGCCCATTCCCGTTTCGCAAAGACCGCGGCCAGACTTGGTGGTGATGGTGGAAGTCGCGGTGGATCGCAACGCGCTGATCTACCGCGAGGAGCGCGTCAACATGCTCCAATACAACCTGCTCAGCGAACAGGTCATCGACTTCACCAAAGGCAACGAAGCCTCGGGGCGAGCAACAGCGGAGACGCAATTTATCGGCGAACGCCAACCGGGCCTGGCTGACGTGGGGCAGAAGATGCTCGAAAAGCTCGATCCCGTGATCGGCAGCGCCACGTTGGCGATGAAAGATCTGCAAAAGAGCAGCGCGAACCTTGCCACAATCACCGAGCAAGGGTCCGACTTGACCAGCGCCATCGCGAATTTCCGGCTCTTGGGCGATCAACTCGTCGTGCTCTCCGGCTCCGACGGGGCGGTGCAGCAAACCCTCGACAACCTCAAAATGCTCACCGGCGAAGACAGCCCGCTGGCCCACACGATCACCAATGCGGAGAAGGTCACGGGCGATCTGGCCAACAACAAGGACATCAGCGTGTCGCTCCGCAACTTCCGGCGCGCGAGCGAGAACTTCAGCAGCAGCGCGCGCGGGCTCAGGAGCGGCGTGCAAAACATCCGGCCCGGCATCGCCAACACCGTGCACAATGCCGAGCAATTCACCGACACCATCAAACACCAGCCGTGGCGGCTGATCTGGCCGTCCACCAAGAAATACCCCGAGGACAAAGACAAAAAATGCGCGACACCAAAAGGCACTCCCGCTTGCCGGATCGCACGGTAGCCTCCCGACACGTGTCATCCCGAGCGTAGCGAGGGATCTATGCCGGACTTGAAGGCTTTGGATAATACAACGCATAGAGACCATTGAGAGGTCCCTCGCTGCGCTCGGGATGACAAGCATGTTGGCCCGCCCGCCTTGGTCTTACCGGGCGGAGAGCTGTCTGCCCTCCTCCAAATCCTTCACCACCGTGCAAAGATACACCGGCTCGGAATGCACGCCGTCGTATTTTGAAATGCGCGATTTGTTCATCACGCGAAACCCGTAGCGCTCGAACATTTTGAATCCACGGCGGCTCTCGAAGGTGACCATCTGGCCGTAGACCTGCTTTTCGCCGTTGGCGTGCAAGTAGGCGAGGTAGGCATCCATCATCGAGCGCGTGGTGGCGAGGTTGCGCGCCTCGGCGAGCAGGTTGATGTGGAAATGGGCGCACCGGCGCGGCGCGGCGGGGACTTCGCGCCAGGCTGTGCGGACGATCCACCGCACAAACGCTTTGGAGGCGGCATGGTAGCGGGCATACCGGACGATCCCGCGCAGGAAGAGGCTGGCGTTCTGGTAGATGTTGTAGAGCTGCTGGCGAAAGGGAAAACGCGAGCCGAGCAGGTACCCGCAAATCTCCCCCTCGATGAGCAGCACGAACGACGATTCGGGTTCCCAGTCGGTGTAATAAGCCGTCAGGTAATCTGCGAACAATTCCCGGTCTTCAAACACCGGGTCGATCGGGTTGCCGAGAAACCCGGTCTCGCAGCAGAGCTGCCGCACGCGGGCGCGGTCGACCTTCTGGAATTTGCGAATCTCGAATGGGCGGCGCTCAGACATCGCCTTGTTTGTAAGCGCTGACGGCTTCCCGGTAAATCCCAAAGAGCCGCTCGAACACCAGCTTCCACGAATACCGGGCCCGCACCGTCTCACTGGCGGCCCTGCCCGTGCCCGAAAGATCGCCGCAGCAGGTTTGGCGAATCGCGGAGGCGAGGGAGGCGGGCGTGTTTGCCTCGGCCCAATGGCGCTGGTCGCTGAAAATGATCCGGTCCATGTAGCTGCCGCGAATGCCGACCACGGGCGTTCCACAGGCCTGGCTTTCGAGCGTGACGAGGCCGAAGGTCTCCTGCAATCCCGGGTGAACGAAGCAATCCGCGCAACGGTAGATCGCCGCGAGCCGTTCCGGTTCGACGCAGGAGGGCAGCCACGTCACCTGCGCGGTTGCCGCCTGCAAGGCCTGCACGGCGCGGCGTTGCAAGCCGTCGCCCACCACGAGCAAATGGTAGCGCGCGGGTTCGGATTGGTGCAACCGCTCGAAGGCGTCGAAGAGCGTCCGGGTGTTCTTCTCCTGCGCCAGCCGCCCGACGTAGAGCAGCAGGGTGCGCCCGGCGGGCACCCCCCATTCGGCGCGGGTTTCCGCTTTGCCATCCGCTGCGGGCCGGAAAACCCCGGTATCCACCCCCAGATCAAGGTGTTCGGTATTGGTCACGCCCCACTCGATCAAGAGCCGCTCCAAAGCCGGTGACGGCACCAGCGTGCGGTGAAACCGGTTGTAGAGCGAGCAGACATACCGGCGCGAGGCGTCCATCACCAGCTCCGTGGCGGTCCGGCCAAAGAACCGCGCCACCGTCCGCACATACGCTTCGGGGAAGTGCGAATGGTAGAACCCGATCACGGGAATCCCGAGGGCTTTGCCGCTGGCGACCGCTTTCCAGGCGACTTGATACGGGTCGCCGGATTCGATGACGTCCGGGCGTTCCCGTTCCAGGATGCGCTCGATGGCGCCGAGCCGCAGGATCGCCCGGTAGCGCGAAGTGCGCGAGAGGAGCGGCGAGCGGATGGTGTAAACCGTGGCCCGCCCCTCGACCGTGCGCGTGTCCTGCTCGCCGGGGATGATGAGCAGATGCGCATCGTCGGTGTGCGCGTTGAGGTAACGGACTTTTTCGTGAACGTACCGCTTCACCCCGCCGCTGACCGGGGAATAAAACTGGGTAAGGTCACAAATTTTCAAGAAAATGGAGAGGGCTGGTGCGGTGAAACGAAGCTCGTTGCAAAGACGCGTGCAACACGTCATCCCGAGCTTGCGAGGGACCTCTCAAGCTATTCCAGGCTCCCCTAAAAAGGAGGGCTTTGGGTGATTTGCGGGGTCCCTCACTGCGTTCGGGATGACAAGCAAGTTGGCCAGGTTTTTGGCCAACTCGCCCATCAAACTGACGGCGGCGATTACTTCGTCACGCCAAATTCGGCGCGGCGGTTTTTGGCCCACGCGGATTCGCTGTGACCGGTGTCGGCGGGCATCTCGCTGCCAAAGCTGGTGGTCTGGATGCGCTCGGTGTCCGCCCCTTTTTGCAGCAGGTAGGACCGGACGGCCTGCGCGCGGCGTTCGCCCAGGCCGCGGTTGTATTCCGCCGTGCCGCGCTCGTCGGTGAACCCGGCGATGATGAGCATTTTGTCCGAGCCCTTCAGGAACTTGGCGACTTCGTTGAGCTTGCCGGTTTCATCGGGCGCAACGGTGATGCTGTCATACCCGAAGTGCACGGGCGAAAAGCGGCTCCGGTCGACATTGCCGCCGGTGAAGTTGACGCCTTCCTGCCGTTCGGGCAGCGGAGCGCCGTTGACCATGTCGCTGTCGGACATGCCGGTGTATTGCTTTTTCTTCTTGAAGAGCGCGCAGGCGTCGAGGGTGAGCACGAGGACGCCGCAGAGGGCGATCCGGGAGACAATTTGGAGGTTTTTCATGAGGTTTGTGGTGAAAATTTGGGAAGGTTTAGCGCGTCCAGGTCGGCTCGGAAATCGCGCCCAAGCCGGTGATAAGCGCCACTTTCCGGGCGGTTTGGACATCCAAGAGCATCAGGTTGCCGCCCTGGGTAAAGAGCAAATGGCGCGAATCGGGTCCCCACACCGGGTCGCGAGCCTCGCCGCCGCCGGTCACAACGCGGGTGGCGTTGGAGGCGAGATCGAGCACGGCCACCTGGAACGAGCCGCCTTCGCGGATGTTGAAGGCGACTTTTTTGCCGTCCGGCGACCAACTCGGCTTGGTGCAATAGCTGTGCCCGGTGGAAAGCCGCTGCCCGGAGCCGCCGTTTGCCGAAATGCGGAAGAGTTGCGGGGAGCCGGTGTCGTCCGAGGAATAGATGATCTCCCGGCCGTCGGGCGACCACGTGGGCGACGACTCGACCCCCGGCGTGTGCGTCAGCCGCCGCGCGCCCGAACCGTCGCTATTGACGACGTACAGCTCCGGGTTGCCATCGCGGCTCACGGTGCAGGCGATTTGGTTCCCCTCGGGCGAAAACGCCGGACCGCTGTTGGTGCCGGGGAATTTCACGATGCGATCGCGCTGACGGCTCGCGAGGTCGATGAGGTAAATATCCGCATACCCCCTCAGGTAGCTGGTGTAAACGATGCGCCGTCCGTCGGGGCTGAGGGCGGGGGCGACGCTGATCGTGCGGTCGCTCGTCCAAGGGCAGACGTTGGAGCCGTCGTAGTCCGCCGTGTAGATTTCCTTTGCGCCCGTGCGCGTGGAAACGAAGGCGATTTTGCTCCCGGCCATCCCTTTGCTGCCGGTGAGGGTTTCGATGATGTCGTTGGCGAACGCGTGCCCCTTTTCCTTTGCGCTGCCGTCGTAGGAATGGAGGAGGACGTTATCCCCGGAGCGGCTTACCACCTTGCCTTGCAGCGAACCGCCCGATGAGGCGCCGTTGACAATCATGGAGGCCTGGTTGGCGTCGGTGAGGCTGAAAAAGCCGGAGAGCGCGAGGTCGTTTTGAACCGTTTTCGTCACCACCGCGCCGTCCGCCCCGCCGATGGGAGCGACGGAAAGCGAAATGGAGCCGTTTCCGGTGATGGTGATCGTCGGCGTAGGAGCCGCGTAGGAGGGGGATGAGGTCAGCGCGAGGGCCGCACAGCATCCGGCAGCCACGAGAGAGAATTTCCGCAACATAGGTCGAATGGGTCCGAG
>JBAXCI010000061.1:0-10471 GCA_037141555.1 Verrucomicrobiota bacterium | reverse complement strand
GACCGCCGCCGCCGTCGGTGGCCTCGGCCAGGTCCGCCGCGACCCGATGGCGATGCTGCCGTTCGCCGGTTATGACATGGGCGAATACTTCGGCCACTGGCTGGAGATGGGCAAGTCGATCGCCAATCCGCCGATGATCTTCAACGTCAACTGGTTCCGCAAAGACAAGGACGGCAACTTCATGTGGCCGGGCTTTGGCGACAACATGCGCGTGCTCAAGTGGATCGTCGAGCGTTGCAACGGCACCGCCAAGGCGGTCGAGACCGCAGTGGGCCGCATGCCGCTGGCGGAAGAATTCGACATTGCCGGTCTCGAAGGGTTCACCGCCGAGACGTTTGCCGAGTGCCAGAAGATCGACAAGGAAGAGTGGAAGAACGAACTTCTGCTCCAGAACGAGATGTTCCTCAAGCTCTACAAGACGCTGCCCAAGGAGCTGATCTTCGAGCGCGAGCTGCTCGCTTCCCGCCTTTCCTAAGAAGGCTGCTAAAAAGCTCAATCATCCACAGGCCGGGTTGCGCAAGCGATCCGGCCTGTGTTGTTTCGTGTGGTTACAGAAAAACCGCGTGGCGCAACGGTAGATGGCACGGAGCCGTCCACACCCACCTGCCATTCGCCCTTTGATGGCGAATAAAGGGTAAAAACATTACCCTCCAACCGTGCCCTCCCGTCTTGTATCCAGTGCAAGTTGTGCGTAAAATCGCCGCCATGCTCGCGAAGCACGTTTTTTATGAAGGGCGCGTGCAGGGCGTCGGCTTCCGGTACATGGCGCGGCACCTTGCCAAGGGGTATGATGTCATCGGCTGGGTGCGCAACCTGCCCGACGGTCGAGTGGAACTGCTCGTCGGGGGCCAATCCGAAGAAGTTGCCGGTTTTCTCGACGCCATCGTGGAAAGCGAATTGGCGGGGTTTATCAAAAACCAGCAGGTGCATTCGGTGGACGCTTCCGCCGTCGTGGGACTGAACGGGTTTAGTATTCAGCCATAAACGGCTTCCCCCAGGCACCAGAGGAGTGATACCGCCGCCCCGCTTCCGGGCTACGGAATAATCCGCACCGGAGTCCCCACGGCAACATTGCGGAAGAACGCCTCCGCCATGAAGCTCGGCATCCGAATGCAGCCGTGCGAGGCCGGAGCGCCGGGCAGGAACCCTTCGTGCATGCCCGTGCCACCTACGATCCGCATGAAATACGGCATCTTCGCGCCATCATATTTCGCCCCTTTGGGCAGCGGGTCGACATTGCGATCGGCGTCCTTCTTGATCACCGCTCCGGTTTGCGCATCAAGGTAATCGCCAAACCGCGAGGAGACGTGGTCCTTGTCCTTTTGGATGATTTTAAAGCTCCCCGAGGGGGTCCCAAATCCTTCGCGGCCGGTCGAGATGCTCGAAACGCCCACGAGCTGGCTGCCTTTGAAGAAATACGCGTGCTGCTCGCTCAGGCGGATCACCACCGAGGGAGCCCCGCTCACGCCGTCGCCGTCCCAATAGGAAACGGTGTCGAAACTCGGGCGGCCACGGTCCGGCAGGGAAACGATCCCGCCGTTTTCCGTGAGATATTGGGTGCCCCGGCCCAGGCGGGGATCGGTGGAACATCCGGCGAGCAGGCCCACGCCGAGCAAAAGAGCAATGAAGGAGGATCGCATAAGGAGAAAACTGATGGGGAACTAAAGCGCGCTCCCATGGGAGCGTCAAGACCCGTTGAAGGAAAGGTTTCCCGGGCCCATGTGTTTCGTAAAAAAGCGGAGGGAGAACCGCTTCCGTGCAATTCTCCCTCTGCCGGCCTGTGAGCCTCTGTTTCGCCAACCCCGCCGGGCCCTCCGTTGCCCGGTGTCGTCCTTGACCGAAGCTGTCGACGGAAACGAGTTCACCAGAAAAACGGCGAAAGCGGTATCGGGGCAACTCCCCGATTCTTTTAGGAGAAAGTCGGCGGTCCTCCTTGATTTGCGCGCGCAAAGGGTGAAAATAGCCAGCAATCTCCCGATGCCGCTCAAATCCTACGCCGTTTTGAAAGGCCGCCCCAAGGCGACCCGCATTTCCGCCGAAGGGCACCCGCATTTTCAGCTCCACCTGGAGGCCAACGGCGACTCCTACCGCGTGGCCATCAACGTCCGTTCCATGCTGGAACCCTCGGAGATGGAATACCTCATCAAGCTGCGCTTCGGGCACCCGATCACCGCAAAATTGGGGCGGCTCGCGGCGGGCTTGCACCCGGTGGATTCCCAGCCGGGCGGGCTTGCGCTCGATTACCTGCGCCTGAACCTCTTCCCGCGCAACCAGTTTCTGAAACTCCCGAGCCAGCAGTCCAATGGCGGCACGGATTTGAACCAAGTGCTCGCTGGGATCTTTGCCGGGGCCATCTCCGACCCCGGTTGCTGGGTCTACGTCTACGGCGAACCGTGGCAAGCCGAGGCCAGCGACCACATCTTTCGCTTTCACCCCTCGCGCGGCATGCACGACGTGCACATGAACCAGGGCAACGACCCGTGCCACATCGAGCAAGACGGCTGCTGGCAGGACGGCGCGGTCTTGATCGAGCACCCCCGGCAGCAGCGTTGGACGGGGCTCTTCCTGAAATTCCAGTCGCAAACGTGGCACACCGATCCCGCCACCGGGCACGCGCTCCCGTCCGATCCGTTTGCCGCCGCGCTGCCTCCCGGCTGCCAGCGCGGGGAGAGCCCGGTGCGGATCATCGCCGCGCTCGTGCACCCCTTGAACGGCCAGATACCCGAGGAATCCGTGACGTTACTGAATGTGAGTCCGTATGCGGTCAGTCTCGACGGGTGGCGGCTCACCGGCGATGCCAAAAGCCGATGGCCGCTGCACGGCAGGCTTGCTCCCGGCGAAGCGCGCGAAATCCCGCTGGGGCCCGCGTTGCCGCTTGGCAGGCAGGGGGGCATCGTGACGCTGGTCAACCGCGAAGGGCTCAAGGTTCACGGCGTTTACTATACAGCGGAGCAAGCGGCGCGAGCGGGGTGGCGGATCACGTTTTAAGACGTCAAGAGCAATGCCTTGCCGCGCGTTGTCCTCGTTCCCAAGTTGCACTTGGGAACGCACTTTCCTGCGAGCTCTACGCCTTCAAATTCGGATCGGTGAGCCGTTCCAGATATTTCGCCAGCATGTCGAACTCCACGTTGACGCGGTCGCCCGCCTTGAGCGTGTGTAGGTTGGTGACCTCCATGGTGTGCGGGATGAGCCAGATGACGACGCTCGCCTCGCGCACTTCCGCCGCCGTGAGACTGATGCCGTTGATCGAGATGGAGCCTTTGTAGGCGACGTAGCGGGCGAACGCGCGCGGCAACTCGATCTCCATGCGGTGATCCTGCCCGTGCGGTTCCAGCGCGAGGACGCGGGCGGTGGTGTCGACGTGGCCCTGCACAAAATGGCCCCCGAGACGGCCGTTGGCGGCGAGCGCGCGCTCCAGATTGGCCACCGAACCCGGCTTTTGGTCGCCCAGGTTGGTTTTGTCGAGCGTCTCGGCCAGCAGATCGAACGAAAGGCGGTTCCCCTCCATCGCGGTGATGGTGAGGCAGCAACCGTTGACGGCGATGGAGTCGCCCGCGTGCGTCCCTTCCAGAACGACGGAGGCTTCCAGGGTCAGGCGCGCGCCGCCTCCAATCGGTTCGACGGAGACGATGCGCGCGGTTTCTTCAACAAGTCCGGTAAACATGCCGACATCTTAGAACAATCTCCACCGGGAAAAAAAGAGAATCCCGACAACAAAGAGCACAGGCAGCAAAATCGGCACCGCATAGCGCACAATGTAGCCAAAGAAACCGGGCGTCTCCACCCTGGCCCGTTCGGCGATCGCTTTGACCATGAAATTGGGGCCGTTGCCGATGTAGGTCATCGCGCCGAAGAAGACCGCGCCCACGGAGATGGCGACGAGCGTGTGCCCGTGCGCGCCGAGGAATTCCGGCATCCCGGTGTTCAGATCGAGCCCGGCGAGGCCCAACGCGGCGGCGAGGAAGGCGAGGTAGGTGGGGGCGTTGTCGAGCACGCCGGAGAGCAGCCCCGTGGCCCAGTAGAACTGCATTTCGCTCTGCAGCCCGAGTGACTGCGCGTGCGCTTGCAGGTATTCGAGCGCGGGGATCATCGTGGCGAAGATCCCCAAAAACAGCCACGCGACTTCCTTGATCGGCTCCATCGTGAAATCGTTCGCTTCGTGAATCTCCTTGGGCGTGAGAAACCAGGAGGCAAGCGCCGCCGCGGCCATGATCGCCTCGCGCAGGAACGCCGGGCGGTTCACGAACACCGAGCCGAGGATCGCGCCCAGCAAGAGCAGGTTGCGCAACCCGCCAAAGCGCCAGGTTTCCCGCGCGGTTTCCTTGTCGCGGACCGGCTTGGGGGCGCGTCGGAAATTGAGCGTGTCGAACACAAAGAAGAGGCCCAGCAGCAAGCCGACTCCCACAGCCCAAGGCTGCCAGCAGTGTTCAATGACCCACCAGAACGGGACGCCTTTGAGGAAACCGAGAAAAAGCGGCGGATCGCCAATCGGCGTCAGGCAGCCCGAGACATTCGAGACCAGGAAAATGAAGAAAACGATGTGGAAGCCGGTGACGCGGTATCTGTTCATCCGGATCCAGGGGCGGATGAGGAGCATCGACGCGCCGGTGGTGCCGATGAGGTTTGAGACGAGGCTGGCGAGCGCGAGAAAGAGGACGTTCACCCACGGTTTGGCCTCCCCTTTGACGACGATGTGAATCCCGCCCGCCACGACAAAGAGCGAGCCGACCATCATCAAGAAACTGACGTATTCGTGCGCCGTGTGAAGGACGGGAGCCGCCTCGTGCCGCACCAACAGATAGTAGCCGACGCTCACCGAGCCGAGAAAGAGCGCCCACCAATGGTAAAACCGCTCCCAGTGGTGTTTGAAAAGCAGTGGCATCGCCGCAATGGCCAGGAGCATCGCGACAAACGGCGACAGCATGAACGCGGGAGGCGGCGTGGTGGCGAGGAAAAGGTTCATGCTGGATTATGGCGGGCTTTTGCTGGAAATTCCGGCGGGCGAGTGTTCTACTCCCGCTTCTTATACCCTACCCTGTAAAAATATGGAAAATCTTCTCATCATCGGTTCCGGTTGCGCCGGGCTCACTGCGGCCATCTACGCCGCGCGCGCCAGCCTCTCTCCCCTCGTGCTCGAAGGCAGGGAGCCGGGCGGACAACTCACGACCACCACGCTGGTGGAGAATTTCCCCGGTTTTGTGGAAGGGATCGACGGCCCCTCGCTCATCATGAATATGAAAGCGCAGGCCCAGCGTTTCGGCGCGCGCTTTGAATATGCCTTGGTGGAGGACCTCGAACCAGCCGACGGCTTTGTCCGCGTGAAGATCGACGGGAACTGGGTGGAAACCCGCGCGCTCATCGTCGCGAGCGGCGCGAGCGCCCGCTACATGGGGCTGCCCCGCGAGCGCGAACTCGTCGGCCACGGCCTCACCTCCTGCGCCACCTGCGACGGCGCGTTCTACCGCAACGTCCCGGTCTGCGTGGTGGGCGGCGGCGATTCCGCCTGCGAAGAGGCGCTCTTTCTCACGCGGTTCGCCTCCAAGGTCTATCTCATCCACCGGCGAGACACCCTGCGCGCTTCGAAAGTCATGGCTGAACGCGCCCTCAGCAATCCCAAGATTGTGCCGGTATGGGATAGCGTGATTAGCGAATACCTCACCGACGACGCGGGCGAGATGCGCGCCGTGCGCCTTTGCAACGGGAAGAGCGGCGAGCAGAGCGAGCTGGAATTGAAATGCGTTTTCTCGGCCATCGGGCACACGCCCAACACCGCTCCGTTCCGGGGCAAGCTGGATATGGATGCGGAAGGTTATCTCATCCAGCACAAGGGCACCCAGACGAACATCCCCGGCGTGTTTGCGGCGGGCGACGTGGCGGATCACGTCTACCGGCAGGCGATCACCTCGGCGGGCCAAGGCTGCGCCGCCGCGCTCGACGCGGAGCGTTACCTCGCCAACCTCGAATAGGCCGATCTGAAGTTCTCTCCGTTGCGCCCTTGGCGTGGAATCACGCCGCCTTCGGATCGAACGCCCGGCGCAACGAGTCGCCCAGGAGGTTGAGCGAGAGGACGAGCAAAAAGAGCGCCCCGCTGGCGGAGGTGATGGGCCACCAAACCGCCGGTTCGCGGCTCAGTTCCATGCGCGCGGAGTCGATCATCACTCCCCAACTCGGCGTTCCCACCGGCGCGCCAACGCCGAGATAACTCAATATGGTTTCCGCCAAAACCAGACCGGAGAAGCCGAGGATGGCGTTGATGATGACCAGGTGCATCACGTTGGGGAGAATGTGGAAAACGATGATCCGCCAGTGGCTCTGGCCCAGGGCGCGCGCCGCCTCGACATACGGCTTTGCGGCTTGCTTGAAGGTCTCCCCGCGCACGAGTCGGCACAGGCCGATCCACGCGGTGAGGCTCAGCGCGATAGCCATCCGGTCGAGCCCTTTGCCCAAGGTCATCATCACCGCGACCAGCAGGAGGATGCCGGGAATGGAGGCCATCGTGCTGTATAGGTATTGCACAATATCATCGACCCAGCGCCGGAAGTAGCCGCCGAGGATGCCGAGCAGCGCGCCAAACGGGATATAGATAAGGCTCGTGAGTCCGCCGATGATGAGGGCGGTTTTGCAACCTTTGAGCGTTTGCAGAAAAACATCTTTGCCCAGCAGATCGGTGCCCATGAGGTGCCGGCCCTTCAGCGGCTTGGGATCGCGTTCGTTAAAACTCGTGCGGGCGAGGGGAGCGCTGTAGCCGTCTTCGCGCGGCACGTTGCGGAAGGCGAAATCGAGCACGCTTTGGCGCGGGTTGATTTGGACGCAATCGGCCAGTCCAATGAGGAGCAGAACAGCGACGATTGCGGCACAGCCGATGCCCACGCGGTCGCGGCGCAAGCGGTTCAATGCCCGGCGCGAGCGTTCGGTGAAAAGAAAAGCCCGGAGCAGCGCGACCAGGGCGGCGCAACCGGCGAGGAGAAGAAGGTTGGAGAGCCAGATGGGCATGGGTGAAGATTATTGAAGCCGGATGCGGGGGTCTGCCGCCGCGTAACAGATATCTGTGACGAGCAGTCCGAAAAGATAGAGCAGCGAGCCGAAATAAACGTCGGCCTGGATCACGCCAAAGTCGGAGGTCTGGATGGCGTTTTGCATGAGATTCCCCAATCCCGGAATGCCGAAGAAGCTCTCCAGCACAAGGGTGCCCATGATGAGGAACGGCAGGGAGGCCACCACAAGCGTGATGACAGAGATCATCCCGTTTTTCAGCATGTGAACCAGCAGCACCCGCGTGTGGGAGGCCCCTTTGGCCTGTGCGGTGCGGATGTATTCGGCCCGCACCTCTTCCAGGAAAATGGCCCGGTACATCCGCACGTCCGAGCCGAGGCCACTCACAATCATGATGACCACGGGCAACGCGATGAAACGCGCCGTCGAGAACCCTTCCAGGTTGAACCCAAATGCCGGGAACCACGGGAACAGATTCCCGGCGATCCACTGGCCGAAGATAACGTAAACGGTGATCGGGATGCTCATCCCCGCGACGCAAAGGACGGTTCCCCAGCGGTCAATGAGCGAGTCCCGCACAAACACCAGCAGGAGCGACGCGCTCAAGGAGAGAAAGAGCCCGACCACAAAAGCGGGGAGGGTGATGCAGAGGGACGGAATCGCACCGCGTTTAATCATGGTGATCACCGGTTCATCGGTGGCGAACGATCTGCCGAGATCGAAAGTCGCAAACCGGCCCATGCTGCGGAAATAAAGGGAATCGAACGGATGCGCTCCGACGTTAAAGAACAGCGGCAACTCCTTGCCCTGCTCATCGAGGTAGCCGTGGTTGTTGAGCCAGTTATCAATGGCCTGCACGGACGCTTTCGGCCCAAGGATGCGGTAGGCGACTTGGCGCGGCGTGTTGACGATATTGAACAACGCAAACGTGATGAACATCACGCCGAGGAGAATCGGCACCATGTAGAGAATGCGGCGGATGAGGTAGTTCAGCATGGTCCTAAATGAGCGTTATTCCATTTCCCTCAGGGATGTGCAGTTTTCGCCGCGTGTCATCCCGAGCGCAGCGAGGGACCTCACAAACCACTCCAATGCGTGGCTTTCTCTGTGTGCGTGCGCTTGAGGTAGCTTGCGGGGTCCCTCCCTGCGTTCGGGATGACAAGCATGTTGGGAAGATCTATACATTTTCGAGAATTGCTGGGATCACACGTTCTGTTTCCGCGCCCGGGCTATGGCGTAGCCTACCACCAGCGCGAGCGCACCGGCCAATGCCCACAAGGGCCACGTCGGCGCGTGGTTCCATTCGCGGGTTTTTTGCGCGCGCAAATCGGCGTCGATGACGGAATATTTGAGGCCACCCCCGGTTGCGAGCATCGCGTTTTCGAAGATGCGGGGCAGCCACGGCTGGTTGAGCCGGAAGGTCACCGGGTGGAAGGTGAAGACCACCGGGCATTGCTCGACGAGGATCGCGGTCATGCGATGGATGATCGCAAGCCGCTCCGGGCCGTTGTCCATCGTGGCCATTTGCTCGAAAAGGCGGTCGAAGTCCGGGTTTGAAAACCGGGCGTAGTTGCTGCCTTGGGGCGGGACGTTCTTGCTATAGAAGAGGAAGAAGAAATTCTCCGGGTCGGGGTAATCGGCGTTCCAGCCCGAGCCGGTGTTCATCTGGAAGAGCCCCCTGAGTTGCTTTTCCTGAAAACGCGACCACGTGTTTTCTTCGATCTTGCAGCGCAACCCGAGTTGCTGGATTTGCATCTGGTCAAACTCCGCGCGCTGGCGGCTTTCCGCGTTGCCCGCCACCACGTCGAGCGTCAGTTCGAGCGGTTGGCCGGTTTTGGGATCGATCCCCGCCGGATACCCCGCTTGCGCCAGCAATTCCTTGGCTTTCGTCACGTTTTCCGTTCGGAAAGGGTTCTTGAAATCGGGCTGATAACCGACCACGCCGGGGGGCAGCAGTTGTTCGGCTTTGATGTCCACGCCGTTGCCGAAGATCTCGTTGGCGCGGTCCTGATTATAAACCGTCGAGAGCGCCTGGCGCAGCAGTTGGTTTTTGCCGACCGTCGGATCGTCCATGTTGAACTGCGAATAGAACGTCCCCGGTTCCACATCGCGAAAAAGCTGCACGCCCCGGGCGCGGAATTCCTCGGAGAGCGTCTGCCCGGCGGTGATTACGGAGTTGAAAACATCTTTGCTCACTCCCGATGCGTCCAAATAGCCTTGGCGGAAGAGCAGCCACGCGGGGATGGCTTCGCGGATCACGGCGAATTGGATTTCGTCGATTTTGGGCAGCGCCGAGCCTGAGAGGGGGCGGAACCGCGATTCGTCTTGCTTGGGCCAGCCGCCCTCGGGGAAACGCGTTGCGGTGTAGCGCTCGTTGCGGGCAAACCGGATCAAACGGCTCCGGGCCCATTCGGCGAGCCGGTAAGGGCCGGTGCCCACCGGGTGAAACTTGAAGAGCTCGCGCTCATTTTTCCCGTTGTAATACTCCACGGCTTCGCGGGGCACGGGAGCCGTGAACGGCATCGCCAGCCAGTATTGGATTTGCGGATACGCCTTGAGCAGGTTGAGGCGGAGGGTGTGATCGTCGACAACCGTGATCGCGCCGGTCGGTTTGGAATAGTCGAATTTCCTGGCCTGGCGGGCTTCTTCATAGGCCGGGGCGAGCCCCGCGATGAATTCCTGAAGCGTCGAAAGCACCGGGCATTCCACCGCCGGATCGGCAATCCGCTGGAAAGTGTAGACGAAATCCGCAGCCGTCAGCTCGCGTCCGCGTCCGCCAGGGAAACACGGGTCGTCGTGAAAGAATACCCCGCGCTTGAGGTGAATCTCGTAGGTCTCCGTGCCGTCCGGATTTTTGATCCGGCGCGGCATGCCGTCGGCGAGACACGGTTCCAGTTCGTAAGGGTCGGTCTTGAACGGGCTGTATTGCAGGAGGCCTTCGTAGACCTGCGAAATGATGGCGTGGCCCAGTGTATCGTAGCTGAACTGCGGATCGAGCGAGCGCGGGTCGTCGCCGATGGCCCGGTAGCTCACCACCCACGGGGTGCCGTCCGCGCGTGTTTCGTGGAGAGGGCGCGGGTGCGGGTTGTTGTTGCACCCGGCCAAGGCCGCCAGCAGCGCCACCCCGATAAAGAGGCGGCTTAAAAATAGGTTGATTCGCTTCCCGTTCATCCGTTTTCGGTTAGGAGCGGGAACTATCGGGGCAAGAACAGCGGGAATCAACCCCGATTACGCAGCCCGCGTTTCTTGACAAATCGCTCACCGCCGCCCATGAAGAACCCTGCTTCGGCGAAAAATGATTCCTTTAATCCTCTCCCGATGGATGCGCTCTGCGTGTGTTGCGGCTTTCGGCCTGGCCAGCCTCGTCTGGTTGGGCGGTTGCTCGACGATGCCCTATTATAATATCACTGACTTTGACACGGTGGTGATCGACGCCGGGCACGGCGGGCACGATTCCGGGGCGTTTTCCCGGGGGCGC
>JBAXCI010000060.1:0-10533 GCA_037141555.1 Verrucomicrobiota bacterium | reverse complement strand
CACTCCGTCACCGGCTTGGCGAGAATCCCCTTGCGCAAAAGTGCGGCGGCCCACGCCTTGTCGAACTTGACCAGCAATAACGTCCCGTTGTTCTCCACACGCTTGAGCAGGCCGTCCAGCACCGCATCATCCGCCGGTACCATGCCGGCCGCGACAAACTGTAGCGCTGGCAGCTCGGCCGTGAAGTCGGCGGCGGTGGCGTTGAGCGCGAAGAGATTGCTGACGGGCAGGTAAGCGACCGCAGCCGCGATGAGACAGGCGCGTGTGGGCCGATTCGCGCGCCAGAACCAGAGCGCCGCCCCGCAAAGGAGGAGCGCGCCCGCCAGCATTTGGAGCGGGCCCGCCGAGGTGCGGACATCCCGCTCCATGTGCAGGTTGACCGGGGCCGCGAGCAGCCCGGCGTATTCCGCCACCGCCCGCAGGCCGAGAACGGGCCGCGCGGCGAATGCAATCGGTTCACGCGGAGGCGGGGAGGTGTGTTCCGCCGTCGCGCGCAGGCCGATATAGAGAGTTGCCATCGCCAATGCCGGGAGGGCCACGCGGGCGAAATGCGCCAGCCGTTGTCGCCGGGTGGCGCATTGATGGAGAGCCAGAGCCCAGCCCAACCCGAGGCCGAGCAGCAACGCAAAAACGCCGCTCTCCTTGGCAAAGAGCGCCGCCCCGAGGCAGAGTCCCGCCCAGCCCCGGCGTCCTCCCAAAAGCAGAGCCAGCCCGCTGAAGCCGAGCAGCGCCGCGAGCGGATCGGCCAGTCCCGACGCATAAACCACGGCGGACGACTGGATCGGATGCACCGCCCAAATCAACGCGACGAGAAAAGCGCAAAGCGAAGCATTCTCACGCGAAAAAACCTGCCGCCCCAACGCATAAAGCACCATCGCCGCTCCGGCATGGACCAGCAGGCTCGTGAGGTGGAACACCCAAGGGGTGAACCCCGCGAGCGCGTAGTCAGCCGTGTAGACGACCCGTTGCAAGGGACGGTAAAAATCCGCCGCCGTGGCGTCCAGGAACAGGAAGTGCCGAAAGCCTTCCGCCAATAAGCGCGGACTGCGGATGAGCGGGTCGCGCAGAATGAGCGCGGTGTCGTCCCACACAAAACCGTTGCGCAATGCCGGGCTGTAGACCAGCAGAACCGCGGCGAGCAGGATCAGGCAGGGAGCGTAACGGCGCATGGGGGGTTGATGACGCGATAGCGGGCGAAGCATTCGTCGCCGACGGTCTCCATTGCCTCCAAGCGGCACGCGACGGCTGCCGGGAGGAATGCGCCGGGGCCACCGGTGAGGCTCGGGGCGTCCTCTCCGCCAAAAATGCGCGGGCAAAAGGTCACGTTGATTTCGTCCACGAGGTTTTTTTCCAAGAGCGAGCGCAACAACGTCGGGCCGCCTTCGCAGACGACCCGTTGCACGTTGTAATCGCTCCGCAGCGTCTGCAATACAGCGCGCAGATCGAGCGGACCGTCAGAAAGGTGCAGCGCGGCTTTGCCTTGCAGGGCGGCGCGCGCAATCTCCGGCATCTTGGTCGTGGAGAAAATCACGATGGGGGAGCCTTCGGTGTGGAAGAGCGGAGACTCCGGGTCGATCAGGCCCGAACCACTCACCACCACACGCAGCGGTTCCGGGGGCAGCCCCCGCGCAACCCGGGCGGCTTGGAGGGCGGGATCGCCGATTTTCATCCGCATCTGCTCGATCTCCTGCGTGGCGCGGCCCACCAGCAGCGCGTCGCCGCTGGCGCGGATTTCCACGAGCCGGTGTTTGTCGCGCGAGGAAGAGAAATCGGCCCGCGTCCGGTTGCGGGTGGAGACACGGCCATCCCAGGTGAGGGCGAAGTTCACCGCCACTTCGGGGAGGGACAAGAGGTTATCCGCAGATTTCACAGATTTACGCAGATTTTAGGGACGGGCGACAGCGGGTGGCTTGAGAGGTCCCTCACTGCGTTCGGGATGACAAGCATGTTGGCGGGCGCGATCATAAATTGCCTAGACTGTCTCCGCAGCTTCTTCGCTTTCGGCGAGGTCGTGTTCGAGTTGGGTGACTTCTTGATCCATTTCACGCAGGCGCGCGTGCTCGGTGGGGCGGTAGAAGAGATAGGTGATCGCGCCTGCCAGGCTCCAGAGGATCAGCACGAAGTAGCCGGTCAGGGAGATCAGCTTTGCCATCGAAGGGGTGATCCCGCAGAGCCCGCCCAGCAGGTCGATGAATACGATTTCGCGCATCCCTGTGCCGCCGATGCTGATCGGGAGCGCGGCGATGGTGCCGACGATCGGCATGATGCCCCAGTAATCCAGGAGCGAGCCGCGCGTGGCGGATTCCACAAACGCTTGCCCCACGCAATAGGAAAGCGTGAACGAGAAGAGATGGACCGGCACGCAAAGGGCCAGCGCAAGCAGCGTCGAACGCCAGGCGCGGCCGTATTGGTTGTAGGCCACCGAGAGGTCCACGAGTTTATCCCGAAGCGGCATCCGCTGCGGCAGCTTGTGGACAAGCCCCATCTTGGCTACGGCAAACGAGCCGACGATGAACGCGAGGCTGCCGCCGAAAATCACGCCGATCACCATCAGCCAATGGGCGGTGCTGGCCGTTTGGATGAACCAGTGGTAGCGAAGCGCCACCACCGTCCCGGCGATGAGGATCAAGCCGAAGAGCCCCGTGAGCCGGTCCATCAACACCGCCAGCAACGCGGCCGGTTTTTTGTCGGGAGTCTCTTTGAGCAGGTAGAAGATTTTGGCCACGTCGCCGCCGGTGCCGCCGGGCAGGAACGGGTTGAAGAGCAGGCCGATCATGAAAAGCGAGGCGAGGCGCGTCCAGGCGATGTGGATGCCTTGGACCCCCAGCAATACTTTCCAACGGGTCACAGCCGAGAGGACGACGATCCCGTAAACCCCGAATGCCCCGGCGATCCAGAGCAGGTTCGCGTGAGAGAGCGCCGTGAGCATCTCCCGGTTTTGTTTGCCGTCGCGAAAGAGCCACGCCAGCAGCCCCACGGTCACCGCGATTTGAAGGAGTGTTACAAAGGTCTTTTTATTCATTTCCGAACTTTTCTTTCCAAAGCCGAAGCGATTCGGCGATTTCTTCGCGGCTTCTGCGCGGGCTCATTTCCCAGACAAATAACGTCCCCCGGGGCAGCAGGGGGATCAATTTGTCGTAGTCCACCGAGCCCCCGGTGAACGGCGCCAGGTGGTCGCGGCCCGGCCAGAGGACATCGTGGAGGTGGCAGCCGATCAGGCGCGGGGCCATTTTGGCGAGCCAATCGGCGTGATCGACAAACCCGAGGTTGTGCCGGATCTGGACGTGCCCGAGGTCGTGCCAATAGCCGACGGTCGGCGCGGGATAGGCTTCCAGGAGGTCGGGGAACTCGCGTTCGCTCGGGATTTCCTCGTAGGCTTGCCGGCTTTCGAGCCCAAGCCGGACGCCCTTGGCTGCGGCGTGTTCGACGATGCGGGCGAGGCAATCCTTGAGGCGCGCGATGTGTTTGGGCGCGATCTGCTCGCGCTGTTGCACGGCGCGCGTTTTGAGCCGGGCGTATTCCGGCGAAAGGTGGCGGCCGGATTGGATCAACTCGATGAGCTGAGCCGTCACGGGCGGCATCACCACGCGGCCGCAGTGCAGGACGACGTTGGGCGCGCCCAGCCGCCCGGCAAAGTCGATGGTTTGCAGCGTCTGCCGCACGGCCCGCTCCCGTTCCGCCTCGCGGTGGGAGGAAAAGAGCAGGCAGTCTGGCGAGGGATGCACGATTTCCACCGGCAACGGGCAGAAGTTGTGAAGGCTGGAGAACTGGACGCGCCCGCCATCGAAGAGCGCCTGGATGCCGTGCATCAGGGAGACGCGGATCCCGTGGCCGAGCTCGACGCGGTCAAACCCGAACCCCAGCAACTCCTCCAACATTGCCGCGCCATCGGTGTGGCGGGCGGAATTCCAGCAGGTGGAGATGGAAAGCATGCTAAAAAAATGCGAACGACGGCCCTGAGGCGATCAAGGCCGTCGCACGCAAGGAGGGTTTACGACGCCCAGGTGATCAGGCGCAACTCGTGCGGCTGGGTCAGGCTCGGGTGCGTCGGGATCACGCGGACGTTGAAGCCGTAAGCGCCGCTCTCGGGCGCCTGGACGCTCCCTAGGTAGATGTAGTCGCCGTGCGCGTCTTTTTTGCACTCGCTGAGGTCGACGGCGATGGGCCGCGCGATCTCGTTGTCGCTGGTTTCGCCCACGTAGACCTGCACGCGGACGAACTTGGGGCTGATGTCGCCAAGATGCACGCGGGCTTCCACGGCGAGCGCATCGCCGACCAGCACGTTGATGCTCTGGTTGACGATTTTGACATCGTTGATGCGCACCTGCGGCCAGAGGAGCCGGATTTCTTTTTTCCACGCGGAAACTTCACGGGCTTTGGCGGCTCCGTTGGTCCCCAGGCGCGTCGCGGCGGCTGCGGCCGGTTCATACATGTTGTCGCTGTATTCCTGCACCATGCGCTGGGTGTTGAACACTGGCGTGACGCTGCGGATCGACTCCCGCATGAGCTGCAACCAGGCGATGGGCAACCGCCCGTCGGGCTTGGCGTAGTAGAGCGGAACGACCTGCGTTTCCAGGATGTGGAAGAGGCTCGCCGTATCGACTTCGTTCTGGAACTCGACGCTGCCGTCGGTGATTTCCGCGCCGATCGCCCAGCCGTTTTTGCCGTTGTAGCTTTCGCACCACCAGCCGTCCAGGACGCTCAGGTTGAGGCCGCCGTTGGGCGGGAGTTTCATGCCGCTCGTGCCCGAGGCTTCGAGCGGACGCAGCGGGTTGTTGAGCCAGAGATCGACGCCCTGGGTGAGGCGGCGTCCGATGAACGTGTCGTAATCCTCGACGAAGACGAGGCGGCCTTCGAGCCCTTCGTCGCGCGACCAGCGGTAGACTTCCTGGATGAGGCGCTTGCCGCCTTCGTCCTTCGGATGGGCCTTGCCCGCAAAGACAAACTGCACGGGACGCTCCGGGTTGGTGAGGATGCGCTTGAGGCGGTCCATGTCCGAGAAGAGCAGGGTGCCGCGCTTGTAGGTGGCGAACCGGCGGGCGAACCCGATGGTGAGAATCTCGGGGTCCAGGAGCCGGTTGACGCTGCGGATGCGCTCGGGGGATTCCCCGTTGCGCTCGCGCTGGGCGCGGATGCGCTCGCGGGCGATTTCGACCAACCGGCGCTTGAGTGACTGGTGGGTGTTCCAGAGTTCTTCGTCGGGGATGTCGATGACGCCGCGCCAGAACTCGGGGTCGCTGAGGTTTTCCTGCCAGTCGGGGAGGTATTTGCGGTAGAGCGCCTCAAATTCCGGGGCGAGCCACGTTTTGGTGTGGATGCCGTTGGTGATGGAGCCGATGGGCACTTCGTCCTTGGGCACGCCGGCCCAGACGTCCTGCCACAGCCCCTGGCTGACTTCGCCGTGGAGCTTGCTCACGCCGTTGGCGTGGCGGCTGGTGCGCAGGGCGAGGATGGTCATCGAGAAGGCGTCCACTTTGTTGACGGTCGTCTGCCCGTAGGAGAAGAAGTCGTCGAAGGCGATGCCGACCTTGGCCGGGTAATCGCCGAAATATTTCTGCATCAAATCCCGCGGGAAAGCGTCGTTGCCCGCCGGGACCGGGGTGTGGGTGGTGAAGACGTTGGCTGCGGCCACGAGCTGGAGGGAGCTCTTGAAGTCAAGGCCCTTGTCCTGCACGCCCCGGCGCATCAGTTCCAGAGAGAGGAACGCCGAGTGGCCTTCGTTCATGTGGTAGACCGACGGCTTGAGCCCCATGGCGTTGAGGGCGTGGACGCCGCCGATGCCGAGCACGATCTCCTGCTTGATGCGCATTTCGAGATCGCCGCCGTAGAGTTGCGCCGTGATGAGCCGGTCTTCGAGCCGGTTTTCGGTGATGTCGGTGTCGAGCAGGAAGAGCGAGATGCGGCCGATCACCATTTGCCACACCTTGGCATACACATCGCGGTCGAGGATGCGCACGGAGATGACGAGCGGCTTGTCGGCGACGCGGACTTCCGTCATCGGCAGATGGTGGAAGTTCTGGTTGAGACTGATGCTCTCCTGCCAGCCGTCTTTGTTGATCTGCTGTTTGAAATAGCCGTGCCGGTAGAGGAGGGTGATGGCGACGAAGTTGATGCCCAGGTCGCTCGCCGCCTTGCAATGGTCGCCGGAGAGGATGCCGAGGCCGCCTGAGTAGTTCGGGATCGACTCGTGGAAGCCGAATTCGGCGGAGAAGTAGGCGGTCAGCTCATTTTTGCGGGTGCTGCCGTAGGTGTCTTTGCGGGCCATGTAAGCCTTGAACTGGCCGTACACCCGGTTCATCTCCCGAAAAAAATCGTCGTCTTCGGCGACTTCGACCAGGCGCGCCTGGCGGCAGAGCTGGAGCATCCGCACCGGGTTGTGGTTGGTGCGGTTCCACAGTTCGGGATCGAGGCTGCGGAAAAGGCTGCGGGCGTCGGGTTCCCAGGTCCACCAGAGATTGAAGACCATCTCCCGGAGCGGTTCGAGTTCGACGGGCAGTTTCGGAACGACGTTAAAAGCGAATAGCGGCTGCATTAAATTGTGTTTCCCTGAAAATGATGTTCTTGCCTTTGGAGAACCCGCGTGGTGCACGCAGGTCCCAAGGCTTGAGACGATACCGGCAGGGTGGAACTGTGCAAGTCAAGAAAACCGTGAAAGAGGGAGGGCGGATCGCGCCGCCCCGAACCGCCCGCAGTTACTCCTTGAGGCGTCTGGCCGTGAGCGGGTCTTTGAAGGTCTCGTCATACCGGGTGCAGATAGCTGTGACGCGGTCAAACTCCGCGAGCGCGGCGTTGTAGCTGTTGCGGGCTTGCAGTTCCGTGTTCTGCGCCTGGGTGAGTTGCACGGTGGCGTTGAGGACGTCGAGCTGCGTCCCGGCTCCGGCTCCGAGGCGCTCGCGGGCGAGGCGCACCGCTTCGGTCGCCTGCTCGACGGTGGCCCGCCCGCTGACAATCGTCTCTTTGGCCTGGAGGAGATTGGCCCAGGCTTGCTGCACCTGCACATCGACCAGTTGCACGCTGTCTTCGTAGTTGATCTTCGCCTCTTCGAGCCTTGCCCTTGCCTGTTTGACTTTGCCGTAGGTTGCGCCGCCGTCAAAAATGGCCCAGTTGCCCTGAATGCCGAAAAACCACCCGTTGACGACATCCGTGAGGTCCCTGGAAAGCCGGTTGTTCTCGACGGTGTAACCCGCGTTGGCGCTGAGGGTCGGCTTGTATCCGGCTTTTTGGAGAACGATATCCTCCACCTCGATGAGAATGTTCTGCCGCTGGGCCTTGAGCGACGGGTTGCGTTCGCGCGCGGTCTGGAGGGCGCAGGCGAGGTCCATGGAAACCGCCGGGATGTTCAGTTCGCCGATTGGGTTGAACGGTTCCGCTTGCGCCGGCAGCCGGTGGGTCTCGCAGCCAAGGGTCTTGGCGAGTTGCAATTGGGCGAGGTGATAGTTGTTTTTGGCCTGGATCAAGTTGGGCCGGGCGTTGGCCAGGGCCACCTGCGCCTGGAGGACGTTGAAGCGCGGCACGGTGCCCGCCTGGAGCCGCATCTCCTGGTCGCGCAACTGGGAGGTGAGCAGGGCGACCGCTTCCTCCTGAACGGCTATCAACGCGCGATTCACCAGCACTTGATAGAATTGCGTGCGCACGTCGGCAACCACGGTGTTGATGGCGTCGCGCAGTTTGAAGTAGGTGGCGTCTTGGGTGAGTTTGGCGATCCGAAGCGCGGACTCCACCTGGCCGCCCGAGTAGATCAACTGGTTGACCTGCACATTGACCTGCCACGTCTTGTCTTGAATGAACACGGACGGGGTGGCGGTGGGGCGGGGGGTCGGAACCGGCGTCGGGGTGGGAGACCCCGGGGCGGGAGCGGGAGTAGGCGTGGGGCGCGGGGTGGGAGTGGGGGCGGTGGCGGCTCGCTGCCCCCCGACCTGCGCGCTTTGGCCTTGGATGAGATTGGGGTCCTGCTGCTGGTAAATGGCGGTGAGGGTGACTTGCGGCAGCGCCTGGGCGCGGACTTCGATCACCTGACCCCGGGTGCGTTCAATTTCCTGTTTGGCGTTGAGAATCAGCGGATTCTGGCATAGGGCGATCTGGACGGCCTCGTCCAGCGTCAGCACTTTTCTTGCGCTTTCCCATAACGGCTTCGACGGCTCGCGTGCGAGCAACAGCGTGGCGGCCAAAAGCAAAAGCAGAAGGAGCGGCGGAGGGGATTTCATGTAGCCATTACGAATCGGGGCTCCCGCATTCAAAGGGTGCACGGCTCAGGCGCCCCTCCGCATCCAAGGGGGAGGCATTATAGGCAAAAACCCGCGCGATTTTGGCAAAAAACGGTGTGCCCTTTCATTCGGGAATCGCCAACCTTATGCTGGTGGCATAAGCGCCGCCTTCATTCTTCCTCACTTTTATATGAAGTCATACTGTCAAAGCCACATTGTTCCGGCGCTTCTTGCTGCCGGGTTTCTCCCCTCCATTGCGTCAGCCTCTAGTGACTCTGATCTAGCCCTCCCTGCTCAAGCAGCCCGGGATCTGATCAGCTTCAACTTCGCGGGCTATCAGCTCGGGGGGGAGATGATCCTGATCATCGGTCTGGTGGTCGCCCTGCTCGGAATTCTTTTTGGCCTGACCGAATACCTGGGCCTCAAGAAACTCCCCGCTCACAAGAGCATGCTGGATGTTTCCACCCTCATCTATAGCACCTGCAAAACCTACCTCTTCCAACAGGCCAAGCTCCTGCTGGCGCTGGAAGTGCTCATCGGCGGCACGATGGTCTATTACTTTGGCGTCCTGCAAGGCAAGAGCGCCCCGACCGTCGCCTTGATCATCGCCTGGTCGCTCGTCGGCATCGGCGGCTCGTTCGCGGTCGCCTGGTTCGGCATGGCCATCAACAACATCGCCAACAGCCGCATGGCTTTCGGCGCTCTCAAGGGCAAAGCGCTCGCGGTTTCCGAGATTCCGACCCGCTCGGGCATGAGCATCGGCGTGTTGCTCATCAGCGTGGAGCTTTTGATGATGCTCATCGTTCTCAAGTTTGTCCCGCCCGCTCTTGCCGGTTCCTGCTTCATCGGGTTCGCCATCGGTGAATCCCTCGGAGCCAGCGTGCTGCGCATCTGCGGCGGCATCTTCACGAAGATCGCCGACATCGGCAGCGACTTGATGAAAATCGTCTTCGGCATCAAGGAAGACGACGCGCGCAATCCCGGCGTCATCGCCGACTGCGCGGGCGACAACGCGGGCGACTCCGTCGGGCCGACAGCCGACGGGTTTGAAACCTACGGTGTGACCGGCGTCGCGCTCATCACCTTTATCCTGCTCGCAGTGCTTCCGCAATTCCAGTGGACCTTCATCATCTGGATCTTCGCGATGCGCATCGTCATGGTGCCGATCTCGGTCCTGGCCTATAAGATCAACGGCTTTATCACGCGCGGCGTTTTCGCCAAGCACGCGAAGTTCAACTTCGAACACCCGCTCACGGTTCTCGTGTGGCTCACCTCGCTGATGTGCGTTGGGATCACCTTCGTCGTCAGCTACTTCATGCTGGCCAAAGATTATCCCACCCTCTGGTGGAGACTCTCCGCGATCATCAGCTGCGGCACGCTCGCAGCGGCGATCATACCTGAGTTGACCCGCATGTTCACCAGCACCAAGAGCGCGCACTGCCAGGAAGTCGTCAACGCGACCACCGAAGGCGGCGCTGGCTTGACGATCCTTTCCGGCCTCGTTGCCGGTAACTTCTCCTGCTTCTGGAAGGGCTTGACCCTCACGCTCCTCATGGTTGTCGCCTTGATCGTCAGCACAGGCACCCCTGGGATTTTCGAGGCGTTCATGGTCTCTCCCGCGGTATTCGCGTTCGGTCTCGTCGCGTTCGGCATGTTGGGCATGGGCCCGGTGACGATCGCGGTCGACAGCTACGGCCCGGTGGCCGACAACGCACAGAGCGTGTTTGAGCTCTCCACCATCGAGCAGATCGAAGGCATCGAAGCGGAAGTGCAGCGCGATTTCGGCTTCACCCCTGACTTCGAAAACGGCAAGATGCTGCTCGAAGAAAACGACGGCTGCGGCAACACCTTCAAAGCCACCGCCAAGCCGATGCTCATCGGCACCGCCGTTGTCGGCGCGACCACGATGATCTTCTCGCTCATCCTGATGCTCAAGAATCATTATGGTTGGACAGACCTCTCGATGCTCAGCATCACCGAAGGCCGCATCATGCTCGGCCTCCTGATGGGCGGCTCGGTTGTCTACTGGTTCGCCGGCGCTTCCCGCCAGGCGGTGACCACGGGCGCTTATCGCGCGGTGGACTACATCAAGCAGCACATGCACCTCGACGGCGAAACCAAAGCGTCGATGAAAGACAGCAACGAAGTGGTGAAAATCTGCACCCAATACGCCCAGCAAGGCATGTTGAACATCTTCATCGTCGTCTTCTCGCTGGCAATCTCCTTTGCCTGCTTTGACCCGGTGTTCTTCGTTGGCTACCTGATCTCGCTTGCGATGTTCGGCCTCTTCATGGCCATCAACATGGCCAACGCGGGCGGCTGCTGGGAC
>JBAXCI010000059.1:0-10845 GCA_037141555.1 Verrucomicrobiota bacterium | reverse complement strand
CATCGAGCTGGTGAAAGGCGAGGAGACGCGCAACCCGCTCTCGGACAAAGAAATCGTCGACATCCTCGTGGAACGCGGCATCCCGATCGCCCGGCGCACCGTGGCCAAATACCGCGCGGAAGCAGGCATATTACCCAGCAATATGCGAAAGAGCTATTAGCCGACAGGAGCCGCCCCCTGCTAGTAGGACTTCGCCCAGAGCACGCGTTTCTTGCTCGGCTGGCCGCAAACGACGCACGCGCCGTCTTCCTCAACGGCATCGAACGGGATGCAGCGGATGGTCACTTTCAACTCCGTCTTGATGACCTCCTCGCATTTCCCGCAGCCGCACCAGTGGGCCTTGGCGAAGCCGCCGTGGATCTCCGGTTTGTTGGCGTCTTTGGGGGTGAAGAAAGCGTAGAACGCTTCGCGCGTGTCCACCGGGCGGGTGTTGGCGTCGCGGTAAGCCAGCGCACGGGCGTAGAGCGCGTCCTGGATGGCTTGCAGGATCGCGGGCACCTGCGCGGCAAGTCCGGCGGCGGGGAGGAATTCTTTTTCCTTCGCGCCACGGTCGCGGCGGGCCAGCGCCACGGTGCCTTGGGCGAGATCGCGCGGGCCGATTTCGATGCGCACCGGCGCGCCTTTTTTGATCCACTCCCAGTTCTTGGTGCCGCCGCCGAGGTCGCGTTGATCGACTTCGACCACGACCGGCTCGCCGTGGAACCGCTCTGCGCGGAGTTCCGCGGCCAGCTTGTGCGCCGCTTCGAGCACCGCCTCGCGGGTGTCGGGTTTCGGCGTGACGGGCAAAATAACCACGTGCGTGGGGGCGACGCGCGGCGGGATGATCATCCCGTCATCATCCGCATGGGCCATGATGAGCGTGCCGATGAGCCGGGTGCTCACGCCCCAACTCGTGGTCCACGCGAACTCCTCGCGCCCTTCGCGCGACTGGAATTTGATCCCGCTCGCCTTGGCGAAATTCTGCCCCAGGAAATGGGACGTCCCGGCCTGGATCGCCTTGCGGTCCTGCACCATCGCCTCGATGCAAAGCGTCCGGTCCGCGCCGGGGAACCGCTCGCTCTCGCTCTTCTCGCCGCAATAGACGGGAACCGCCAGATGCTCGCGGGCAAAGGTTTCATAGACGCCGAGCATCTTCTCGGTTTCCTCGATCGCTTCCTCGCGCGTTTCGTGGGCGGTGTGGCCCTCCTGCCACAGGAACTCGGCGGTGCGCAGGAACACGCGGGGCCGCATCTCCCAGCGGACGACGTTGGCCCACTGGTTAATCAAGATCGGCAAATCGCGGTAAGACTGCACCCATTTGGCGTAGGTCGCGCCGATGATCGTCTCCGAAGTGGGCCGGACGACGAGCGGTTCGGTCAGTTCCGCCGAAGGGGCGGGGCGCATCTTGCCATCGGCGCCGACTTCGAGGCGGTGGTGCGTGACGACCGCGCATTCTTTGGCGAAGCCTTCAACGTGCGCCGCCTCTTTTTCGAGGTAGCTGATCGGGATGAAAAGCGGGAAGTAAGCGTTCTTGTGGCCGGTGGCCTTGAACATCGCATCGAGCTGCCTCTGGATGGCTTCCCAGATGCCGTAGCCCCAAGGTTTGATAACCATGCAGCCGCGCACGTCGGAGGCCTCGGCCATGTCGGCGGCGCGGACGACTTGCTGATACCACTCAGGGAAATCCTGTTCGCGGCGAGGGGTGATGGCGGTCTTGGGGGCGGGCGTTGGGTCACTCATGATGAAGAAAAGGGAATCTTCACCTTACGCAGATTTTCGCGGATTAAGAAACTATTTTAGAAAAGCGGAAAGCCCATCCCTCTTCAGAGCTCACGCCGGGCGGCGTCTGTGCGGTTCTCCATGAGATGGGCCGCCCAGTCGAGCGCCGAACTGGCCGCGTCCCAGGTGTCCACAAACGACTCACGGCCCGAAAGCAGGGCCTCGACCCGGTGCTCCTGGTAGGCGAGCTCGGTGGCGAGCGGAAGGTAGACCTCGCGCCTGCCCGTTTCGTTGGGGTAATCGAAAAGACCGTTGTAACAATGGCGGGCGTCCTCCCAACCGGGGTGGTTCAGGATCGGGTAAATACAGAGCCCCTCCAGCGGCACTCCCAAAGCGATCGCCGCCGCCGCTTCGTTGGTGATATAGCGCAGCCACGCCGGGCGCGTTTCGTCTTCGATCCCGGTCTCGGCGATAAAAAGCGGCCGCCCGTAGCGCTCGGCAAGCTCCGCCAACATCCAGCGCACGTGCCGGTAGCGCGGGTCCGAGGGAGCAATCATGGAGCCGTGCCCGCCGGGATACCGCCATTGATTGTGGATGTAGTAGTTGACGCCGATGATGTCGAGGAACTCGGGATGCCCGCCCAACTCCGGCTCAATGCGCCCGGCGATCATGTCCCAAGCGTCGAACTGGCTCAACCGGAATGCCTCCGCTTTGGAGGCGTCTTCAGGCCGGTTGCGTCGCGCGATCACGTTGATCATCGGGTCCACCTGAATGATGCGCGTGGCGCGGTTCACGTTGCGAAGCTCCCGAATCGCCGCGACGCTGGCCCGCACCAATTGCCGCTTCAACTCCCCGCCGCGCCCCTTGGCGAACGGATTCAGAATCCCGGTCTCGCCGCCAGCCCACGAAAAAAACGAGATTTCGTTGACCGGCGTCACAAACGGAATGCCGCTCCCCTCCTCGTTCACCAGAAGCGCGAAGGCGCGGGCGAATGCGGCAAACCGCTCGACGAACTCCGGCGCAAAAATATCGAGCCCCTCGGGCCAGCCGTAGTGAAACAGGTCCCAAAGCACCTGGGCGCCGGTCTCCCGGGCCGCCCGCAGCATCGGGAGGAAACTCGACCAGTTGTAGACGCCCGGCTTGCGCTCGACCAAGTGCCAGCGGACCGCGTCCCGAACGGTGGCGATGCCGTATTCTTTGAGCGTGCGGTAGTCCTGCGCCGCAAAACGGTCGTGCTGGGTGGAGGCCAGCATGTCGAGGCGGCGTCCGTCGGCCAAGCGGTGGGTGGAACACTCGAACCCGCCCAGGAAGAAGCTCTGAAACAAAGGGTGAGACGGTTTCATCTGAGACGGAATCGCGCCCCGCCCCGTCTCCGCGTCTCCTTTAGACGGCTCCCGCCAAAAACGGGTTGGTCGCCCGCTCTCTCCCGATGGTCGTCGCTGGGCCGTGGCCCGGCAGCACGCGCACGTCGTCGCCCAGCGCCAGCAGTTTATCTACGATGCCCGAGAGCAGCAGACGCCGATCCCCGCCCGGGAGATCCCAGCGTCCAACCCCGCCCGCAAACAACACGTCACCGCCAAAAACAATGCGCTCACCTTTGGCGAAGAAACAGAGCGAGCCGGGACAATGCCCCGGAACGTGCAACACCTTGAAGTCGATCCCGTCCACCTGCAACGCGTCGGTTTCGTCGATGAGGAAATCCGCCGCCACGCACTCGATATTGTACGGAAACCCGATCTTCCCGAAAAAGCCGGGTTCGGTCAGCATGGCGGTCCCGTCGCGGTGATAGCCGACGCGGCAGCCATGCGCGGCTTTGATTTTTGCGGCGTCCATCACGTGGTCGAAGTGGCCGTGGGTCAAAAGCAGGGTGCTGACTTTGACTCCGGTGCGTTGGAGCCATTCGTGCGCCCCCTCGGGGGCGTCGATGAGAATGCCGCCGCCATTGGAGGTTTTGATCAAGAAGCCGTTTGTTTCGAACGCTCCGCCGGTAAAGGTGTCTATGTGCATGGCTGGGATGAAGGGGACGGCAATTTGCCGGTCGACGCAAGTCTGATTTCATGGGAGATTGACGCGCGGAGGTCAAAAAGGATTGCGCGTCGCCCCATTCCGGCCTTGATTTAACCCTGCCGTTTTCGATCCATCATGAAATCTTTACGTTATTTTTGCGCCCTTTTGGCGACGTTCTCGCTTTTGGTTGCCTCGTCGCCTCAAGTCAGCGCGGGAGCGGCGGACCCGGGCCAGATCACCAGTTCCATCGGGCGCGTCCTGGAGCAATTCCATTACAGCCGCCACAAGCTGGACAACGAACTCTCCCAGCGGACCCTCCTTCGCTACCTGGAGACGCTCGACTACGCACACCTCGTTTTTACCCAGCAGGACATCGACGCTTTTGTGGCCAAATACGGCAGCGCTCTCGACGACGACATCCTGCTCGGCAACCCCACCCCGGCCTACGAGATCTTCGATCTCTATAAAAAGCGGGCCGAAGGCCGCGTGGCGAAGATCAAGGGATGGCTGGATTCGGAGAAATTCACTTTCAAGAGCAACCGCACGCTGGTGATCAACCGCCAAAAGGCTCCCTGGCCCAAGGACGAAGCCGAGGCGGACCAACTCTGGCACGACAAGCTGGAGGGCGAATACCTCGCGTTGAAGCTCGCCGAAAAAGCCGTGGAGCCGCCCCAGAAAGTGTTGAACCGCCGCTACGACACCTTCCTGCGCACCGTGCAGGAGCAGACCAACCGGGATGCCGCAGACCAGTTCCTTTTCGCGCTCGCACAGACCTACGACCCTCATTCCGAATACATGAGCAAGGATGAATACCAGAACTTCCTCGTCATGATGAAGCTCTCCCTGGTGGGCATCGGCGCGGTGCTCAAAAAGAGCGACGACGGCTACACGAAGATCATGGAACTGGTGGTCGGCGGCCCCGCCGACAAGGAAGGCCACTTGAAGGTGGGCGACCGGATCGTCGCCGTCGCGCAGGGCGACAAGGAGTATGTCGAAGTCATCGACATCAAACTCGACAAGGTGGTTTCGATGATCCGAGGCAAGAAGGGAACGAAGGTTCGCCTGCAAGTGATCCCGTCCCATGCCACGGACCCGAGCGCGCGCAAGGTGGTCGAGATCGTGCGGGACGAGGTCAAAATGAAGGACCAGGAGGCGAAGGCCTACATTATTGATAAACCGGAGCCCAACGGCAAACCGCACCGCATCGGCTGGATCACGCTGCCCGGCTTCTACGGCGACATGGACGGCGCAAAGAGCACGACCGAGGACGTCAAAGCGCTCCTCAAACGGCTCAAAAAAGAAAACATCTCCGGCCTGGTGATCGACATCCGGCGCAACGGCGGCGGGTACCTCACCGAGGCCACCAAATTGACCGGCCTCTTCATCAAAAAAGGCCCGGTGGTGCAGGTGAAAGACGCCAACGGCAAGATCGAGGTTCTGAATGCCGACGAACCGGATGTCACCTATGACGGCCCGCTGACGGTGCTGACCAGCACCCTGAGCGCTTCCGCCAGCGAGATCTTCGCCGGAGCGTTGCAGGATTACGGCCGCGCCGTGATCGTGGGGGATCGCCACAGCTTTGGCAAAGGCACCGTGCAGCAGCTCATCCCCGTGGACCGGTTTGTGCAATTCCTCAGCGGCTCGGGCGGCGAAGCCGGGGCGCTCAAGCTGACCATCCAGAAGTTTTACCGCGTTGCGGGCGGTTCGACGCAATTGAGCGGTGTTGCCTCCGATGTGGCGCTCCCTTCGCTGTGGGACCGCGAGGACATCGGGGAATCGGCCCTGAAGAACCCGCTCCCCTACGACGAGGTGCCGCCCGCCGATTACCGGAAATCGCCCAACCAGCCGCTTTTCCTGGACGAACTGCGCAGCCGTTCCGCCGCGCGCGTCGCGGTGAACCCCGAGTTTAAATACATCAACGACGACATCGCCCGTTTGAAAGAGACCCTCGACGGGAACAAGTTCTCGCTCAACGAACAGACGCGGAAGGAAGAAATCGCCAAACAAAAAGCCATCAAGGAAAAGCGCAGCGCCGAACGCAGCAAGCGCAAGACTCCGGATTTGAAGGTGTATGCCGTGACGCTCGATAACGTCAACAAACCGCTGGAGTTGGCCAAGAACGACGGGAAAAAGAGCGGCTACGTCGATCAATGGGTTGCCGCGCCGGAAAAAGGAGGCAAAAAGGGAGCCAAACCCGAGCCCCCGGCGGACGTGGACGATGACGATCCCGAAGCCGATGACAGCGCGAACGCCCCGGTCGTTGACCCCATCCGCACCGAGGCGCTCAACATCACAGCCGACCTGATCGACTTGCGCAAGCTACAGAACGCCACAAACACGGCCAAAGCGGGACGGTAAGAACGCGTCCAGCAACCGCTTACCCCAGCAGCCGCGACATCCACGCTTCGAACTGCTCCAACGGGCTCTGATACCCCTTGCCGCTGATGACCACGCGGGTTCCCACCCGGACCTGCTTATAGAGCGCCACCACGTCTTTGGAGCGCATCCGGATGCACCCCCAACTGACCGGCTTTCCGATCCGCTTCTCCTCCGGCGTGCCGTGAATGAAAATCCCGCGGGCCAGCGTGTGCTTATTCTGTGACTCCAGCCCCTGCAAACGGATCATGCGCGTGACAATCGGGTCGCGTCCGGGCGCGTCGGGTTCGAGCACCTCGCCCGTAAAACGCCCGCCCTTGAGAACGGCTCCCACCGGGAGATTTTCGCCTGCCTTTGCGCAGACTTTGAAAACGCCCACGGGAGTTTTATAGCTGCGGAAGTCGTCTCCGAGTCCAAATTTGGAAGTGGAGATCGGGAATTTCGCGATCTCCTGGCCCTCTTTGACGACCTTGAGTTCCTGCTCGTCCACATTGATGACAATCTCGGGGACGACGGGAAGCGCGGTCGCCCCTGCCGCCTCAGGCATTGCCACCGAGAGAACCCCGGCAAACCCCAAGGCATAGATAAAGAATTGACTCATTCTGACAAAATATTACACCGATTAGAGAATCAGATGAAGCCTGAAATGTGCGAAGGCGGGATTTGGCCAAGGCACCGCCCGGGGCGGACGGAATTTCTAGCGCCTCGGCGTGGGATGGGGTAGTGTGTTGGGTTCCATCATGAAGCTCGGATTTTACGGAGGCACCTTCGACCCCATTCATCACGGTCATCTCATTCTGGCCCGAGAGGCCGTGGAAACGCTTGGGCTCGACCGGCTTTATTTCATCCCGAACGCCATCTCGCCCCACAAGGTCGCCGTCCAGTCGGCTCCCGCCGAGCTGCGGGCCGCGATGATCCGCGCAGCCATCGAAAACGAGCCGCGCTTTGACATGGAGGATATGGAACTCGCGCGCCCCGGCGTTTCCTACACCATCGATACTCTGCTTGAACTGCGAGAGCGGTATGGCCCGGAGGCCAAGTTTTTCTATCTCGTGGGCGAAGACAACGTCGCCTCGCTCGCCACCTGGCGGCGCATCGACGAGCTGCACCACCTGGCGACCTTCGTCGTCCTGTGCCGCAGCGAACATTCCACGCCGTTTCCTTATGTGACGCTCCAGCGGCGCATCGATATTTCCGCCACCGATATCCGCAAGCGCATTGCCAACGGCCATTCAATCCGGTATCTGGTGCCTGACAAAGTCCACGACTTGATACTAGAGAACTCCCTTTACCGATGACATCCGAAGAACTCGCCCGCCTCTGCGCCTCCTACGCCGCCGACAAACAAGCCGAAGACGTCGTTGCGCTCGATCTGCGCGGCATCTCCACATTCACGGATTTTTTCGTGATCTGCTCGGGAGCATCCGAGCCGCAGCTCAAAGCCATCGCGAGCGGAATCACGGATCGTATCCGCGACGAGCACGACGTGAAGCCCACCGCTGTGGACGGCTATCCGTTGAGCCAGTGGGTGATCGTCGATTACGGTTCCGTGGTCGTCCACATCTTCCACCAGGTCAAGCGCGACCTCTACAGCCTCGAAGACCTCTGGAGCGACGCTCCGAGGCTGGAGTTGACGGCTTAGGTGCGCCCGGAACCAATCGATACCTTCAAAACGGGTCATCCCGAGCTTGCGAGGGACCTTTCCATTGCCCCACGACTTTTAAAAATGGCCAGCCCTGAGGTCATTGTGGGGTCCCTCACATGCGTTCGGGATGACAAGCATGTTGATGGGACTTTTTCCCAAAACTACAGGGCGATCCGCCGCACCACTTCGCCCGCTGCCGCGAACCCGAACGCCCCGGTGACGAAACACGCCGCGCCGTAGCCGCTCGCGCAATCCATTCGCAGATTGTCCCCGGCTTTTTCCTTCCTCTCGCACACCGTCCCGTCGCTGTGCGGGAACATCTGCGGTTCGGCGGAGTAAACCGCGGGAACACCAAACGCCTCTCCGCGTCCGATCGTCCAACCGTGACGCTGGCGCAGCTCCCGGCGCACCTGCCGCAGGAGCGCATCGCCCCCGCTGCTCCCGAGATCGCCACAGCGCACCTGCGTCGCATCGCGCCGTCCGCCTGCGCCGCCGACCGTCAGCACCGAAACAGCGCGCGCGCGGGCTCTTGTGATGATGAGCGACTTGATCGCCATCCGATCCACCGCGTCCACCACCCAGTCGTAAGGCCCCCCCGCCGGTTCCAGGAGCCGGTCGGCCGTGCTTTCCAGGAAAAACTCGGTCACCGCTTCCACCGCGCAACCGGGGTTGATGCGCCGGACCCGCTCCGCGAGCACCTCCACTTTGGGACGCCCGATCTCGCCCTCCATCGCGGGAAGCTGGCGGTTGGTATTGGTGATGCAGACATCGTCCATGTCGATCAACGTCAGGCGGCCCACGCCCGAACGCGCCAGCGCTTCGGCGGTCCAGGAACCGACGCCGCCCACGCCGATCACCGCCACGTGGGCGCGCGCAAGGCGTTCCAGCGCGTCGCGTCCATAAAGACGGCCCAGGCCCCCAAAGCGTTCGGTATCCATCGTCCGTTGATTCATCGGAATGACGGAATCGCAGCGGATGGCGTGCCGCACGTCAACACGCGCACATCCGGCAGGTTGCGGTAATGGCCTTGGTGATCCAAGCCGTAGCCGACAACGAAATCATCTTCGGTATCGAACCCGACGTAATCGGCATCGAGCGGTTGCGCGCGCAGTTTGCTTTTCCGCAGCAGGACCGCCACGCGCACGCTCAGCGGCGCCGCGTCCGCGAGCAGCCGCTGCCGGATCGCGTGGAGCGTGCAACCGGTGTCCAGAATATCATCGAGGATGAGCACGTGCCGCCCCGCGAAATCGGGCAGGGAGTTCTGGAGGAACGTGACCGCGCCGCGGCTTTCCATCCCGCCGTGGTAGCTTGCCACGCCGAGACATTCCAGCCGCAGGGCAAGCGGGATGCGCCGCAGGAGATCGGCGGCAAAGACCAGGCTGCCGTTGAGGATCGCCAAAACCGTGAGCGGCTTGTCGGAATAAAACGCGGTGATTTCCGCCGCCAGCGCGTCGAGGCGCGAGGCGATCGTTGCCGCGTCAAAGAGCGTCCGCTCAAGCCTGTAGTGTGGGTCCGCTGTCATGGGGGTAGCGACGTTTTTCCAGCAACCACGCGGCCCAGATGCACCCTTCGTAGAGCAGGCACATCGGCGCGCCGAGCGCGAGAAACGAGAGCGGGTCCGGCGTGGGCGCCAAGATCGCGGCGAGCGTCAACACCAGCACGTAGGCGTACGGGCGGGTGCGGTTGAGCAGTTGGAAAGAGACGATCTCAAGGTAGACCAACGCGATCACGGCCACGGGCAACTCGAACGCCGCGCCAAAGGCGATCAGCATCTGGCTTACAAACGAGAAATATTCCCGCACCGTCCAGACCGGGGCGAAGTTCAGCGACTTGGAGTAGTCGAAGCAGAATTTCAGCGTCTGGGGCAGGATCACGAAATAGCAGAGCGACACGCCGGCAAGGAACAGGGCGAACCCGACGGCGATGGCCGGGAAAACGACGTGCTTCTCCTTGCGGGTGAGCGCCGGAACCACGAATTGCGCCACGAAAAACAGGAGCAGCGGGAAAGCGAGGATCATCCCGGCATAGAACGCAAGCGAGAAGGAGATCGTGATCGGGTCGATCACCCCCAAATTCTGGAGTTTGGAAACCAGCGTGGGATCGATCTGCGCCAGCGGCCGCTCCATCAAATGCACGAGTGTCTTTTGGAAATAGAGACACCCGCTCATGCAAACTCCGAGTGCGATGGCCATCTTGAGCAGCATCCAGCGCAGCTCCTCGAGATGCTGGAGGAAAGGCTTCGAGACATCAGCTTCTTCGCGGAGTTGAAATAAGCGGTCGAGCAGGGCCATGTTTGAGAGAAGAGTATCTCGCAGATTTTCGCAGATTTGGAAGGCTGGAAATGAAGAAGGTGGGGTGGAATCAGAACTTCCGGAGAAGAACTCTTTGCGCGAAATTACAAAATCCCCATCGCCGTCATCCGGGCAAACGCAGCGAGGGTATTGGCGTCGCGGATCTCCCCCGAGGCGACCATCTGCCGCAACTCGGCTGGGGTGAAGGCGCGGCATTCGGCGATGGCTTCAGTGGCTTCGTGCTCCGTGCCGTTCGGACTGGGAACCACGGGGCGCGCGACGAAAAGATGGGTGTGCTCGTCCATGACTCCCGGGGAGGAAAAAAAGAGCCCCAGCGGGATCAACTCGCCGCCGGGGGCGAGTTCGTGGCCGCTCTCCTCGCGCAACTCGCGCAGGGCGGTCTCGCGGATGCCCTCCTGGCTGGGTTCGCCATTTTCGTCGATCTGCCCGGCGGGAAATTCCCAGATGGCGGCGCGGATGGGGATGCGCTCCTGGCGAACGAGCAGGAGGTTGCCTTCAGCGGTGATCGGCGCGACAAGGCATGCCCCCCGGCGATGCACCACCGTCCAAGTGGCCCCCTCGGGCCGCATCGGCGTGCTGACGTGGACGAGGTGGACTTCGGCAAACGGATTGGCGAAGGCTTCGGTGTCGGAGAGCGTCTGCCAGCCGGGGCTGTTTTGGTTCAGGTTATGGAAGCGCATGGGAGAAAGAACTCACGCAAAGCCGCAAAGGCGCGAAGAAAGACTGTTGGGGCGCGAAGCACCCCTCCCTCCCCTCCTCGTTCCCAAACTCCATTTGGGAACACAGCCGTCCCATAGGAAAAAAGAA
>JBAXCI010000058.1:0-10896 GCA_037141555.1 Verrucomicrobiota bacterium | reverse complement strand
GTGGGAGTACAACGGCTTCCTCAACTACGACCGCACACCCAAGCAATTCGGCTACGATCCGCGGATGGTCAACCAGGGCGACGTGCTTCCCATCGACGCCCCGCCCATCCAGCGCTGCGAGTTGGGCGAGCGCAAACGGATCGAGGTGTTCGCCTCGCATTATGGTCGGCAGGATCACGGACCGGTCACATTTTTTTGGAAGCTCAGCGGCATCGATGCGCTGGGCCGCATCACGCAAACCATCGCCAGCGGCAGCAAGCGCATCCCGTTTCGCAAACACCGCGTGGATTTGGCGGAAACGGTGGAGTTCACCCTTCCCGAGGTGACGGCGCTCTGCACGCTTTGGGTTCACGCCGTCGCCGATGACGGGCGGATCGTCGCGTCCAATTACGTCCAGTTCTTCGCCACGCCGGAAGACCCACTGTTACGCGAAGATACCGCGTTGGGCATTGTCGCGCGGGCCGGAATCGCGGCGTGGAACCGGGCGGAATGGAGCGGGGCCGCAAGCACGCCCGACGAGGCGGCAAAAGCCGGGCAGTGTTATGGTTTCGGCTTTGGCTTCTTTGAATGGAACATCGGGATGAGCCGCGAGGAGCTTGCCCGCGCCAAACGGCTGCGCATCCTTTGCGAAGCCTCTTCGCGCCGCATGGACGCACCCCAGACGGACGCCCACGGCCACCCCACGGCCTTCGATTTGCGGCTCAACGGCGTGCGTTTATATCATGAAATCCTCCCGGATCATCCCCACGACAGCCGGGGCGCGTTGTCGTATCTCAAGGGCAACAAAGGTTGCTATGGCTACCTGGCGAACATGGTGGCCGAAGGCGAACTGCTGGAGCGTATCCGCGCGGCAAGTGGCGGCGAGGCCCCGCTCGTGCTGCGTTGCGCCGTCCCGGACGAGCCCGGACTCCAAGGCGGCCTCACGCTCTACAACGGCGACTGCGGGCGGTATCCGATCGGGCCGACGGTGATCGCGGAGTGGTGATTGACTTCGGTGCAAGTCGCTTTCCGCAGGCCCTCCGGGGCAAGTATTGCGAAGATACTTCTGCAAATGCGGTATTCAACATATCGGGCTGACCGAAAACTTCCCCGACGAGAGCAAGGAAACAAGCAATTGAGACGATCCGCACTATCGGAAAAAGCGTCGCGACATTCTTGCCCCACCCTACGCCATCAATTCCGGGTAATGCGCTTTGGCGACGGCCTCGCATTTTTCCAGGATGGCTTCCGCCGAGTCCATGTTTTTGACTTCATCGACCAACTGCAAGCAGATGCCGATGTCCAAGCTCTGGACGGCGCGCTTGACCCGCGGCACAAGCGCGGAACCCGTGCTCAATTCGTCTACTCCCAGGCCGACCAGCAGCGGCGTAAGCGAGATCTCACCGGCCATTTCGCCGCAGACGCCGACCCACAGGTTGTGCGCGTGCGCGGCGTTGACGATCATCTTGATGAGCCGGATGATCGCAGGGTGCGTCGGTTCGTATAGGTGCGCGATGCGTTCGTTGATCCGGTCCACGGCGATGGTGTACTGGATCAAGTCGTTGGTGCCGATGCTGAAGAAATCGCATTCTTTGGCCAGCAAATCGGCCACGAGCGCGGCGCTGGGCACTTCGATCATTGCGCCGACTTCCATCTGCTCGTTGAACGGGATGCCTTGCTCGCGGAGTTCCTGGCGGCACTCTTCCAGCACGGCGTTGGCGCGCTTGAGTTCGTCCACGCCGGAGATCATCGGGAACATCATGCGGATATTACCCAGTGCGCTCGCCCGCAGGATGGCGCGCAGCTGTGTTTTGAAGACGTCCACGCGCTCCAGGCAAAACCGGATGGCGCGCCAGCCCAGGAACGGGTTCAACTCCGCCGGGAGTTGCAGCGCGCTCATAAATTTGTCGCCGCCGAGATCGAGGGTGCGGATGATGACCGACTGCTGGCCCATCTCGCGCGCCACGATGCAGTAGTTCTCGTATTGTTCCTCTTCGTTGGGCAGCTCCTCTTTGTTGAGGTAGAAAAATTCGGTGCGATAGAGCCCGATCCCCTCCGCGCCGCTTTGCTTGACGAGTTCGACGTCGCCGGGCATTTCGATGTTGGCGGAGAGGGTGATGTGGCGGCCGTCGAGGGTGGTGGAGACGGTTTCGCGCAGCTCTTCGAGCTTGTCTTCGACGGCGGTTTTTTTTACTTCGAGTTCGCCGTATTCCCAGAGCGTCTGGTCGGTCGGGTTGACGATGACGATCCCGCTGTAGCCGTCGAGCAGAACGTGGTCGCCCGTGAGCAGCGACTCGCTGATGTTGTGCAGCGCGACGACGGCCGGGATGTTCAACGAGCGGGCCATGATGGCCGTGTGCGAGGTCCGGCTGCCGACGTCCGTGGCAAAGCCGAGCACGAGGTGCCGGTTGAGCTGCGCGGTGTCCGAAGGGGTCAGGTTGTGCGCGACGAGGATGTGGGGCACGTCGATCTGCGTGGGGCTCTTGGCGTCGTGGCCCATCAAGTTGCGAACCACGCGGCGGCAAACGTCGTTGATGTCCAGGGCGCGCTCGCGCAGGTAGGGATCGTCGATTTCGCTCAGCGTTTTCGAGTAGCGGTTGGCCACCTGCTGGAAAACGTGCTCGATGTTCCAAAGGTCGCGCGTGAGCGTGCGCAGCACTTCGTCGATGAGCGTGCGGTCCTCTACGACGAGCAGATGGGCGTCGAAAATGCTCGCGTCTTTGGCGCCAATGGCTCCCGCGATCCGAATCTGCATTTCGAGGATCTGCTCGCGGGTTTTGACCAGCGCCGCTTCAAACCGGGCGATCTCGCCGGGGATTTCCCACTCTTCGATCTGGCGCGACGGCGGTTCTTCGTCCTCGGGCCGAAGGACGAAAACGGTTCCCCTGGCAATGCCGGGCGAAACGCCCACACCGTGAAAACGCCGTTCGATTCGTTGCTGGGTTTCGCTCATTGGGATTTTGTGAACCGGATGGATTCACTAAAAGGTGATTTTTGCGCCAAATGCGATATCCTGCAAGGGATTAAGTACGCAAAATGGAGACAATGGTCGGGAGGGTATTCTGAACCGGGGCGGGCTAGTTTTTTGCTGGTTCGTTTTCCCAATTGCCAAGGTCGTCCGCGGTGCCTGGCTGGAGATCGGGGCCGGAGGAGAACAGATCGAAGCTGTTCGGGTTGTGCTTGCCCGGAAATGCGTAGTTGTATTCGTTGCCCCACGGGTCGCGCGGCACTTGCTCGAAGCCCTGGGTCCAGTGGCGGGGGCGCGGCTCCGAAGTGGGCTGCGTAACGAGGGCTTGGAGCCCCTGCTGGGTGGTGGGGAAGAAGCCGTTCATCCCGGAGTAGAGTTTAAGCTGGGTTTTGAGCGACGAAATGTCCGCCTCGACCCGCACTTTGCGCGCCGTTTCGACGTTGCCTCCCATGTTGTAAATCGCCGCTCCCAGCAGGAGCGAAATGATCACCACGACCAGCATGATTTCCAAGAGCGTGAAGCCGCTCTGGAATCGCGTTGCGCGGAGCTTGGACGGGGAGGTCAAATGAATCTGTTTCATGTTTTACGGAGCAAAAGTGTAGTCCAGTATTCGCCAATTGTGCTTGAGTTGCAACTCGATGGCGCGAATCGCTGCGGGACTCGCGTTTGCAGGGAGGCGTAGCGTAAGCGTGTTGGTTCCCACGCGCAACGCGGAGCCGGGGAGGATGAGTTGCGCGTGCAGCCATCCCGCGTATTGGAAACGCATCGCTTCCAGCGGGCGAACGATTCCGGCGTAGGCGGGGTCGGCCAAATCGGGAAACTGCGGCGCGACGGGGCCAATCGCCTGATCGTTCACCGACGCCTGCAACGGGGCGAGCGGATCGGCCCCGAGGATGTCCAGGGCCACGAAGGCAAGCAGCGGCGCGGATTCCAGGTTGAACTCGAAAGAAACGGCGCTTTGCGGGGCCGGAGCGTTGCTCTGGGTGCCTGTAACGGCGGCGGTTGGCGGGGAAAGTTTGATAACGCCCGCTTCGAGCGTGGCGCGGACCCGTCCGAAGAGATAGCTGTCGTTTTCCTGCGTCGGTTGCGGCGCGGCGTTGCCGAACGGATCGACAAGTGCTGTCTCTTTGGCTGGCGCGGGGGCGAAGTCGATCGCGGTGTGGACCACGGTTTTTTTCAGCGTAGAAAGAAACGCTTTGCGAACGCTTGTGCCGTCTCCGGGGACGTCGATTTCGATGTAATCGACGCCCTTGGTCGGGATGGAGAGGGATTCCGAGGCGGGCAGTTCGAGGCCAGCGCCCAGCGGTTCGGAGGTGAAAAGGCGCTCGCCGATTTCGCTCCAGGCGGTGACGGTGGGATGGGCGTCGGCCCGGTCATCGAAGAATACCCGCAAAAGGAGGAGGCCGTTGAGCTCCGGCATGGAGCGCAGCCGGATGCGGTAGACGGTGTGCGGCGGCGTTTTGTCTTCCGGCAGCCCCTGCGCGATCGGTTCAGAAGAGGGGTCGGAAGCGGTTTCGGCGGGGACGATTTGCACGGACTCCAGCCAGATCGGCAGCGACGGCTTCACGCCTACCGGATTGCGTAGCGCGGCGAAATCGACCAGCGCGGTGTAGGGGATCGGTTGGGCGACCAGATCCTGGGCCGAAGCCATCGGGGAGAGGCACGCGGCAACGAGGCAAAACGTCAGCGATTGCAAAATCCTATAGAGCGAGGGCACCACGGGAGGAGAAGACATGTTGGGGGTGAAGGCAAGCGTTTTAGGCTATCTGAAAGTTTTTTTATTCTCACGCAAAGCCGCAAAGGCGCGAAGAGAAGAAATTTTGCCTTCGTTTGCGCCTTTGCGGCTTTGCGTGAGTCATTCCTTTAATGCATGCGGCTTTGCAGCCCGGCGGTCAGGCCGAAAACCGCGCTCAGGATGGCATACACCATCAGGCCCACGAAGGTGGCGATCACGATGATCACCAGCAGCGGGACGAGGGTGGAGACAAACTGCACTTGTTTATCGAGTTCGCGCTCGTGGACGTCCGCAATCATCGCCATTGTTTCTGAAAAATGGCCGGTTTGTTCGCCCACGGCCATCATGTCCAGGAAGAGTTCCGGGAAAAGCCCCGCCTCCCGCAGCGCTTTGGAAAGGCCCGCGCCGTCCATCACCGCCTTGCGCACCTCGACCATTTGCAGCCGCACGAAGCTGTTGTCGGCGATGTCTTCGAGCAGTTCGAGTGATTTTAAGAGCGTCACGCCGTTTTCCGTAAGGGTGGCCAGCGTGCGCGCGAACTGGGCGTAAAAACGGTACCGGGGGATGCGGCTGAACCCCGGGAAATTCCACATAAAGCGATCCCAGGCGCGACGGCCTTCGGCGGGCCGGGTGGCGATTTTCCAGAGGGCGAAAAGCCCCGCTATCGCAAGGCCGCCCACCCACCAGTAGTGCGTGAGCACATAATTGGCGTCGATGAGCATCTGGGTGGCCGCAGGGAGCTTCTGGCCGGTGCTTTTGAGGAACTTGGTGAGTTGGGGCACCATGACCGTCATGAAGACGATGATCAGGGCGATGCCGACAAAGACGAGCGCCGCCGGGTAGAGGAGGGCTTGCTGCACGCGGTCGCGCAGGGATTTAATGTCGGCGATGTGGGCCACCAGCCGCCGCAAAATCTGGGAGAGCGCGCCGGAAGCTTCGCCCGCCGAGACCATGTTGACGTAGAGCGGGGAGAAGATTTTCGGGAAATCGCGCATCGCCTGCGAGAGGCTGCGCCCATCCACCAAGCCTTGATGCAGCGAGCGGGAGAGCGATTTCAATTTGGGCTGTTGCAGGCGGCGGACGAGGATGCCGAGCGCTTCGTCCAGCGTCATCCCGGCGGAGAGGAGGTGGGAGAGTTGTTCGGTGAACAGGAAGAGCTGCGCGATGGGAAGCCGGTGGACGGTTGCGGGAATGGCGGGTTCCGCAGCGGCAACTGCGGGACTGGCCTCCATAGAGCTGCCCACGGGGTCAATCTTGATCGGCACGCCTTGCTCTTTCTCGATCTGGGCGATGGCAGCCCGCCGGTCGTTGGCTTGCAACGAGCCGCGAAAGAGGGTTCCGTCCGGTTTGCGTGCGACGTAGGTGAATTCAGTCATGAATCAAGCGACAGGAAACAGCAGGATCAGCCCGACCGCAAGCTCCGGGTGGAGGGAATTTCGCACGCCAAGGGTGATAGGAACGCGAAGTGATTCGGAGTGGCCAGCTCTTGCTCCTCTTTGCGTCTTTGCAGGTCTGACCGCAATTTGCTGTTGGTTTCGTAAGTTTTTCGTTCTGTGCGTGTTCTATTGAATCGCACACGGGAAGTCTTGCACAGAAATGAATGGAATGGAAGGTCTTTGTCCTGCTTTTGTCATGGTGCCATTTAAACGGGCCGTGCAGTGGAAAGCGTTCCGGAACAAAGGATCATTCTTGGCTTTGCCGCCAGAATTGCCCGTAGTTGTCCGAAGCATCCGCGAGTTCCTCATGCCTCCGATATCGCCGGCAGCTTCCAAAAGTCTACCGGCAATGGAATGGCCACCGGGCGGACCTTGGAGGTAGTGTTGGGGGGATGAATTTTCGAAATCGTTGCACAAGGGCACCCAGGCAAAATTAGCCCTTTCACGAATTTTTAGAGTTTTCACGAACCGGGGGGCAAAACGGAGAGGCGAGAGAGGTTTTCCGATTTTTGGACGCGGAAAGGGTGTTTTCGACCCTAGATTTTTGGCGTTGGCCTCTCCAGTAAGGAGAGGAGAGAGCGGCGGATTTTCGAGGTATGTCCCGCCAAACATTTTGTTTCCTTGGTTCGCGAGCGAATGCTTGCGAAAATTGAGAGCGGCTGATAGTCAGCCAGTTGGCTTTTCACGAATGGAAAAGCGGTTTCGCGCTTTGCGAAGAATGGCGATCATGGGATTCCATCGCGATGGCGGCTTTGCGGAGCCTCTCTCGTGCTGCCTGAACGCGCTGGAACTTGGCCGCGTGGCTCCGGGTAAATCCGTGGGCACTGGGGCGGAGCCGCAGGTACCCTTCTCAAAAGGGCGGCAGAAGCCAAGGGTGCATGCGTCGAAGTGATGGAGCCGGACGCGCGGCGGCGGGCTCTCATCGGACGGCGCGAGCATGCAGACTTAAGAAAGATGGAGCGTCGGTTCGATTAGGAGGGAAGCCCGGGAGGACTCGGGATGTTTGGCTCGCCAAATCAGATGCTCGACAGCGCGTTCCCCAATAAGTTTGGAATGCAAGTCCACAACGGGTGGAGGCGATTCCAGGACATTCAAGAACGGGCGCTCATTGTTGCAGCCGACAATCTTGATATCCCGGCCTGGCTGGATCCCAATTTTGTGCAGTTGGCGATAAAGGGAAGGCAGCATGATATCAGCCGACACAAAGATTCCTTGGGGCGGATTGCTGGTGCTAAATATCTGTTTAACAACACGCTCCATCATGACCTCGTCGGGTGAGTGCGGCCTGTCGATGGGATACTCCAGGGGGGCGCTAAAGCCTTCAATGCCTTGTTGCCCGGCGAAAGATAGAAAAGCCGCCGCGCGCTGCTCAAAAACACCGAACTGCCTGCTTTGGGACGCAGGGACAATCACCACCGCCCTCTCAACCAAAGCGTCTGCCATGTGCTCCGCGGCGAGTTCTCCGCAACGCACATTGTTGTAAGTCACCCGATCACACCAGATCGAGCCGATGCTTGCACCCATAAACATCACACAGGGCTTTTTGTTTATCCAGCTTGGAATAACAGTGTTTCGGTCCGCCGCTAATACCAAGCATCCGTCAACTTTCGGGATCGGATTCCCACGGCTCATTTTCCCCTCGGGATAAAGTTGGTGAATGATGCAGCTAATCCCGTGGTGACGAAGAGCGGTCTCGGCGCCCGCCACAGCGTAGGCATAAATCGGCACAAAATCGCTGATCCACTGAAAGCCGACATTCTCGGGCAATATGATGGCTACCGCATTCATAGGGGGCGTCTTTTGGCGGACGTTGGTCCGAAGCCGCTTTTGAGGTGCAGGAGGCAGATAACCAACCTTCAGCATGGCCTCTTCAACAATCTTCCGGGTTTCAAGTCGAACCAAATGGGAATTGTTCACCACTCGCGACACCGTGCCAACCCCCACGCCCGCCGCTTTGGCAACATGGGCAATGGTTGGAACACCATGGAATTGTTGGCGATATTTACACGGTTTTGACTTCTGCTTTTTTTGCTGGGGTTTCCCATTCTTACCGGAAGACATTTATTTTTTTAGAAGATATTTTATTCCGCTGCAAGTCAAGTGAAAATACCGTGAATTCAGGCGAAAAGCTTGGAAATGTCAGCACAGCAGTGGAATGGTAAGCCCGCATTGCCCCGGGAGAGTGCGATTAATTCACGAGCGTAAGCCGCCGCAAACGCGCGGAAGCGCGAACCTCAACCCGCTCCAGGCGGCCGTGGATCTGATATCAAAGCCAGCCGGAACCTCAGCGGATAGGGCGAGTATCGCCCCTGAAATCAGTCTAAAAAGAAGCGAAATATGCGCAACATGGAGTTTGTTGCGCGCTTTTTCATGGATTCGTCGCTTAAAATCATTGTGGTTTGAAATAACTGGGGGGAGAAATGCGCCAACCAACAGACGACTCCCTATGATATACCCAATAAATCCTCGCAAATCCCCGCTCTCCCGCTTCGCCCTGCATCTGGCCGTTGCCGCTGCCGGGGTAAGCAGCATTCTGTTTACGTGCACTGCCGCAACTGCAGCCACGCTGACTTGGGACACCAACGCGAGCACTGCTGGCGCACAAGACGGCGCTGGAACTTGGAATAGCGCCAACACAAACTGGTGGAGCGGCAGCAGCACTGGCACTTGGGCTGATAATAGTGACGTGGTGTTCGGCAATGGGGGAACCGGGGGCGCGGTCACACTTGGTAGTGGATTTAGCCCCACTGTCAACAGCATCACGTTTGGGGCATATACAACTACCGGCTACACGCTTAGCAGCGGCACAATCAACTTGGGCGGGGCCACGCCAACGATCACGGTCACGCAGGGCGTAAGCAACACTATTAACTCCGCGCTCTCTGGGAATAATGTCACTTTTAACATGGCCGGCTCGGGTAACATAGTAATTATTCTCGGCGGCTCCAATGCCTTGACCGGGACAGTTACCGTAAAAAGTGATATGACAGGGACGGGAAATACTCGGTCGCTGCAAATCAAAAAAGCAAGTTCACTCGGCACTGCAACGATCGATATTGGGCAGGGCGCGACAGATACTTCGGGTCTAGAGTTGACTACGGGTTATAGTGGTGGAGCTTTTGCAAATGCGATCAATTTACGCACATTGGGTGGCGGTCGCGGTGCAATCCGTGCAGCGTCAGGCGTCAACCCCACGTTGACAGGGACAATTACACTCTATGCCAATTCGGCTTTTTGCATCGATGGTTCCGGAACCACGCAATTCAATGGCTTGATCCAGGAAAACGGCGTGGGGCGGAGTTTGAGGATCAGCAATTTTAACACCGGCACGACAACGTCCACGACCGAATTGGGGGCCTCCAATACCTTCACGGGCGGGCTCTTGATCGGCAGAAATGCAATTGTCAGCATCACCAACTCGGGAGCATTGAACAGCACGGCAGGGTCGGAAAATGCCGTTGATTTTGATAATTATGCTTTTAGTACAGGAGCAGCCGGCAGTTACTTGCAACTGAATGGCAACAGCATCGCCATTTCCAAGCTGACGAATTCAGGAACAACCTATTCAAGTACTGTCTGGAATAACAGCGCCACAACAGCGGCCACGTTGACCGTCGGGAACAGCTTGAATCTGACAGGAACTTTTGGTGGCGTGCTTACGGATGGCACCGTTGCCAGCGTGAAATCGCTGGGCTTGACCAAGGCGGGGACCGGCGCCTTTACATTGACCGGCAACAACACCTACACGGGAGCCACAACCATCAACAGCGGCACGCTGGCTTTGGGTGCCGGCGGCTCCATTGCCAGCAGCGGCACCCTCGTGGTGGGCAGCGCGGGTTCCTCTGGAGCGGTTCTCGACACGCAGGCGCTCAGCGGCTTCACCGTTGGATCCACCCAAACCCTCAAGGGCAAAGGCACAGTGAACGTGGGGACGGGCAAGGCCCTCACCGTAAATGGCATTCTGGCCCCCGGCAACAGTATCGGCACGCTCAATGTGACCGGGAATTACATTTTCGGCTCCACCTCGACCTACCAGGTGGAGATGGATGCGTCGAGTTCCGACTTGATCGCCATCAGCGGCACCGCCACCATCAACAGTAGCGCGGCCATCACCTTCACCGGCGCGACCGGCCTGGGCAAATACACCCTGGCGACGGCGAGCGGCGGCGGGTTCGACGGGGTGAACAAGTTCACCGGCTCGGCTCCGACGGATTACCGCCTGTTTTACAGCGGCACCTCGCTGGATTTGACGCACAAGGCAACGATCGGGACCATCAGCGCCACCCCGACCGCCTCGGCCATTATTATCGGGGGCACAACGGCCGTGAGTGTAACAGTGGGCAACAGCGCTCCCACAAATTCCAGTGATCTTGCGTTCACCGCGACGGCAGGAGGGAACATGACGGGCAGCGCGACCGGGAGCGCCGTGGCGGGAAATAGCGGCATGGGTTCCGGGCTTAAGTTTACCAGCAACACAGTGGGATTAGCCCAGAGCGGCACATTTACGATTACCGATGCCAACGCAACCAACAGCGGGCAGGCCAGCACCGTGAGCGTGGACGTGCTTGGGCACTCCAATGCAGCGTTGGCAATCGCCAGCGGCAATCACCAGACCATCATCACTGGGGGCTCGCTGGGAACGGTCAGTTTGAACCTGACCAACGCAGGCACCACCATCGCCGGGTTGGATGTGAGCACGCTCAGCAACCTCAGCGGCGCGAGCGGAGCCAACGTGGTAGCAGCGGGCGGCACGGCCACCTACACGGCCAGCGGGTTTG
>JBAXCI010000057.1:0-11032 GCA_037141555.1 Verrucomicrobiota bacterium | reverse complement strand
GAACGCCCCCACATCCGGCAGCGTGTCGATGTTCACAGGCATCCCCACATACCCAAGAATGTGCGAGGCAAACGCGCCGTAAAGGTATTGGCGCACCGGCTTCTGGCTGATGTCCACGCCCGGCAGCCCCACGTCGTGTTCGGAGAAGCGCGCGATGGTGGCAAAATCGACATCCTCGATATAGGGGAACGGCACGAGCGTGTCGTGATCGAAATGCAATCGGAGGTGCTTGGCGTTGAAATCACGTGCCAGGTTCAAGTCCTGCAAACGCGGGATCACCGCCGTGTTGACGATTTTAAGGATGTCGGGAACGAGAATGCTCTTGGGCATGTCGCGCTGCGTGCGCATCACCGAAAGCGTAGGCACCGGGCCGTTGCGGCTGCGGTACCCTTTCACCATGTCCTGAAGATAAAAATCGACGTTGTAGCTCGCCCGGTTTTGCACCAGCGGCACGCCGTTGCGGTCCCGGATCTCGCCGCGCACGGACGGAATGCGAACCGTCACGTGCGATTTGCCGCCGATCCGCTTGGCATAAGTATCGCCGCGCATCACCTGCAATTCCCAGAGCCGCGCCACAATGCTCCCCAAGCCGAGAAACATCACCAGCGCGAGGAAGAAAAGCCGTAGATCGGAGCGGGAAAAAAGAGCCATCAGATTTCCTCCTCCTGGGGTTGCACCACATACGGATTATAGCCGACCAGCGCCGCCAGCGATTTCAAGAAAAAGAAAACCACCGGAGCCAGCACCAACGCCACCAGGCCGGGACCGCCAATCCGCAACCAGATGTCGTGGTTGAACTCGAACGGCACGTTGTAAAGGGCGGCACGACGCACGGAAATCATGAGGAATTCCGCGAGAACGATGAACGAAGTGCAGATGCCGCTCATCAAACAATGAATCTCCCAGCGCCCGCGTTGGAAGAGCGGTCGGAATCCACTCATAATTGCCCCCAAAACAGCATAAAGAACAATAGACCAGCCCATCGCGATTTCAACGACGGTGGCGCTCGTTGGCCCCATGCCGATGTCCAGCACCTGCACGGTGAGCGCGTCCCACATCAGCCCGCAGGCAAACGCCAGGGCGAGCATCCCGCTGAACGGCAGGGCAAGCGCGCCGAAGAAAAACACCAGCGGCAGCAACGAAACCCGCGCCCCGGAAAGAAACGGCAGCGCCGGGATAAAATACTGGAGCACGACCGAACCGAACGCCGCAAGGAGTAGGACCAGGAAGAAGCGGATCATTTTCTGCCTAAAACGACAAACACGTCTTCGAGTGTTGTCAGGTCCACGGCGGGCAGAAGGGTTGCGTAGCCGTCGAGTTCACGCACGCGGAACTCTTTGATGACGCCAATAAAAACTCCGGCGGGGTAAACTCCGCCGACTCCCGAGCTATACACCTTCTGCCCAGGTTTCAAATTGGCTGTCTTGGAAAGGAACCGCATGCAGAGAGCCGGCTGGCTCGTGCCTGAAGCGCGTTCCCCACTGATAATTCCTTGCTCGCGCGTCCCCTCGATGCTGGACGCGACTTTGCAATTCTCGTCGGAAATCAAGACCACCGTCGCGGCATGTTCGGCCACGGTCGTCGTCTTTCCCACTAATCCGCTCTCGGTCAAAACCGGCATGTCGCTCTCCAGCCCATCGGCGGAACCGCGGTCGATCTTGATCGTGTTCCACCAGCTCGAAGCGTCCCGCGCGATCACCCGCGCTGGCACAAGATGGAAGGCAGCCCGTTCACGATAATGCATCGCCACGCGCAGCCGGTTGTTTTCTGCTTCCAGATCCCTGAGGGTCTGGTTTACGGCCTGTAACTCTTTATTGCTGACGGCGAGCTGCTTGTTCTCGGCCTCCAGCTCCTGGAGCGTTTTGAGCCCCAGGCGCACGGCCGTGATTTTGCGTTCGACATCCGAGCCCGTCTTGAGGAACGGGGCGATCACGCCAAGGAACGACGTTTGCGCGCGCTGCGTGCCGGACGGTCCGAGAGCAAAAAGCCCTCCGACCGCCAGAACGAACAGCATCAACGCAAAAATCGTAAACCGCCTCATGGTAACCTATCCAAATACTCTTATTCGACGGGCATCCCCGAAAGGATTCCCCGTTTTCTAAGCGCGGTACGTGCGGTCGGCGGTTGCCACCTGCCGGAGGAATTTGATTTCCTGCAAAGCCCGGCCGGTCCCTTCGGCCACCGCGCTCAGAGGATCTTCCGCCACATGCACAGGGAGACCGGTTTCTTCCGACAACAGCTTATCGAGCCCGCGCAGGAGCGCGCCGCCGCCCGCCAGCACGAGGCCGCGATCGACGAGGTCCGCAGAGAGTTCCGGAGGGCAGCGCTCCAAGGTCACGCGCACGCTTTCCACGATGGTCGAGATCGGCTCCAGCAACGCCTCGCGCACTTCCTGGGAAGTGATGGTGAGCGTCTTGGGAAGTCCGGCCACCAAGTCGCGGCCCTTGACCTCCATCGTGGTCTCCGTCTCCATCGGATACGCCGACCCGATCTTGATCTTAATTTCCTCGGCGGTGCGCTCGCCAATCATGAGATTGTACGCCCGCTTCATATATTGCATGATCGCCTCGTCGAGTTCGTCGCCCGCGACCCGCACGCTGCGGCTGAAGACGATGCCCGCAAGCGAAATAAGCGCCACCTCGGTGGTGCCGCCGCCGATATCGACGATCATGTTGCCTGCGGCTTCCTGCACGGGAAGACCGCACCCGATGGCCGCCGCCATCGGCTCCTCAATGAGATGCACCTCGCGGGCTCCGGCCCGGAGGGCGGATTCTTTCACGGCGCGTTTTTCCACTTCCGTGATGCCCGAGGGCACCGCGATGACGACGCGGGGCCGGGGACGGAAAATCGTTCTGCGCCCGTGCGCTTTGCGGATGAAGTGGCGAAGCATCGCCTCGGTCACTTCAAAGTCCGCGATGACGCCGTCCTTGAGGGGGCGCACCGCCACGATGTTCGCCGGGGTGCGTCCCAGCATCCGTTTGGCTTCGTCGCCGACGGAAAGCACTTTATTGGTCCCCGCCTGAACCGCCACGACGGACGGTTCGCGAAGCACAATGCCGTGGTCCCGCACGTAGACGAGTGTGTTTGCCGTGCCGAGGTCGATCCCGATGTCATTCGAGAACAACCCTAAAAACGCGCTAATCATTTAAAAAATCCTCTGTAAGTGGTTGGAAAAAATTCGGTTAAAAATGAGAGAGGGCGCATTCACAATATCCTGCATTGCATGAGAATACCCCTTTCTTTGCCTTGGAGCGTCCTGTTTCTAGGGAAAGAGGTGTCCCAGCGTCAAGGCAAACCCGGAATGGGATGCAGCATTCTCCCCCTCGGGACGGACTGAAGGCAAGCAGTTGTATAACGGTACGGTGAATAAGCGATGATACATATTTGGCAGGACCAATCCCATCTGTTCGCGGGTTTGCAAATAAAATACGCTCTTTTGTTGGAAATTCTGGCCCGCAGAAGTTCGCTTTCCTCTTTTTACTTCTTACTTTTTGCGCACCTGCTATGAAAGCGGCCATGTCAGACTTTGTTGAATTTCAGTTGGACGGTAAATGCGTGCGGCTTCCGATTGTCGAGGGGACGGCGGGAGAGCGCGCCATCGATATTTCGACGCTCCGCGACCAGACCGGCTACATCACGCTCGACTCGGGCTACGGAAACACCGGTTCGTGCGAGAGCGACATCACCTTTATCGACGGCGAAAAGGGCATCCTGCGCTACCGGGGCATCCCGATTGAGGAACTCGCGGAAAAATCTTCGTTTATCGAGACCGCCTTCCTGCTCATGCACGGGCATCTCCCGACGCTGACAGAACTGAAACATTTCTCCGGGCAACTCACCCAGAACGAGCTGATCCACGAGGACATGAAATACCATTTCGAGGGGTTCCCTTCGAACGCCCACCCGATGGCGATCCTCTCCTCGATGATCAACGCCTCCGGCTGCTTCCAGCCCCAGGATATCGCCGCGCACAGCCGCAAGACGTTCGACGTCCATGCGGCCCGGCTCGTTTCCCAGGTGCGCACCCTCGCCGCCTTCGCCTACCGCAAATCGCGCGGGTTGCCGATCATCTACCCCAAGCCGATCTACAAATACTCGGCCAACTTCCTGCACATGATGTTCTCGGAGCCGTACTGCGACTACGAGTTGAGACCCGAGGTGGTGCGCGCGTTGGACCTGATCTTCCTGCTCCATGCCGACCACGAGCAGAACTGCTCCACCTCCACGGTGCGCATGGTCGCGTCGAGCCGGGCCAGCCTGTTTGCCAGCGCGGCGGCGGGCGTCTGCGCGCTCTGGGGACCGCTGCACGGCGGCGCCAACCAGGCCGTGCTCGAAATGTTGCAAAAGATTCACGAAGACGGCGACGACGGCTCAAAATTCATCCTCGCCGCCAAGGACAAGAAGAGCAAAAGCCGCCTCATGGGCTTTGGCCACCGCGTTTACAAAAACTACGACCCGCGCGCGCGCATCATCAAACAGCGGTGCGACGAACTGCTCACGGCGCTCAAGATCGAAGATCCCCTCCTCGACATCGCCCGCAACCTGGAACAGGCGGCGCTCACCGATCCGTATTTCATCGAACGCAAGCTGTACCCGAACGTCGATTTCTACAGCGGCATCATCATGCAAGCCATCGGGATTCCCATCGAGATGTTCACCGTCATCTTCGCCATCGGCCGGATGCCGGGCTGGATCGCAAACTATCGCGAGACCATCGAAGACCGCAGCGGCCGCATCTACCGTCCCCGGCAGATCTATCAAGGCGAGCCGCTCCAGCACTACGTGCCGATCGGCGAGAGGGAGTGAGCCAAACAGATTGCACTTGAGAACGTCCCCATCATGCGTGTCATCCCGAACGCAGTGAGGGACCCCTCAAACCATTCCAAGCTCCGCACTTAGAAAAGGCCATGCACTGGGGTGGCATGAGAGGTCCCTCGCCGTGCTCGGGATGACAAGCACGGTTGGGGGAGTATCCCAATAAATCTGCGGAGGCTGCGCCGAAATCCCTTTTTTCCAAAACGCCGGGAGGCTAGGGTCCAAACGTGACAAGCGCGCAGCAAAAACGGTTCGAAGAACCGGTATTAAACCATATCCAGAGCGACTTCGAGTTGCTCCGGCAGGAATGGACTGTACATGAAACCATCGAACACCTGCGCAACCTGAATATTGGCGAGAAAATCGTCTATTTCTACGTGGTGGGAGAAAACAACCGCCTCGTCGGCGTCGTCCCCACCCGCAAGCTGCTCCTCTCGGCGGCGGACCAAAAGCTTGTCGACATCATGAGTCGGCGCGTGGTCGCCATGCCGAAGACCGCGACGGTTTTCGATGCTTGTGAATTCTTCGTGCTCCACAAATTTTTCGCGTTGCCGGTGGTGGACGAAAATCGCGAAGTTTTGGGAGTGGTGGACATCAGCCTCGTTACGGAAGAAGTGCTCGAAGGCTCCGAACAGCAGGAAACCGAAGACGTCTTCGAAGTGCTCGGCTTCCACCTGGCCCAAACCCGCAACGCTTCCCCGGTCAAAGCAGCGCGCTTTCGTTTTCCGTGGCTTATTGTCACAATCTTGAGCGGCACTTCCTGCGCCGTCGTTTCGGGGCTTTTTGAGAACACGTTGAAAGAGATGATTGTGCTCGCGTTCTTTATGCCCCTGGTCCTCGGGCTGGGCGAAAGCGTCAGCATGCAGTCAATGGCGCTCGCCTTCCAGGCGCTGCGCGTCAATCGTCCCACCGTGCTCTGGTATATCCAGGCGTTGCGGCGGGAATCGGGCACGGCCCTGCTGCTGGGCCTGGTCTGCTCGTTCATCGTCACGCTCATCGTCTGGGCCTGGCACCGGGAGCCTTGCCAGGCATTGGCCATCGGCGCAAGCATCCTCTTCTCCCTGCTCAATGCCTGCATGCTCGGGCTCAGCATCCCCTCTCTGCTGCATGCCTACAAGCTCGACCCAAAAATCGCGGCGGGCCCCATCACGCTGGCGCTCTCGGACATCGGCACGCTGCTCTTTTACTTGGGAACCGCCTCGTTTTTCCTCTGTGGCCACGGGTAGCCTTGCAAACCACGGCGCACGGGGTTAAAAGGTCGGGTTCCATCTATGAATAAGCCACAGGTCACCATCTACGACACCACCCTTCGCGACGGCACGCAGGGAACCGGCATTTCGTTTAGTGTCCTGGACAAGATTCGCGTGGCGGAAAAGCTCGACGCCTTCGGCGTCCACTACATCGAAGGCGGCTGGCCGGGATCGAATCCCAAAGACGCCGAGTTCTTTCAGGAAGCCCGCAAACGGACATGGAAGAACGCCAAAATCGCCGCCTTTGGAAGCACCCGCCGTGCGAACCTCAAGGTCGAGGACGACCCGCAGATCCGCGCCTTGCTCGAAGCGGAAACGCCCGTGGTCACGCTGGTGGGCAAAAGCTGGATTTTGCACGTTCGCGAAGTGCTAAACGTCACGCCGGAGGAAAACCGCGCGATGATCACGGAAAGCGTCGCCTATTTCAAAGCCCACGGGCGCGAAGTCTGCTACGACGCCGAACATTTCTTCGACGGCTACAAGGAAGACCCGGAATACGCCCTGAGCACCCTGCTTGCCGCCGTGACAGGCGGAGCCGACATCGCGGCGCTTTGCGACACCAACGGCGGCACCATGCCCGACGAGGTGGAGCGGATCACCCGCGACGTGATCGCCCGCATCGGCAAACCCGTGGGAATCCACACGCACAACGACTCGGGAGTGGCCGTCGCAAACGCCCTGGCGGCGGTGCGCGCCGGAGCGGTGCAAATCCAGGGGACCATCAACGGCTACGGCGAGCGCGTGGGCAACTGCAATCTCACCACCATCATGCCCAACTTGCAGCTCAAAATGGGCATCCCGGTCGCCCCCGACCTGACGCGCCTGCGCGAGTTGTCGCTTTTTGTGGACGAACTGGCCAACAGCCAGCACGACATCCGCGCTCCCTACGTGGGGGCCACGGCCTTCGCCCACAAGGGAGGCATCCACGTCAACGCCGTCCAAAAACTCGCCCGCAGCTACGAACACATCCGCCCGCAGGAAGTCGGCAACTCGCAGAACATCCTGGTCTCGGAGCTTTCCGGCCAGAGCAACGTCCTGCTCAAGGCCGAATCGCTCGGGATCAAGCTCGAAAAGGGTTCGCCGCAGGTGACAGAGATTCTGGCGGAAATCAAACGCCGCGAGTCGCTGGGCTATGAATTCGAAGCCGCCGACGGTTCTCTGAATCTCTTGATCCGCAAAGTGCTCCAGCACCACAGGCCGCTCTTTGAACTGCTCGAATACCATTGCACGTTCCGCCGGTCGGGTGGCTCCGATAACGCCTGTGACACCTGCGAAGCGACCGTCAAACTGCTCATCAACGGCGAGCGGGTCTACACAGTGGACGAAGGCGACGGCCCGGTGAACGCTCTCGACGCCGCGTTGCGCAAATCGCTGCGCCCCTATTACCCGCAGATCGACGAGATCAAGCTCTCCGACTACAAAGTGCGCATCCTGGACAGCAAACAGGGCACGGCGGCGCGCACCCGCGTTTTGATCGCCTCCACCGATGGCAAAAACGACTGGGGCACCGTGGGCGTCTCGGACAACGTCATCGAAGCAAGCTGGCTCGCGCTTGTGGATTCGATCGAGTTCAAGCTCCTTTCGCCGCAATAACGGCAAAAGAGGATCAGGAAATCAGGAAAAAACCCGGATTATTCCTCTTCCTTTTCCTGAGTTCCTGAGTTCCTGATAGATTTTAGATATATAGGAGGCTTGCAAAGCGTCGCGCTCCAGCCTAAGCAAGTGTCTCATGAAAAAAATTGAGGCGATCATCAAACCGTTCAAGATGGAAGACGTCAAAGAAGCCCTGGCCGAAGCCGGCATCGAGGGCATGACCGTAACCGAAGTCAAAGGGTTCGGACGCCAGAAAGGGCATACCGAAATTTATCGCGGCAGCGAATACACCGTCGACTTCCTCCCAAAAGTGAAAATCGAACTGGTCGTGACCGACGAGCGCGCCGACAAAGCCGTGGCCGCCATCGTTCGCGCCGCCAAGACCGGCAAGATCGGCGACGGCAAAGTGTTCGTCTCGGCGGTGGAAGAAGCCATCCGCATCCGCACCGACGAGCGCGGCGAAAACGCCGTATAACTTTCCCTTGCCTGCGCCATGCGTGGGCTCCATTTTTCCAGCCTATGCCCACCTGGTTTGTCGTCGTACTGCTCGGGATCATCGAAGGGATCACCGAATTTCTCCCCGTTTCCTCCACCGGCCACCTTCTCTTGGCCGAGCAGTGGCTTCCCAAACAGAGCGATCTTTTCAACGTCGTCATCCAGAGCGGCGCGGTGCTGGCTGTGTTGCCGCTTTTTTCCGACCGGCTGAAGCGCGTCTTTTGCGACCTGCGGGCACCGCAGAACCTGGACTTCGTGTTCAAAGTTTTCGTCGCCTTTTTCATCACCGGCGTGGGCGGTTTCCTGATGGAAAAGAAAGGCTTTAAACTGCCGGAGGAGCACTCCCCGGTCGCTTGGGCGCTGCTCATCGGCGGCATCCTTTTTGTGGTCGCGGAATATTGGGTGAAAAACCGGCCAAAGAGCGAAGAAATTTCGTGGGCCATCGTCGCTGCCGTCGGTTTTGGACAGCTCATTGCTGCGGGTTTCCCCGGCGCATCTCGCTCAGGCACAACGATCATTCTCTGCTTGCTCTTGGGCCTGACCCGCCCGGCGGCCACGGAGTTTTCGTTCCTGGTCGGCATCCCAACGATGCTCGCTGCCGGAGGCTATAAAATTTTTAAAGAGATGCACCACGTCTCGCACGAAAACTGGAGCCTGCTCTGGCTTTCCACCATCGTTGCCGCCATCGTTTCCTTCATCGTCGTCAAATGGTTGATCCGCTTCGTGCAGCGCCACACCTTCAACAGCTTCGCGGCCTACCGGATTGTGATGGGCGGCGCGATGCTCTGGTATTTCTGGCGTTAGGGCTCGCGCCCAACGTGCTTGTCATCCCGAACGCAGTGAGGGACCCCGCAAGCTACTCCAAGCTCCGTACAACAGAAAAAGCCACGCTCTGGGATGGTTTGAGAGGTCCCTCGCTTTGCTCGGGATGACACGCAATGAGGAGATTTCTCTCTCTTCGGCAAATGCGCGGCCCTACCGCCGTTGCCCGGCCAAAATGCGTTTCAAGGCGGCTTGCAGATCGGGAAAGCTCACCGGTTTGACAAAGTGCTCCTCAAAACCGGCGCTGAGACTCGCCTGGACGTCCTCCTCGGTGCCAAAGCCGCTCAGCGCAATGCCCTGCAACCCGTAACGATGCTTCACCTCCGCCATGATCTCCCGCCCGCTGCCATCGGGCAACCCGAGATCGCTGATGAGCAGGTCAAATTTCTGCTTTGCGGCTAACTTCAGCGCGCTCTGAACCGAGTCCGCCGTTTCCACGCTGTAGCTCCACTTTTTCAAAAGTCGGCTGAGGATGCGCAGAGTATCCGAATGGTCGTCCACCAGCAGGATTTTCGCGGCGGGGTCCGTGGCAAGCAAGGGAGCCGTCACGGGAGGGGGCGGTTGCGGGACGGCTGTCACGGTGGACAGTTCCACGACGAATACGGCGCCCTGATCCCTCCCCTCGCTAGTAGCAACGAGGCTGCCCCGGTGCAATCCCACCAAGTTCTTCGCGAGGCTGAGTCCCAGCCCCAGCCCGCCAAAACGCCGATTCATCGTTTGTTCGCCCTGTTCGAAAGGATGAAACAGGCGAGGCAGTGTCTCCGGGTCGATCCCGATCCCCGTGTCCGCAATTTCAATCCGGACCTTTGTGCCCGAATTGTCGGAATGAACATCGATGCTGCCGCCGAAAGGAGTGAATTTGACCGCATTGCTGAGTAGATTCCAGAAAATCTGCTGCAAGCGCGGCGGATCGCCCCAAACGAAGGAAGAAGCGGCATCGAGTCGGGTCTCGATCTTGAGCTGCTTGGCGACGATCTGGGTTCGGCAGATTTCCACAGCCCCCTTCAAGCAATCGTGGAGGTCCACTTTTTCGAAATGCAATTGGATCTGCCCCCGGCTGATCCGCGTCACATCCAGGAGATCGTTGATGAGATGCGCTTCCATCTCGAGGTTGCGCCGGACAATTTGCAAGTCGGCTCCCATCCCATGGGGCAAATCCGTTTCCCCTTGCAAAGCCATTACCGTGGCCAGGGCGGGCATAAGCGGCGTCCGCAGTTCGTGGCTGAGCACGGCGATAAATTGATCTTTGGCGCGGCTGGCCGTCTCCGCGGCCTCCTTTGCCTGCTGGAGATCGCTTTCCACGCGCTTGCGTGCGGTGACGTCGCGGAAGACCCCGAGAACGTAGCGTTTGCCATCAAGCTCTATGCCGATTGCATTGATATCGGCGAAGAAAATCTTGCCGTCCTTGCGCATTACCGGCAGGTCCATTGCGATCGTCGCCTGACCGAGTGATTCCCTCTCAAATTCTTTCATCACACGTGGAAGGTCATCGCGCGGATGAATGTCAGAAACCTTGAGCTGGGAGATTTCCTCTTTGGTGTAGCCGAGCATTTGGCAAAGGGCTGGATTGGCCAGATGCAGCCGCAGGGTTTCAAGTTCGACGACTGCGATACCGTCATTTATTTTTTCAAACAGCGTCCTGAATTTCCGTTCGCTGGCAATCCAGGCATTGCTTGCACGCGATAGTTGCGAGGTGAACCGGGAGATCAGCGCAAAAAGCATGGCGGCCGTAATGACGACAAACAGGATCCCCTTCGCAGTCGACCATTCGACGAGACGATCGGGCGTGGCAACAAATATCCCCAAGAGCTGGTCCGAACAGAAAATCCACAGCGCGGCCACGAACGCGTAGATCAGGACGATTTTCCAGATGTTTTTTTTCATGGGAACCTCCCGGAAGTGCAATGGAAGTCGCCCCATCCTGTTGCCGCGGACGCATTGAGGCTATTAGCGGTTCTCATCGGCATTTCAGCTTCTGCAACATAATAGCCAAACACGGCCAAAAAACACAGCCGTCCCATAAGGGAGCAAATGCAAAGGTCTGTCTTGATTACAAG
>JBAXCI010000056.1:0-11122 GCA_037141555.1 Verrucomicrobiota bacterium | reverse complement strand
CTCACCGATGGCGGACGCACGTTCAGCTTTGAGAATTTGCCCGTGGGGAAATATGATTTGGTATTCATATGCAAAATGGGCTTCGTCTATCAAGGATTCGATCTCGGGGGTCCCGCGGCGATTTCGGAGACATCCGCCAAGAACCTCGACAAGCGCATTGCGTTGGCCGATGGATTTTTCAATCACGCGCGGGTCCACCGGAGCGGCCTGAGCCCCGATGGCGAGACACTGCTCGCTTTTGTAGAACGCTATCGTGCCAATAATGTTCTGAAGCAATCCGGCGAAGCCCTCGGCCAGATGGTGCGCCGGTTTGAGTTGATCGAACTCGCGCGCGCCACCGACGATTGGCAGATGACCTCGACCCGACACTTCTACCGCGAAGGCGAACCGATCCCCGCCCAACCGCAATTCCGGAAAACGCTTTATCTTCCCGCGCTGGGCAACCTGCGCGTCATCAGCGCCCTTGCCAACCTGGGTGAAATTACCCTTTCCAATTAGCAACTTCATATTAGCAATCAACAGTCACTCCCTATGCCACAAATCCGCATTCAAGCCGGTTTCCTCAGCGGCTCCACTTATCCGCTCGTCGACAAAAAAATGACCATCGGGCGCGCACCCGACTGCGACCTGCGCGTTGACATCGACGGCCCCGCGTCGCGTTACCACGCCGAACTCTACAAGGACGGCGACATATGGCGCATCAAAGACCTCGGCAGCCTCAACGGAACAGTAGTCAATAAACAGAAGGTTCAGGATGCCGAGCTCGCCCTGGGCGATCGCATCATGGTCGGCAGCTCTATTTTTGAGTTTGAAGCCGACTTCACAACGATGACAAATGATGCGCTCACGCCGGAGCACGAGGCGATCCGCGATTTGATCGACCAGATGAGCCTCAAAACCAAGCTCATCGAGACCGAGATTTCCAAAGCCATCATCGGGCAGAAAGAGATCATCCGCGAACTGCTCACCGCCATCATTTCCAACGGCCACGTCCTCATGATCGGCCTCCCCGGCCTCGCGAAAACGCTCATGGTGCGCACCGTCGCGGAAGTCCTCGATCTGAACTTCCGGCGCATCCAGTTCACGCCGGACTTGATGCCATCGGATATTACCGGCACGGACATTCTGGAGAGCGACGAAACCACGGGGCGCAAGCAATACCGGTTCATCAAAGGCCCCATCTTCACCAACATCCTGCTCGCCGACGAGATCAACCGCACGCCGCCCAAGACCCAGGCCGCCTTGCTCGAAGCCATGCAGGAGCACAGCGTCACGGCGGCCGGAGAGACCTACCCGCTCGACCCGCCGTTCTTCGTGCTCGCCACGCAAAACCCGTTGGAGCAGGAAGGCACCTATCCCCTGCCCGAAGCGCAGCTCGACCGCTTCATGTTCAGCATCTACATCGACTACCCGAGCGAGGCCGACGAAGAGACCATCGCCAAAGTCACCACCCGCGAGCGCGTGCTCGATTTGCAGAAAATCTTGAACGGTGAGCAAATCGTCGAACTGCAAAACGCCGTGCGCAACCTGCCGGTCTCGGATCACGTCGTGAAATACGCCACGCGTCTCGTCCGCGCCACGCGCCCCGGCGACAAGCGCGCGCCGGAGTTCATCAACAAATGGGTGCACGTCGGAGCAGGTCCCCGCGCCAGCCAATACTTGATATTAGCAGCCAAAGCGCGAGCCGTCATCGATGGCCGCCTTCTCGTCACCGCCGACGACGTGCGGGCGAGCGCGCGCCCCGTCTTGCGGCACCGCATGTTCACCAACTTCACCGCCGACTCGGAAGGGGTGAACACGGACAAGATCGTGCAAAAGCTGCTCGAAGCCGTGCCGGAGCCGGGCGAGAAGGATTATTAGGCCTCCCGTTGCCCCGAGACGCTACTTGCTCTTCAAGAGCGTCTCGCGCACTGCCGCCAACTCCTTGCGCTGGGCTGCGTTCACTTTGGGGAACGCGAGGTCGAGCGATTTGAGCGTGTCCACGATCGCATCCGCCACCACGAGCCGCGTAAACCATTTGTTATCCGCAGGCACCACGTACCATGGCGCGTGGGCCGTTGCGGTGTGCCGGATGGTCTCCTCGTAGGCGTGCATGTAGTCGTCCCAATGCTCGCGTTCGGCGGCGTCCGCCATGGAAAATTTCCAGTTCTTTTTCGGCTCTTCGAGTCTGCTTAGGAAACGCCGCTTTTGCTCTTCCCTGGAGACGTGGAGAAAGAATTTGCGGATGAGAACGCCGTTGCGAGAGAGGTAGCTTTCGTAGGCGTTGATGTCCTCGAAGCGTTCGAGCCATATATGTTTACCCACGAGGCCCGCCGGGAGCTTCTGGCGGTCGAGGAACTCGGGATGCACCCGCACCACCAGCGTCTCCTCGTAGTAGCTCCGGTTGAAAATCCCGATCCGGCCGCGCTCGGGCAGGGCGACGCTCGAACGCCAAAGAAAATCGTGGTCGAGTTCCTCCGCCGAGGGGGTCTTGAACGAGTGCACGTCGCACCCCTGCGGGTTCACGCCGCTCATGACGTGTTTGATCGTGCCGTCCTTGCCCGCAGCGTCCATGGCTTGAAAAATGAGCAACACCGCCCATTTATCCTGCGCGTAAAGTTTCTCCTGAAGCTCCGAGAGCGCGACAACGCCTTTCTGTAGCAGCTCCTCCGCTTGTTCTTTGGAACGGAATTCGCCGGTGTCGCAAGGAGCGCAATCCTTGAGTTGGAATGCCTTGCCGTCCGTGATGCAATAAGGACGATGGATTTTCATCGCGCGGGCCTGCTACGGTTCTCTTCCGTCCTCCATCGCCTCGGCGATGCCCTGGCGGAGGCTTTCGAAGGTGAACGGTTTTGAGATGATCGCGTCGACTTCAAGCCGTAGCGGCGCGCCCTGGGGCATCTGCGAACCGAAGCCCGTGAGCAGCGCGACCCGGATTTTCGGGTCGATGGCCCGCACGGCTGCCGCCAAACGGTCGCCGCTCATGTTGGGCATGGAATAGTCGGTGAGCAGGAGGTCAAAGCGGCCTTTCGCAAATTTGGCGAGCGCCTCGGCTCCCTCCGCAGCCAACTCGACGGTGTGGCCTTCTTCGGTAAGATAGATGCCCAGGATTTCGCGGATGTTCGGTTCATCCTCGGCGGCCAGGATGCGAAGTCCCCTCACGGGGTCCGCTGGCTCGGAGGCCGCCGCTGCGTTTTCCGGTTCCAGAGTCTCTGCCGGTGCGAACGCGGGAAATTCCAGCGTCACTTTGGTGCCGTCGCCTTCCCAACTCTCGATGTTGATCTCCGCATTGTGCCGTTGCGCGATGCCGTAAATAACGTCAAGCCCCAAACCGCGTCCCATCTCCTGGTCGTTTTTGGTCGTGAAAAACGGCTCCATGCACCGGGCTCCGACTTCCTCGCTCATTCCCACGCCGTTGTCGGAGATGCTCACCACCACCTTTCCGTCCTGGCACCCAATGACCACGGATATGATGCCCTCCTCTGGAATCGCATCCACCGCGTTCAAAATGAGATTCGCAAACAACTCCAGCAAGTCCTCCCGGGCTCCCTGGATTTGCGGCGTCTGGGAGAAATGCGTTTCGATGACGATATGACAGCCTCGCGCCTGGGCCAGGTCTTTCCATGACGGCTGGGTCAGTTCGATGACTCGTTGAGCCACCTCGCACAAATCCAGAGGCTCGAACGGGTCAAACTCATCACGGGTCCGGCAAAATTGGCGCAGGCGCAAAACGACTTCCGCGCAACGTCCGGCGGACTCATGGATGTCGCCCAACGCTTTGCGCAGGCTGGTCTCGTTGCTCAAAGCGTCCGGTTTTCTCAAGAGCCATTCGCTGTGGGCCAGGATGGGGGAAAGGGCGTTGTTGAAATCGTGGGCGATGCCCCCGGCCATGCGCTCCATGGCGTGCAGGCGGTCCTGCTGAGTCGCCGAATTTTGGGAGGCGCTCAATTGGTCCAACGCAGCGGAAAGACGCTGGTTTACGTTGACCAGCGCGAGCTTGAGTTCGCCGACCCGCTTTTCGAGATCGTCGCGGACTTCATTGCCTTCCAGTTCCGAGTATTTGCGCTCGATCGCATACGTGATGCTACGGATAAGCGTCCTTCCCGTCAGCTCGTCTTTGACGAGGCAATCCTGCGCCCCCTCGCAAACAACTTCGAGGGCGAACCGCGCATCATCGGAACCGATCAAGACCACCACGGGCTGGTCTGGCGCCGCCTTTATCAGGCGGGAAAGCGCCTCCATGCCGTTTGCATCGGGCAAGGCGAGATTTACCAATATCACATCCACTCCGCCACCGGTCTCAAGGCCACAAAGCGCCTCGTCCAGCCGATGATACACCCCGCTCAAAATAAACTGCCCGCCGCCGTCGTCGCAGAGCAAATCTGCAACGCGTTTGGCGTCCGACTCGCTCTCCTCGATCAGAAAAACGCGTATGAATTTAGGGGGGGGCTTCACAGGGACTACGGATTTTTACTGATACTACCATCGATCCGTTCGATTTCCACACCAATCAAACAAACATCGTCCGTAAAAATGTGGCCAAGGGCAAAATCCCGGATCTCGCCCACGGTTTCGTCGATCAGTTTTTCCGTGGGCTTGGCAAGTCCCTTGCGCAAAAGCGCGAACAGCATCTCCTGGCTAAAAAACGTATCGTGGTTGCCCTCCACCTCGTAGAGGCCGTCGGTAAAGAGCAACATCACGTCACGCGGCGCAACCGGGTGGGTCCGGGTTTCGTATACGGCGTCCTTGAACACCCCCAGAGCCGGGCCGGGCCGTTCCGAATCGGCGCACAGGAATTGGATTCCCCCTGTGGACCGGCTGATATGGATCGGGCTGGGGTGGCCTGCATTGGCGTAGCTCACCAGGCCCCGTCCAATGTCGATGACCAGGGAAAAGGCGGAAGCAAACATCGGCGTGCGCGCCCGGCGCAGGATGGAGAGCAAGGCGCGGTTGATATCGGTGAGAAAACGCCCGGGATCGCCGGCTGCCGGGAGCATCTCCTCCACCAACGCGCGTTGGATGGCCGTCACCAAGGCGGCCCGCACGCCGTGTCCCATCACATCGCAGATGAAGACCCCTGCCTGGGTGTCGGAGATCGGGAGAATGTGAAAGAAATCGCCTCCCACGGCTGTCGTCGGGATGTAGCGACTGCAAAAACGGATGGCGCTTTCCTCAACGGACGCCTTGCGCGGGAAGGTCGGGTATTGCTGAGGCAAAAACGCCTGCTGAATCTCGCGGGCCATGTGCAGGTCGTCCTCCAGTTCCGCGTTGCGCTGGCGGATTTCGGCGTTGTAGCGAAATATCTGCTCCTCGGCCCCCTTGCGTTCGGTGATGTCGCGCCTGATCCCGATCACCCCGATGGATTGGCCGCTGCGGTTGCGCAACGGCACCTTCGTCGTGGACATCCAACGCACGGCGGCGGAATCCGACACCTCCACCTCTTCGCGGTTCACGATCGGTTTACCGGAGCGGAGCACCATTTCGTCGTCTTCCTGAAACTTGGCCGCAACGGCCTTTGGGAAAAAATCGAACACTGTTTTGCCCACCACCTTTTCGGGAGTATCCACGCCGAGCGAACGCATGTGGGCGAGATTGTCCAGGAGGTAGTGCCCCTCGGCGTCTTTCACGCAAATGGAATCGAGGAGGTTATCAATGACGCTGCGGAGCAGATTGCGTTCTTCGCCCAAAGCGCGTTCCGCGTCCGCGCGCTTCATGGCGTAGCGGATGGCGCGTTCCAGAATGCGCGGATCGACCTGTCCTTTGACCAGATAGTCCTGAGCCCCCTCCTCCACTGTTTGCAAAGCCAACGCCTCGTCGTCGAGGCCGCTCAAGACGATGAGCGGGATCTGCGGGGCGTGTGCCGCCATTTTGTGAAAAGTGTCGATTCCGTGGCTATCCGGGAGCGAGAGGTCGAGCAGCAGCAGCTGGAAATTGCCACCGTCCAGTCGCTGCATGGCCTCGGAAAGCCGGCTGGCCACCTCCGTCTCAAACCGGCCGCCCTTGGCTTCCAGAAGCAATTCCTGGATAAGCCGCGCATCGCCCGGGTTATCCTCCACGAGCAAAACCCGAAGGGTTGGCTGTGCCGTTACTGGTTGGCTCCCTGGCATGGTTTTATTCTCCTTTGAACCGGCATGGGATGCAATGGCTGAATCAGGATTTCATCAGGAACTCAGGAAATCAGGAAAAAAGCAGAGAAAGCATCTGCGGACGGTTTTTTGTGACCAATCTCTTCTCCTGATTTCCTGAGTTCCTGATCCTCTTTCGTCTCCATTTAGATGGGAATCGGGGAAGAGCGTTCCTCATGGCGTTCCGGGATGGTAAAATAAAAAGTCGCGCCCTTGCCCACTTCCGATTCCACCCAGATCCGGCCTCCGTGGCGTTCGACGATGCGTTTGCAGATCGCCAGCCCGATCCCGGTCCCGGTGTATTCCTGGCGCGTGTGCAGCCGCTGGAATATGACGAAAATGCGCTCCGCATCCTGCGGTTCGATGCCGATGCCGTTGTCCCGGACGCTGAACTCCCATGCGCCGTCCCGCTGGGTGGCCGCGATTTCGATCCGCACCGCCTCCGTTCCGGCAAACTTCAAGGCGTTCCCGATCAAGTTCTGGAAAAGCTGGCCGAGTTGCACTGGATCGGCCTCCAATTTCGGCAGATCGCCGCAAGCAACCTGGGCCCCTTTCTCTTCGATGGCGAACCGGAGGTTGTCGAGCGCCTGCCGGACGATCTGGCCGACATCGAGCCACTCGAAGGGCCGTCCCTGCGTCCCGACCCGGGAATATTGCAAAAGGTCCTGAATGAACCCCTGCATCCGTTGCGCGCCGTCCACCGCGTAGCCGATGAATTCATGGGCTCCCTGGTCGAGTTGATCCTTGTAACGGCGCGCCAGCAGTTGGGTGTAGCTGGCCACCATCCGAAGCGGTTCCTGAAGATCGTGGGAAACCATGTAGGCGAATTGCTCCAGTTCCTGGTTGGAGCGATGCAACTCGTCCAGGACGCGCTCCAGCGCTTTTTGAGATTCGATCCGCTCGGTCACATCCGTCAAAACGCCCACAAAATGAATGAGCTTTCCCGTGGAGGAATCGCGCACGGGGGTGATCTTGATTTCGTTCCAGAATGGGGTGCCGTCCTTGCGGTAATTGCGGATCACGGCCTGGCAGTCGCGCACTTGGCTGGTGGCGTTGCGAATGATGGCGATGGCCTCCTCATCGCTCTCCGGCCCCTGCAAAAACCGGCAGTTGCGTCCCACGGCCTCCTCTTTGGAATAGCCGGTCATCCGTTCAAAAGCGGGGTTCACGTCGACAATCGGGTTGTCCGGCTGGCACGGGTCGGTAATGACCACTCCGCTGACCACGGCGGCGATGGCCCGGTCGCGCAGGATGAGGGTTTCCTGGATTTCCTTGAGGTTGGTGACGTCGGTCCGCAACGAGACCACGCCCCCGTCGCGCATCCGGTGATCGCTGACTCGAATCCAGCGCCCATTGAGCTTCTCGTCAAATTCGCGACTATCCGCCTGGCGGAAGAGAGCGACGCGTTCCGCCACCCATTGCTCCATGTTGTCCACACCGTTGATGAGACCGCCCCGGCGCACGAATTCGTGGAATATGTCGTCGAACGCGACCCCCGGCTGGATCACGTCGGCGCAGATGCCGAACATGGTGCGGAATGTCTGGTTGCAAATGACGAGCCGTTTGTCCGGCCCAAACATCACGAAACCGGAATCGAGCGTCTCGATGGCGTCCACCAAACGGGCGCGGGCACGGTGGAGTTCCTGGGTGCGTTCTTCCACTCGCAACTCCAGTTCGTCATGGGCGCGGCGCAACCCGTCCTGGGCTTCGTTGAGTTCGGCGATGCGCCGCGAGAGAGTCTCGGCCATCTGGTTGAACGCCTCGCCTATTTCGCCAAACTCGCCGCCCCGCAACGTGCTGCGGACCGCGAGATGCCCCGCGCTCAACGCGCGCGCCACTCCCGCAAGATGCCGCGCCGGATGCACGATGGCATTGCTCCCCAACATCCACGCCGCAAACATGGCCAGCGAAGCGATCCCCGCCACCATGAGGAGTTGGTCGCGGGTCTCTTTACGGAATGGCGCGTAAGCCTCTTTTCTGGAAACCCCGACGCTCACATAGAGAGCCCCTATCCCCGGCGCATCGATGCGGCTGATCGCGTAGATGCGCTCCTGTTTGTCCACCCCCACCGCTTCCACAATGCCTTCGGTCGTGTTGGGCAAAACCGCGTTGCGTGTCAAACCGGGCTGGGAAGGTTTGCCGATCCACTGGTCCGGGTCGGGGTAGCGGATCAGGAATACATCGTCGGGGCCGATCATGGACATTGATCCGCCGGGAGGGAGCGGCACCCGGGTCACGAATTCGCTCATCGCCTTCAGGTCAATGCCCAAGTACACGACCCCCGTCACGATCCCCGCCTCGTTGAAAACGGGGCGCGCCATATGGAGCGTCGGTTTGCCGGTGATCTGCCCTTGAACGAAATCGCCGAGAACGAAGCCTTGCCACGCCATGGCCCGTTTAAAAAAAGCGCGGTCAGCCAGGTTGGTCGGCTCGCGAACGGCCGGGGCGCTGCAAATGACGTTCCCGTTGGCATCCAAGGACCCCACTATCGCGAACATCGGGTTTTCTTTCAGCAGTTTTTGGAATAGCACCTGGCATTCCCCGCTGTACTGCCGCTGAACAGTCTCGCTCTGGGATAATACCATCAGAAGCTGGCGCACCGAATCGATCAAAGCCTGCTGATTGCTGGCGCAAAGCCGCGACAAACGCATCGCCTCCTGCTTGGCGTTTTCGGCCGCGCGCCGTTCCTGCTCCCTCGCGGTGTTCACCTCCAGCACCACCACTGGCAGAAACGCCAGCACGATCAACGCCGTCAATTTGATGCGAAGGCTAAAAGACTTCACGTTGGGACCTTAGCACGGTCTGGGCCGGATTGCACCCCCGATTTCCACCCCCTTGCGCTTTCCCTCTGGCGCCATTAGGATCAGCCCTAACCTTCTCCATCATGCGCGCCCTTCTCCTCGTCATCGACCACCTTGCCGTCGGCAACACCGCAGAAGGCGCGGGAACTCCGGTCTCGGGCTCTCTTGGCCAACTCTTCCACAATGCTCCCGACCTGGAACTGCCGACGCTTTTTTCCCTCGGGCTGGGCGAGATCATCAAAGGCCGCGTGTTTGACCCGCCCGCGCAACATTGCGCCGCCAGCTATGGGCGCATGATCCAGCGCTCCGCAGGCGCGGATGCCCTGAGCGGCCTTTGGGAACTGGCCGGGGTGATCCCCACCTGCCCGTTCATCGCCGCACAACAAGCCCGGCAGGAAATCACTGCCGCCCTCGCCAGCAGCGGGACCGAGTTTTTGCTGAACCCCACCGGCGACGCCCCTCTGCTCAACGAGCCGGGCGCACTCGATGCCCTCCGCAAAGAACACCTGCGGACCGGCAGCCCGATCCTGACGTTCAGCGCCGACTCCACCCTGCACATCGCCGCCCACGAATCCACCCTGCCGCCCACGCGTCTGGCGCGCCTCTGCCGCCTCGCCCGCGAACAGTGCGACGCCTGGCGCATCGCCCGCGTCACCGGCCAGTTGCTTGCGGGCAAACCCGGCGCCTGGAAACCGGCCTGCGAGGCGCTCACGTTTTCCATGGTGCCCCCGCGCACCATTCTCAACGCGATCTCCGACAAAGGCTTGCCCGTCGTGGCTGTCGGGACGGTCAACGAGGCGTTTGCGCGCAGCGGCATCACCCGGGCGTATCCGAGCGCCTCTTTTGCCGAGAGCCTGCGAACCGTTGAGCGGCTCTGGAATTCCCCGCAGAACGGGATCATCTGCGTGGATTCGGGGAACCTCGCGAACGCCGGAATGGCTGAATTTGCCCGCGCGCAGGAAAGCTTCGACGCCTGGCTTGCGGGATTTTTGGAACAAATCGAAAGCGACGACCTGCTCATCATCACCGGCTCCAACGGCAGCGACCCCGCCATGCTTGCCCCGGATTCCCCCCGCCAGGAAGTCCCCGTCCTCGTCCGTTATGGCGGGCGCAACGCCCCGCTCGGCGTGCGCGAAACCTTCGCCGACGTCGCAGCCACCTTGGGCGCGTTCTTTGGAATCGACGAACGCCCGCTCATGGGAGAACCGCTCATCACCTTCCACCGCCCGCGCGGCTTCGGGCCGTAGGGAGAGATCATAGACTATAGAGAGTGGAGATTATAGAGGCTCCCCTGCCGCCGAAAACCGTCTATAATCTATCCTCTCTCCCCCTCTATCATCTTCTTCTCTGGCAATCCCCGGCGTTCGGCGTTAAGGATAATGGTTCGATGAAGCCGCCGTTTAACACAATTGAAGAAGTCATCGCGGACATTCGCGAGGGCAAGATGGTCATTATCACCGACGATCCGAGCCGCGAAAACGAGGGCGATCTCGTTCTGGCCGCCGAGAAAGTCACCCCGGAAGCCATCAATTTCATGGTGATGCACGCGCGCGGCCTCGTCTGCGCGCCGATCACCCACCACCGCGCCCAGGATCTCGGCCTCCAACGCATGGTGCTGGAAAACCGCGAGAGCCAGAAGACCGCCTTCACCGTCTCCGTCGATGCCGCAGCGGGGGTCACCACCGGCATCAGCGCCGCAGACCGGGCCGCGACCATTCGCGTATTGGTCGATCCGCAGGCCACACCGCAGGCTCTCGTCCAGCCGGGGCACGTCTTCCCGCTCCAGGCCAAAGAAGGAGGCGTTCTCCAACGCGCGGGCCACACCGAAGCCGCCGTCGATCTCGCCCAACTCGCAGGGCTGCAACCCGCCGGGGTCATCTGCGAAATCATGCACGACGATGGAACGATGGCCCGTATGCCCGAGCTGATGGCTTTCAAGGAAAAGCACGGGCTCAAAATCGCAACCATCGAGGATCTCATCGCCTACCGCCGCAAAAACGAGCGGCTCATCGAGCGCGAACAGGTCATCAAGCTCCCGACCGATTACGGCGATTTCGATCTGCACATGTACCGCTCGATCGTGGATGACGCGCACCATCTTGCGCTGGTGAAAGGCGACATCGACCCGGAAAAACCCACGCTCGTCCGCGTCCACAGCGAATGCCTCACCGGCGACGTCTTTGGCTCCCTGCGGTGCGATTGCGGCTCCCAGCTTCA
>JBAXCI010000055.1:0-11276 GCA_037141555.1 Verrucomicrobiota bacterium | reverse complement strand
CGGATTTCGAGGCCTCGACCTGTTCAGCCCCGACCGCTACGCGCTCGAACTCATCGAAGAAGCATGCAGCGACCTCGGTTCCCGGTTTTTTGTGCGCATCCGGGAAAAACTCGGGCTCGCCTACTTCGTGGGCGCAAGCCAAGTCGCGGGGCTCGTTCCGGGGCCGTTCATCTTTTATCTAGGCACCGACCCGGCCAAAGTCGAAGCGGTCAAAGCCGAGTTCCTGGACGAGATCCACATACTCGCCACCGATGGCCTCACGCCGGAAGAACTTGCGCGTTCCAAAGCGAAGCTGCTCGGCCAGGAAGCGATGCGCAACCAAAGCAACGACGCCTTTGCCCACGCCTGCGCACTGGACGAGTTATACGGGCTCGGCTTCGACGAATACACCCGCCTGCGCGCCCGCATCGAAGCCATCACGCTACTCGACGTGCGCGCGGTGGCCCGGAAACTCTTCAGCGAAGCGCCGTCGGTGCTGGCGGTGGTCAGGCCCGAGGGGAAGTGAACTTTCAATCCTACTTCCAAACATGCCGCGGGTAGCGCCGCTGCAATTCCTGTTTGATCTTGGGATACGATTCGCGCCAGAAGGTCGCCAGGTTTTGCGTGACCTGGATCGGTCTGTGGTTGGGCGCGAGCACTTGGATCGTCACCGGCACCCGTCCCGCCGCGATGAGAAGACTCTGCTCCACGCCGTATAAATCCTGGATGCGCACGGCGATGGTGGGCGGGCCCACGGGGTCGTAGGCGATCTTGAATTTGCGCGCGTTGGGCATCTCCAGGCGTTCTGGAGCGTATTTTTCCAGCATCGCTTCCTGCTGCGGACTGAGCCACGATTTAACCACCGGCCAGACGGCGCGCTCTTTGATTTCTTTGTAGGTCGCCGCGCCGTAGCAGAGCTGTTCGATCAAGGCCGCGCGGTCTTCCGGCCCGAGCGCGGGGAGCTCCAGCTCGGGCATCCATTCGCGCAGCCGGTTGAGCCGGACGATCCATTGATCCACGGCGTGATCCCAGTTTTCCAGCGGGCAGTTGCCCGAAATCACCTCGCGGGCTAGCAAGGCCGCAGCCTCGCTGGGCGGCACTTTATCGGTGTGCCCTGTTGCAAGCACGAGGTCGCGAAAGCGCGATTCGCGGCGCGCCATCACGCGGCGCAATGTCTTTTCGTAAAACGCCTCGACGTGTTCGGAAAACGCATCTGGAAAAAGCTCGCGCAGCCATTCTTCGCGGATCGCAGTGGCCATTGAAAGCAGCGTTTGCACGCCGTCCTTGCCGCTGATTTCCCGCACTTCACCCGCGACAAAAAGCGGCGCGGCGCGCACCACGCTTTCCCGCGCGAGCACACCCCGCCGACCGTGAACCAGCGCGCAACGCAGCGTGCCTGAGTCGAGCCGGACGGCCACTTGATCGGGAAAACCTGCCAGCACGCATTTCGCCACGGCCTCGTCGGTGGAAACCTCCGGGTCTGTGCGGTCAGAAATTGCGAGCCCCTCGGATTTCGCGATTTTCAAAAACTGCTCGCAGAGTTGCCCCGCTTCGCGCGCGGCGATCCCGTTTACGCCGAGCGAGCGCGCGATGTCGCCACTGCCGCTTGCCATCTGCCAGGCGCGCATCATCAAAAACAAATCCGAACCGTGAACTTCGCCCAGCGCTCGTTCGCGGGCATCGTCGGTGTCGTTGCCGCCGCGCCGGAGCAGGTTGCGGCCTTGCGTGAGCGCCGCGACGAGCGCCACTTCGCGCACACACCCGTAGTCTTCCGCAGCCAGCAACATGCGCGCGTAACGCGGATGCAGCGGGAACGCCAGCATCCGTCGGCCCAGGTCGGTGATGATCCCCGTTGCGTCATCGAGCGCCCCCAAATCGCGCAAGAGCGTCTCCGCGCGGTCCAGCGAACGCGGCTCCGGGGCTTCCAGCCAGCGGAACGCCGCGACGTCGTCCACGCCGCTTGCTTTCAGGGTGAGAACGACTTCCGCGAGATCGAGCCGCTTCACCTCCGGCAACTCCTGCGCGGCACGTTCGAGGTGTTCGCGCTCCGTCCAAAGCCGCAGCGCCACGCCTGGCGCGGTGCGGCCCGCGCGGCCCGCGCGTTGCTCGGCGGATGCCCGCGAAACCTTCTCCACCAGCAGCGTGTTGATCCCGCGATAGGGGTCAAACCGGGCGATGCGCGCGAGTCCGGCGTCGATCACCACGCGCACGCCATCAATCGTCAGCGAAGTCTCGGCCACGTTGGTTGAAACGATCACTTTGCGTTTGGGATAGCGCGCCACGGCGGCGTCCTGGTCGGCCACGGGCAGTTCGCCGTGCAGCGGCAGCACCACGAACTGACTCCCGACGCGCGAGTTGCGAATCGTTCCGATGGTGCGCGAAATCTCGTAAGCTCCCGGCATGAACACAAGCACGTCGCCTTCGGTGCATGGCGCGAGCCGCTCCAATTCGTCCGCCGCAAGATCCCACACCATGGTTTGATCCGGGCGCACGGCCCGCTGCAAATACTGGATCTCGACGGGGTGCGTCCGCCCCTCGCTTTGCAGCGTGGCGCACGGCGCGAGATAGCGTTCCAGCCCAGCGGTATCGAGCGTTGCAGACATCACCACAAGTTTCAGATCGGGCCGCCGGGTGGCTTGCAAATCGAGCGCGCGTGCGAGCGTGATGTCCCCATAGAGATGCCGCTCGTGGAATTCATCGAAGAGAATCGCCGAGACGCCGCGCAGGCCGGGGTCGTTCAACATCTGGCGCAAGAGCACCCCTTCGGTGACAAACCGGATGCGCGTTTTGGCCGAGGTCACCTTGTCAAAGCGGATTTGGAAACCGACTTCATCGCCCAACCGGCAGCCGCGTTCCTGGGCTACGCGCGCGGAGAGCATCCGGGTGGCGAGTCGGCGCGGCTGCAACACCACCACCTCGCCGTCGCCCAGCAGCCCGTTATCCAGGAGCATCTGCGGAACCTGCGTCGATTTGCCTGAGCCCGTGGGCGCTTGCAACACCAGCCGCGCATCCCGCGCCAAGGCGGCAACGAGCGCGCTTTCGAGTTCAAAAATCGGCAATTCGCGACGGTTCATCGCGAAGAGACTAGATGACCTCACGCAAAGACGCAAAGACGCAAAGAAGGGAAAGTGCCGGGGGCTCGGGTAATTGCCAGGCTGTGCTCGAAAGCGGTGTCAAGCCACCGCAGTCCAAAACGCTGCCGCGAAAATCAATGCGCCAGCCGATTCGCGCCAGCGTTTTGGACTGCGTGCGCCCCTGCGCCGCTTTGGGACTACGCCTCGCGGAACATCAAAACGTCACCTTGGAACGCGGCCCGTCCGGCGTCCACTCCAGCCGGTCGATGCACAAGCGCCGCCCGGTCATTGCGGCATCCCAGGCATGGTAGGCCAGGTAATCTTCCCCATCCGGCCCTGTAACAATGCTGTTGTGCCCGGGTCCCAGCACTTTTCCAGGCACCGTCTTCAAAACGCGCGGCCCTGCTTCGTTCCCCGCATCGCAATACGGCCCCAACACATGATCCGCCACTGCGTAATCCACCCCGTAAGTGTCCGTCTCCCAGCGCCCTCCGCTGTAGAAACAGTAATAGCGTCCCTCATGTTTTACCACGCACGGCCCTTCCAGCGTGTGCCAATCGTAGATGCCGCCATACATGGGCCGCTGGGACATGAATCGCTGCCAGTCATTGCGGGCGCGCAACACTACACGAGGTTTGCCCGCCACCTTGTCCATTGTTTTGAGCCGATCCACCATGAGCGCCGTTCCCGCCCGAACGCCTCCGTCCGAATCGAGAAAATCGCGCGCGTAGAACAGATACCATGCTCCGTCGTCATCGCGAAACGGGTGCGGATCGATTGCGAACGGCAAATCCGATGGCGCCACCAGCGGGTTTGCCGCCGCGTCCCGGTAAGGCCCCATCGGCTCGGTTGCAATCGCCGCGCGGATCTGGTGGTCCTTGTCGCTAAAACCTATCGAGTAGTACATCCAGTGAAACCCGTTCTGGACCGCCACTTCGGGAGCCCAGTACGTGTTGCCCAAGGCAGGATCGGGCCGCTCCAGCGCCTCCCCCACTCTTTCCCAATTTAGCAGATCGCGCGAATGCAGAAGCGGAAAGACCCAGCCTGCGGTTTCGTCCACGCCACCCGCTTCCTCTTTGCCGGTGCCAACCGCAAAATATTCCTTCCCCACCCTCCACACGTATGGGTCGGCAAAGTACTCGGCAAAAACCGGATTTTTGTAACGCATCCCTCCGAGGTTACGCGGCGGGGGCGTGCGCCGGACGTGAAGGCTCTAAAACCAGTGCACTTCCGTGTTGCGGAGCCAGTGCCGGTCGTCGGTTTCCGGGTAGTCGAGGGTGTAATGCAGCCCGCGGCTCTCTTTGCGCAGCAGGGCGCAATCGACGATGAGCGCCGCCACGGTCGCCAGGTTGCGGAGTTCCAGGAGGTCGGTGTTGACCTTGAAATCCCAATAGTATTCCTGAATTTCCCGCAGCAGACTCCGCAATCGGGTGCTGGCGCGCTTGAGCCGTTTGTCGGTGCGCACGATCCCGACGTAATCCCACATGAGACGGCGAATCTCGTCCCAGTTGTGGTAAATCACCACCATTTCGTCCACGTCGTGCGCGTCGCCGCTCACCCATTCGGGGAGTTTCAAATCGTGCGGCGGATGGCCGTTGAAAGGGATGTCCACAAGGACATGCGCTATCGCCCGGTGCGCGACGACCACGGCTTCCAGCAGCGAGTTGCTGGCAAGCCGGTTCGCCCCATGCAAGCCCGTGCAGGCCACTTCTCCAATGGCATAGAGACCGCGCAGGCTGGTCGCCCCGTTGGCGTCGGTCAGGACGCCGCCGCATTGGTAGTGCGCGGCGGGAACGACCGGGATGGGCGCTTGGGTAATGTCGATGCCCAGCTTCAGACAGGTCTCGTAGATGTTCGGGAAGCGTTCCCGCACAAACTCCGCGGGCTTGTGGCTGATGTCCAGGTAAACGCACGGCGCGCCGGTCCGCTTCATCTCGGCGTCGATGGCCCGCGCCACGATGTCACGCGGCGCAAGCGCCCCCATCGGGTGATATTTCGCCATGAACTCGCGCCCCTTGCGATCCACGAGCCGCCCACCCTCGCCGCGCACGGCTTCGCTGATGAGAAACGAACTGCCCGCCGGGTGGTACAGGCAGGTCGGGTGAAACTGGATGAACTCCATGTTGGCGATGGTCGCCCCGGCCCGCCACGCCATGGCCACGCCGTCGCCGGTCGCGACGGTTGGGTTCGTGGTGTAGAGATAGACTTTGCCGCAGCCGCCGGTGGCGAGAATGAGGCGATCCGTGCGGAAGGTCTCCACCGCGCCGGTCATTTCGTCGAGAACGTACACCCCCACGCAACGGTCTTCCATGGCGAAGCCGAGTTTGCCCGTGGTGAGCAGATCCACCGCCATGTGGTTCTCCAGCAGGTCGATGCGCGGAGAGGCTTGGGCGGCGCGCAAGAGTGACTGCTCGATCTCGCGCCCGGTTGCATCGCGCGCGTGCAAGACCCGGCGTTTGGAGTGGCCGCCCTCGCGCCCGAGGTCCAGCTCCCGCTCGCCTCCTTCCAAATCGCGTTCGTCGAAATGGACCCCTAGTTGCATCAACTCCTGGATGCGAGCGGGCCCCTCGGTGACAATCGTCCGCACGACCGCCTCGTTGCAAAGTCCCGCGCCGGCCGTGAGCGTGTCGCGCACGTGCAAATCAAAAGAGTCTTCGCCGCTCGTAACGCACGCCACGCCGCCCTGGGCGTAGGCGGTATTGGAGTCCTCGCCGGAACGCTTGGTGATGAGCGCAACGCTGCCATGCCGCGCGGCTTTGAGCGCAAAACTCAGGCCCGCAATCCCGCTGCCAAGCACTACGAAATCGTACGTTTTCATTTGAGGGAAATTTCGATGTTGTCGATCAAACGCGTTTTGCCCAACGCCACCGCGACCGCGATCAAGAGTTTGCGGGATTGCGGAGTCGGCTTGCCCAGCGTTTCGGCATCGACCACCTCCACGTAATCGATCCGGGCCAGCGGCGCGCTCTCAATAATCTTCACCACACGCGCCCGCAACTTGGCGGGACTGGCTCCCGCTGCCTTCGCCTCCACCAATGCACGGCGCAGCACAGGCGCTTGGGCGCGCTCTTCACTGGAGAGATACTGGTTGCGGGAGCTCATCGCCAAGCCGTCGGGTTCGCGATGGGTTTCCATGCCGATGATCTTGATCTGGAAATTCAAATCCCGCACCATGCGGCGAATGATGGCGAGCTGCTGGGCGTCCTTCTTGCCGAACACCGCAAGGTCCGGCCCGATCAGGTTGAAGAGTTTTGCGACCACCGTGCAAACGCCTCGGAAATGCCCCGGACGGGCCGCACCGCAGAGCCCTCCGCTCAGCAGCGATTCGTCCACCCACGTCGAGTGATCGGGCGCATAGAATCCCTCCGCCTCGGGAAGAAAGAGCAGGTCAACTCCCTCTTTGCGGCACTTGGCGATGTCCTCGGCGATGGGGCGCGGGTAACGCGACAAATCCTCCCTGGGTCCGAACTGGGTCGGATTCACAAAGATACTGACAGCCACGGTTCCCTTGGGTCCGGCGAGTTGCCTGGCGCGGCGGATCAAAGAGAGATGTCCCTCATGGAGGGCTCCCATGGTCGGCACCAGCACGAGAGGACGCGGAAGACTGCGGCAAGCGCGCGCAGCGGAAGAAGGCGGGCGAAGGATTTTCACTGAACCGCAAACCGTAACAGGAATGAGGGGTTGAGAAAAAGGGGAATTTTACCCGAAGAAACTCACGCAAAGCCGCAAAGTCGCAAAGGACAGAAGATTCCTCTTTTCTTCGCGCCTTTGCGGCTTTGCGTGAGACTACTCCTTTTTCTTCGCCACGGTGATGTGCGCCTCGCGCAGATAGATCGGCTCCAAATCGCCGCGCGCCGTGATGGATCGAGCTTCCGCCGCCAGCTTGGCGAGCCGCTCCGCGCACGGATAGCAGAACTCGATGGCCGCAGGAATCACCGCGGCGATTTCCTCCGAGGCGAGCACCGGGACGGAACACCCCGCGAGCTTTTGCGCCAATTCTTCGGCAGAAAGCAGCACCGGGCCTTCGACGCATTCGCCGTCGCGCACACGTGCAAAGTAATAGGTTTCGCGCCGGGCATCTCCCAAGGCGACGTATTCCCCCTCGCCCAACGCCGCGATGGAAGGCAGTCCTACCAGCTCCGCTCCCGTGGACAGCGCGAGCCCCGTCGCGGCGGAGATCGCGATGCGCACCCCGGCATACGAACCCGGCCCGAGCCCCACGGCGATCTGGTCGATCCGCGCCGGTTCCGGCACGGCCTGCAACGCCCGTTCCAGCACGGCAAAGAGCAGCGAACTGTGGCTGCGGCCGGCGCCGCACGATTCGGAGAAGACGATCCGCCCCTCGTGCAAGACCGCGACGCTTCCCTGGTGCGTGGAGGTTTCAATGGCAAGTATGGTCATAGCGTAATCTCCCGATCGTCGCCCTCCAGCACGCGAAAGCGAATCCAACGCACGCCCTTTGGCATGAGCGCGGCAAATTTGTCGGCCCACTCGATCACCGTCACGCCGTCGCCGTCGAGGTATTCGTCGAGGCCGATCCCGAGCACTTCGTCTTCGCCCTCCAGCCGGTAGAGGTCGATGTGGAAGAGCGGCAGCCGACCGCCGGGATATTCGTGGATAAGGGTAAAGGTCGGGCTGGTGACATCGCTCTCCACGCCGAGCCCGGCGGCGAGCCCTTTTGCGAACTGCGTTTTCCCGGCACCGAGATCGCCTTCCAAAGCCAGCACGTCGCCACGGCGCAACGGCCCGGCGAATTGCTTGCCAAGCTCAAAGGTCTCTTGCGGATTATGCGAAATGATCGAAGCCATGAACGGGTGAATGGGTGGTATTGGCGGTTAAAATGCCCACCCGCGTCAATGGCAAATTGCGAAAAGGCCACGCCTTCTCGATCCGCGCCGCTTCTTTGGGATGGACCGCGAAGAGCAACTCGAAGTCCTCGCCGTCGCTCAACGCGTCTTCCCGGGAAGAGCCCGGCGTGCAGGGCAGTTCGCCCAACTCGAAGCCGCAACCGCTCGCCTTTGCCAGACGCGGGAGATCGGCCCCGAGGCCGTCGCTCAGGTCCATCATGGCGTGCAGCCGGAAATGTTCCGTGAGCCAGCGCGCCTCGCGGAGTCGCGGCGTGAAATCAAGATGTTTGCCCGCGAACGATCCGCCCAAGCGCCCCGTGACAAACAGCACGTCGCCGGGTTTGCCGCCCGAGCGCGTCACGCACCGCCCTCGTTCCACTTTTCCCGTGAGCGCGACGGAGACAAAGACCGGCCCCGGGCTGCGCGCCGTCTCGCCCCCGGCAATCGATACGCGGAACTTCCGCGCACACTGCCGCAGCCCCGCGTAAAGCGCGTCGGCCTTCGCCACGTCCAGCTCCGGCGGCAACGCCACCGTGATGAGCGCCTGTTGCGGCTCCCCGCCCATCGCCGCGATGTCGCTCACGTTGCGGGCCAGCGCCTTCCAGCCGACGCGGGCGAAATCGGTATCCCCGGTGAAATGGACGCCCTCGATCACGCAATCCGTCTTGAGCAGCGTCCAGAGGGCGTCGGAGCGCCGCCCCACCACGGCGCAGTCGTCTCCCGGCCCCACGAGCAACGAGGTATTGCGGGGCAAATCACGCGTCAACCGCGCCACCAGAGCCTCTTCGCCGAGATCGGATAACTTCATGGATGTTGGGCAGTATAGAACATCATCCCGATCATGACGCCGTTAAAAAGCGCGTGCATCAACATCGGCACCCACAGCGACCCTGTCGCTTCGTAGGCCAGCGTGAGGCACACCGCCAATACAAAGAGCGGGAGGAACACCGGGCCGTTCATGTGAATCGCGGCAAAGAGCAGCGAGGTAAGCAGCATCGCGGGAATCACCCCGACATAACGCCGGAGCACGCCATAAAAATAGCCGCGAAAAAGAAATTCCTCCGTCGCCGGAGCGACTACCGCCGCGACTCCCGCCGCGAGCAGGAACCGGCTCCAATCCGCATGCCGCGCGGCGTCGAGAATATACTTGGCAATCTCCTGCATCTCCATCTCTTGGCCCACGACCAGATGCACCACTGCGACGCAAAAAAGCACGAGCGGGAGTGACGCGATAAAAAGCCCCAAGCCGCGTTTGAGCAACGAAAGGAGGTTCGCGGGGCGCAGCCCAAAAAGCCGTGATACCGGGATTTGCCGCGCCTGAAGAAAAACCGAAATAACGCCCACAATGGCCACGAACAAAGCCGCGCTATCGACGAGGGCTCTAGCTGTCAGCGGTGTCGCGGGTTCGGCGCGCAAAAAACCGGAGACCGCCATCGCTCCCAACCAACTCGCGAGCACTCCCGAGACCAGTAAATCGGGCAAGCCCAGCGGGGCCGACCAAACCTTGCCGCGCCCCGCCCGGACCGACGCCAGCAAGCGCGCGTAGATCCCGACGCAAAGCGAGACGATCGCCGCGACAAGCAGCAACGCGAACGCTCCCTTCCCCCAGTCCATCGCAATCATGGCTTAAGGGGCGTAAAAGCCCGGCAGCCAATAGGCGCGGCCAGGTTCCAGGGCGGGAAGCAGCTTCTGCGTCACGTTGATCTCCACTTTCCCCGAGCTTTCCTCGCTCCCGAGGTATTGGAAAATGCGGCTGAAACTAAACTGCGCCTCGTAGGCGATGATCGTCGCGTTGGGAGCTCCGGCCAACTCTTTCGCCTTTTGGTAGGCGTCCTCGATCTCCCCAAGTCCATCCACGAGCTTCGCCTCCAGCGCGTCGGTTCCCGAAACCACGCGGCCATCGGCGATGCCCGAACGCAATTGCGCCTCGTCGAGATGCCGCTCTTTGGCCACCACGCCGACAAAAATCCCGTAGGTCTGCATCACGAGCTTCTGGATGTAGGCTTTCTCCTCGGGCGTCATTTCGCGGGTGCCGCTCAACATATCCTTGAACGCCCCGCTCTTGAAGGTCACCGGGGCGACCCCGATCTTATTGAGCAACTCGTCATAGCGCAGCGACTGGATGATCACGCCGATGGAGCCGGTGAACGTCGTGGGGTTCGCCATGAGATAGCTCCCGCCGCACGCCGTGTAATAGCCGCCCGAGGTCGCCATGGACCCCATCGAAACCACCACCGGCTTTTTTTTGCTGCCGTCGCGGACCCGGCGCACTGCGTTGTAGAGGTTATCCGACGCCGTCACCTCGCCTCCGGGCGAGTCGATGGCCAGCACCACAGCCTTCACGTTTTTATCCTCCTCCGCTTGGCGAAGCTGCAACTTGATGTCCTCCACCATGGACGCGCTGATGCGGCCAGCCACGCTGGAACTGATCAAGCCGCGCACGGGGATCACCACGATGCGCTCCTTGCCGGTGCCGCTTCGCAGCACGCGTTCCTCCAACTGGGTCGGCTTGCGCAACTTCGCCTGCAACTCCCCGCCGAAGGTTTTGTTTTTGCGCGCCACCTGGGCCACGTTCACCAGTAAACTGAGGCAAAGCACAATCACCAAAGCCACCCATAGACAACCCGACCGTTTGTTGCTCATAAGAGCCTTCAACCTTGCCCGAGAAACCCCGCCGAGACAAGTGCCGCGTTGAAAAAAGTGACTCGCGGCGCAGGGAGTTGAATTGAGACTTGATGCACAGGAGGCTCTTCGTGTTCACTGTGAACTTAATGTCAAACCCTACTCCGAGCCCGAAATATAAGAGGATCATCCTCAAAATCAGCGGTGAAGCATTAAGAGAACACGGAAGCCGCGACACCATTTCGCCCAAGATCGCCAGCAACATCGCGCGCCAGATCCGCGAAGTGCACGATCTGGGCGTCGAGATCGCCGTCGTGGTGGGAGGCGGCAACATCTGGCGCGGCCTCGCCGCCAGCCACAAAGGGATGGAACGCACCGCCGCCGACTACATGGGCATGCTCGCCACCGTCATCAACGGCATGGCGCTGCAAAGCGCGCTGGAAGCCCAGGGGGTCGCCACCCGCGTCCAGACCGCCATCGAGATGAAGAACGTCGCCGAACCGTTCATCCGGCGGCGCGCCATGCGCCACATGGAACTGGGCCGCGTCGTGATTTTCGTAGCGGGCACCGGCAATCCTTTCTTCTCCACCGACACAACCGCCGCCCTGCGGGCGAGCGAAATTGGCGCGGAAGTGATCCTGAAAGCGACCAAAGTTGACGGCATCTACACCGCCGACCCAGCCAAGGACCCGACCGCCACCAAATACGACAAAATCACCTACACGGAAGCCCTCACCCAGCGCCTCGCCGTGAT
>JBAXCI010000054.1:0-11330 GCA_037141555.1 Verrucomicrobiota bacterium | reverse complement strand
GAGAAGGAAATCGCCCCCGCCCGCACCTTCGTCTATTACGAGGACGTCAAGCCGCTGCTGGACAAAGGGCTCATCAAGGGCGGCAGCCTGGAAAACGCGGTCGTCGTGCGCGGCGACTCCGTGATGAGCAAGGAACCGGTGCGTTTCAAAGAAGAGTTCGCCCGGCACAAGATCCTCGATATCGTCGGCGACCTCGCCCTGTTTGGCCGCCGGATCAAGGGGCACGTGATCGCCGTCAAACCCGGCCACGGCCCCAACACCGAGCTCGCCAAGCTGCTCACCAAACGCCAGGCGCAGTTGATGGCGATGGTCCCCCCTGCCACCACCCCGAAGGGCGGCGACGTGCTCGACATCAACGACGTGATGAAATTGCTGCCGCACCGGTATCCCTTCCTCATGGTGGACCGGGTTGTCAGTTTTGATGGCAACAAATGCACCGGCGTCAAGGCGGTCACGATCAACGAGCCCTACTTCCAGGGGCATTTTCCCGGCCATCCCGTCATGCCGGGAGTTCTCCAGATCGAAGCCATGGCGCAGGTTGCCAGCATCGCGTTCCTTCGTCAGCAGGGCGAGAACGCAAATGCCCGAATCGGCTACTTCATGAGCACCGACGCCGTCAAATTCCGCAAACCGGTTCTCCCCGGCGATACGCTCTTCATCCACGTGGAGGTGACCAAAAGCAAGCGCAACATCGCCAAGGCAAAAGGCCGCTGCATGGTGAACGAAGAGGTTGTATCGGAGTGCGACATGATGTTTGGTTTCCTGCCTGAATAAACAAACGCTTCCATGCCCGAGACCCAGATTCATCCCACCGCCATCGTCGATCCCGCCGCGCAACTTGGTTCCGGCGTCACCGTCGGCCCGTATTGCATCATCGGCCCCGACGTCACGCTGGGAGACGGTTGCTGGCTCCAACACCACGTCACCATCTGCGGGCCCGCGCGGATCGGCCGCAACAACCGGTTCTTCGCCTACGGCTCCATCGCCCAGCAGACGCAGGATCTCAAATACAAAGCCGAGCCGACGTATGTGGAGATCGGCGACGACAACTGTTTCCGCGAATTTGTGAGCGTCCACCGTGCCACCGCGCCGGGCGACTGGACGCGCATCGGCAACCGGGGCAACTTCCTCGCTTACGCCCACATCGCCCACGACTGCATCGTCGGCGACGATGTGATTTTCTCCAACAACGGCACGCTGGGAGGCCACGTCCAGGTCGGCGACCACGTCATCATCGGCGGGCTCTCCGCCGTCCATCAATTCTGCCGCATCGGCCGGCACGCCATTCTCGGCGGCTGCACGAAGATCGTCCAGGATGTCCCGCCGTTCATGATCGCGGACGGCAACCCGGCGGAGATTCGCGGCATCAACAAAGTCGGCATGGAACGGCGCGATTTCAGCGCGGAAACCGTCCACGAGATTAAGGAAGCCTACCGGATTCTCTACCGGATGAACCTCAACGTGAAAACCGCTGCCGGGCAAATCCGCGAGAAGCTCAAGCCGCTCCCGGAGATCTGCCACCTGCTGGAGTTTTTGGGAAGCACGGAGCGGGGCATCGTAAGGTAACACCCGCCTGCAAAAAAAGGGTTTGCTAACTGGACGGCAGGGAGACGCCCTCCCCATCTTTTTGGGCGGCCCTCGTCGGCTGGCACCTTGCCAGTTGCCACGCGTTGTAGGTGTTGTGACACAGGACGTAAAAAGTCGGCCCCAACGCGACCATCGGGTTCACGTAGGTCAGGGCGATCCAGATCGTCAATATGGTGTTCTTCTGGCCCAAGCTCTGGCTGGCTTCGCGATTGAAAACAGGGCCCCCGAGCTTCCAGCCCAAGGCAAAATTCAGCGCGCAAAGCACCACTGCAATCAGCGCGATTTGCGCAATTTGCAGCAGGTTCCCGCCTGCGTGCCACTGAGCCCGCAAAAAATGCCCCGCGTTTGCCGTGACCAGAAACAGCACGGCCAACCAGAGATAAAACGAAAAGTGCCGAAACCGAAGGATTGATTTCGCCCACGCCGGAGCGCTGACCCGAAGGCATTGCGCCACCGCCAACGGCCCAAGCACGATGCACAACGTTTGCTTCAGGAAAGGCGCGGTTTCCATCGCAAAATGCGACCCGATGAGCAATGGCAGGGCCACTGGCAAGAGCAGCCCGGCGGTGACGTTCGTGAGCAGAACGGAACCGGCGACAAATTCCACCCGTCCGCCCAACATGCCGGTCACCACGGCGGAGGCCGTGGCGGTGGGTGTTAATCCGATCAGCAGCGCCACGAACGCGAGCTGTTTATCGAACGGGATCAGCGCAGCCCAGGCGAGCAGGCCGACGCTCCAGTTCGCCACCAGCAAATAGGCGTGTTGGCGGCGAAATCCGACGGGCCGGATATCCAGGAAGGCCAGCAAGAGCATCGCCACGATGGCGTAGGGAATGAGGAACTGGAAACTGTGCGCAGAGGGAACCGCCAGCCCGAGCCCCATTGCCGCCAGCAGTTTGAAAGTGCGTAGAACGCCTTGATTCATTAGGAACCAAGGAACTCACGAAACCGCGCAAAGAGAAAGAGCAAACTGAATAAACCGGGAAAGCAAGAGATGGATCACCCGCATCGCGAGCGATCCACCTCGGAGTTTCTGAGGCTCGGGATCAAGGAGCGACCGGGGTCATGGCCGGGCTCGGTTCAGCCTTCATTCCTTTTTGGCTCTGCATCCAATCCAGCATCTTCTTGTGGCGCGCCTCCATTTCGGCATGCCACGCTTTGCGCTCTTCCATCACTTTGTTGATGATGGCGGCGATGGCGTGCACCTTCTTGTCGCCGGAAGCGGCGTTCATCTCCTGCACGAGCTTGTCGAGTTCGGCATCGCGCGCTTTGATTTTCTCCATCATCTGCTGATGCCACTGCATCATCTCGCCTTTGTGTGCGCCCATCATGCCGGGCATCATGGCATTGCAGGCCATTCCTGCATCGGGCTCCTGGGCAAAAACGGCCCCTGCTGACAAGACACCCGCCATTACAACGCTGAGTATTTGAATCGTTTTCATAGTGAAGCAATATGCTTCCTCTATTCGCGCATGGTCAGCGCGAAGGCCGTAGACCCATCTCCACCCGCGCACAGGAGCTGAAGCGCGAGCCCTGCCTAATCCCTGAACACGATCGAGCGGTTGCCGTGGATGAGCACGCGGTCTTCGACGTGGTAACGCACGCCGCGCGCCAGCGCCATTCGCTCGCAGTCGCGCCCCAGGCGCAGCAAATCTTCGGGCGTGTGGAAATGTTCCACGCGGACCACCTCTTGGTCGATGATCGGTCCCGCGTCCAAGTCCGCCGTGGCGTAATGGCAGGTGGCTCCGATCAGCTTCACGCCGCGAGCGTAGGCCCGCTTGTACGGGTTCGCCCCGGCAAACGACGGCAGGAAGGAGTGGTGGATGTTGATGATCCGCCCGTGCCATTGTTTGCAGAGTTCCTCTGGAAAAATCTGCATGTAGCGCGCGAGCACGACGAGATCGGCCTGCGCTTCGCGAAACAGGCAGTCCATTTTTTCAAACGCGGCGGTCTTGGTTTCGGGCGTGACGGGCACGAATTCGAAACGCACGCCTTCGCGTTCCACGACGCTCCTGAGGTCTTCGTGGTTGGAGAGGACGAGCGGGATTTCGATGGGCAGCTCGCCCGAACGCCAGCGCCAAAGGAGATCGGCCAGACAATGGTCCAGCTTGGAAACCATCAGCACGACGCGCATTTTCTGCTTCGTCTCGCGGATCGTCCATTCGCCTTTCAAATCCGCCGCCAACGGGGCGAACGCCTTGTGCAAGGCCGTGCTGTCGAGCGCGAGGCTCTTCGTATCAATCGCCATTCGGGCAAAGAACCATTTGCCGAGCGGATCGGTGAACTGGTTGACCTCCAGCAAATTGCCGCCGTGATAGGCGATAAAACTGGTGAGCCGTGCGAGCAAGCCGACCCGGTCGGGACACGAGATTTTTAACAGCGTAAGCGGCATATGAACTCATTGATTAGCCCGTGGGTGCGCCGAGGGCAAGCCTGGGAAGCGCGGAACGTGATTTTCGGCGTGTGCTTTGCTTCCGGTTATGTTCCGCTTGCGCCCTCCATGAGCTCCGAAATCCAATCCGTCCCCGTCCCGCTTGGCAGCCGCGCCTACCGTGTCCTGATCGGCGCGGGCATTCTTTCGCAACTTGGCCAGATGGCGAGCGAGCTCGGCTCGGAACTCGGCAAGCGCTGCGCCGTGGTGACCGATAGCAACGTGGCTCCCCTCTACAGCGAGCGCGTTCTCGCGAGTTTGACGGCGGCGGGTTACCTCCCCACCCTCATCACCGTGCCCGCAGGCGAAGCGTCCAAATCGCTGCCCGTCGTCGAGCAGGTCTGCGACGAGATGATCGCCGCCGGGCTCGACCGCAAAGCGTGGGTGGTCGCCTTGGGCGGCGGGGTAGTGGGCGACTTGGCGGGGTTCGTTGCCGCCATTTACTACCGGGGCGTGCCGTTCGTGCAAATCCCCACCACGGTCATTGCGCAGGTGGACAGCGCGGTGGGCGGCAAAACCGGCGTGAACGCCGCGCATGGCAAAAATCTCATCGGGGCGTTCCACCAACCCCGGCTCGTGCTCGCCGACGTGACCACGCTGCAAACGCTGCCGCCGCGCGAGTTCAACGAGGGGGTTGCCGAGATCGTCAAACACGCCGCCATCCGGGACCGCTCGCTGTTGGAAGCGCTTTGCGTGCCGAAGCTGCAATTTGAAGCCGCCGCGATGGCAGAAGTGATCCGGCGCAACGTGGAGATCAAAGCCGCCATCGTGGCCGAAGACGAACACGAGACCCAGGGGTTGCGCGCGCTGCTGAACTTCGGCCATACGGTCGGCCACGGCATCGAAAACGCCGCCGGGTATGGGCGCTTCCTGCACGGGGAAGCGATCAGCCTCGGGCTGGTCGCAGCGTGCCGCCTTTCGGTGCTCAAAGCGGGGCTCGCCCCGCAGGAAAGCCAACTCCTTCTGGATGCCCTCGCCCGATTCCAACTGCCACTGCGGTTGCCGGAAGACATTTCCACGGAATCGCTCATGGCCGCGCTGCTCAAGGACAAGAAATTTGCCCAGGGCCAGGTCCGGTTTGTCCTCTGTCCCCGGCTGGGCGAGGCGTTCGTCTCTGCGGACGTGACGCTGGAGGAAATCCGTCACGCCGTCGAAGCCTTGCGGTAGGGAGTCGCTTATTTGCTGTAAATTCCGGTTTTTGAACACGGGCCGCAAGCCTTGGTGGGCCGACATTGATCCGGCGGCGGCATATATTGGTCCGTGATTTTCAGCCAAAGCGGTTTGCACGTGGGAGTGACGATGAGATGAGGGGCTTGCGCCTTCACATCGCGTCCGAGCGGATACCGGTAAGTCAGCGTCACAGGCCGGAAAGTCCGCCGCTGAACGGCCCGAAAACGATACCCGTCACAGACGGGCGTCACATCCCCTTCGGCGATGTATTCAGAAATCCAACACCCCTCGACATCCGTGCTCACCACCTGCCAGTAGGACAACTCGCATTCAACGTCCCGGTGAGCACAACCGCAACCCAGCAGACAAACCACCGCCGCCAAGAAAAACGACGAAATCCATTTCATCCCGCGATGATTTCAAGAACGGGCTTCGTGCGCAATGGCAAATTTTGGCGCTTCGAGCACACTTGCGCGCTGGATTTCGTAAAGAAATCCCCCTATTCTGCTGCGCTCTCATGGATAGACACCCTGAAGCCCTCACGAAAACTCCCCCTGCGCGTTCCAAGCCGATCCCCCGTGCCGAACGCTGGACTGCTGCCGTCCTGCTGCTGGCCGCGCTGGCGTTGCGCTGCTTTTACATTTTCCGGTTCCGCTACGACAGCGACGAGCCGCAGCATCTTCACACCACCTGGGGGTGGACTCAGGGTTTGCTGCAATACCGCGATTTTTTTGACAATCATACGCCGCTCTTTCACCTCCTCTTTTCTCCGTTGGTCGCGGCGCTCGGCGAGCGGGCGGATATCCTCGATTTCATGCGCTTTGCAATGGTGCCGCTTTGGTTTGTGGCGCTCTGGGCGGTGTGGCACATCGGAAGCCGGCTCTTCTCACGGCGCGCGGGATTATGGGCCGCCGTCTTCATCGCGCTCCTGCCGTGGTGGTTTTTTTGCGCGCTGGAATACCGCACCGATAATCTCTGGGCGCCGCTCTGGCTCTGTGCCCTGGCCGTGCTGCTCACCGGGAAGCTGACATTCAAGCGGGCCTTCGCAGGTGGACTGCTGCTGGGCCTCTGCTGCTGCACCTCGATGAAGACAAGCCTGCTGCTCTCGGTTTCCGCAATGGCTGCCGGAGCTGCTCCGCAAATTTGCGCGCGACGTTTCGACCGGCCCGCTTTCATCCACGGGCTCAAACACGCTCTTTTGATTTTTGCTGGTCTGCTCATCGTCCCGGCGATCGTCTGCGGCTTTTTCGCCGCGCAAGGGTGCTGGAAGGAATTCTATTACTGCGTCATTCAGCACAACATGATGCCGACCGTGGATGCCAACGTCCATCACTGGTCCAAACGGCTCGCCTTTCCTCTCGCGCTCCCGGGGCTTCTTTATCTGGCGAGCCTCGTCGCCCGAAGCTCTCCCAACCCCGCCCTCACTGTCCGCCGTGTTTTTCTCTTCCTGTTTGCCGGCCTTTATTATGTCTCGCTGGACAGTTTTTGGGCCCTCATCACGCGTCAGGATTACCTCCCGTTCTATCCCGTGGCGGCTCTCGTCGCGGCGCCGCTGGTGATCTGGCTCATCGAAACCGCAAACCTCGCGGCGAGGCGCACCGTGATCCTCGCGGTTATTGCCGTCGGCGAGATCGCTTTTTTGCTCGGCGGACGCCCACCATCTGTCGATGGCACCCGCGACGAGCGTGAAATCGTCCACGAAGTTCTCCAACTCACCAAACCCGGCGAGCGCGTCATGGACTTCAAAGGGGAATCCGTCTTCCGGCAGCGCGCGTTTTATTACGTGATCGAACCGCTCACGTTTCGCCGGATGAAGCTCAAAACCATTGAGGACACCATTCCAAAGGAGCTCGCGGAAAGGCAAGTCCACGTCGTCGTGAACAGGGACCGCTGGTATCAAGAAGACACCCGGTTATTTATTATGGAAAATTATCTCAATGTCGGCCAGGTGCGCGTGGCGGGCCGGATGCTTTCCAAGGACCAAACCGCCCCGGACATGAGCATCCCGTTTCGCGTCGAAATCCCCGCCCGCTACGTTCTCTGGGCAGAGGGCAAGCCGGTCCGGGGCATCCTCGATGGCCAGCCCTACGACGGCGCTCGCGATCTCGTTCCCGGCCCCCATACCTTCCGCCCGGAGGGCGTCTACCGCCGCCTCGCGCTTTTCTGGGAACGCGCAGCGGAGGCGGGATATGCTCCGACGCTCAATCAGGCGTGCCAGTTCGAGCGATAACCCGGTCCGCTTGAGCGAGAGAAAAACCTCGTAAAATGGAGTGAAATTCCCCGGCAAGTCGTGCACAGTTGTGAGTTCCTATGAGTTCCAACGTTCGTGTCCGCTTCGCCCCCTCGCCCACCGGCTACCTTCATGTCGGTGGCGCCCGCACCGCGCTTTTCAACTGGCTCTACGCCCGGCACACCGGCGGCACGTTCATCCTGCGCATCGAAGACACCGACAAAGCCCGCAATACCGCCGAGGCGACCCAGGCCATCTACGACGGTTTGAAATGGCTCGGGCTCGACTGGGACGAAGGCCCGTTCAAGGGCGGCGACTGCGGCCCGTATTTCCAGAGCGAACGCGAGGAGGTCTACCTGCGTTATTTCAACCAACTCAAGGACGGCGGCTTCCTTTACGAAAGCGGCGGCGCATGGCGGTTCCGCTCGCATCGGAAAATCGTCGTGCTCGACGACCTCGTGTGCGGACATATCGAGTTCGATCTCACCAACCCCGAGACCCATCCCGACATCACCATCCGGCGGCCCGACGGCGGCTGGATTTTCCATTTCGTCAACGTTGTCGATGACATCGAGATGAAGATGACCCACGTCATCCGGGGCGAAGATCACCTCTCCAACACCCCCAAACACCTCGAACTGTACGAGGCGCTCGGCGCGACGCCACCGCGCTTTGCCCACATCCCGCTCATCCTCAACCGCGACGGCTCAAAGATGAGCAAGCGCGACCAGGGCGCGTCCATCGCGGGGTATATGGAGGAAGGCTACGCCCCGGAAGCCGTTCGCAACTACCTCTGTTTGCTCGGCTGGTCGCCCAAGGACGACCGCGAGATCATCGACATCGCCGAAGTCGCCGCGCTCTTCGATCTCCCCAAGCTCAACCGCCGCAACGCCGCGTTTGACCTCGACAAATGCCACTGGGTCAACGTCCAGTATCTCGTCGGCATGAGCCTCGAACGGTTCACTGAGTTGAGCCTCCCGTTCATCGAAAAAGCGGGCATCAACTACGGCAGCCCGGAAGCCCTCAAGGCTGTGTTGGCAGTCGTCAAAGAGAAGACCAAGCAGCTCAACGAAGTCCCCGACCGGATCAGTTTCTTCTTCACCGAAGATTTCGCTTTTGAAGAAGAAGCCGTGGAGAAAGCGTTCCGCGTCCCCGGTGCGCTCGACAAACTGACCGCCCTGGCCGACCGCTATGAAGCCAGCGAGACGTGGACGCCGGAAGCCATCGAAGCCACGCTGAAAGCCACCGCCGCCGAGTTGGGGTGGAAAAACAAGGAGCTCATCCACCCCACCCGCATCGCCGTGAGCGGACGCGCCGTGGGCCCGAGCCTTTACCACATGATGGAAGTGCTGGGCCGCGAGCGCACCGTCGCGCGCATGCGCAAAGCGGTCGCGCGATTTGCAGAAGGCGGGGTGTAGGATTTTAGTAGGATTCCTCGTTCCCAAATGGAGTTTGGGAACGAGGGCAGATTGAGTATCTATTGCCCTCCTACACCACAGGCGGCACGCCGATCTTTTCCAGCAACCGGTCCACATTGATATACTGCTCCACCATCTCCTGAATCCGGTGGATTTTTTCGAAGTCGCCCGGCATCGTTTTGATGGTCGCCGTGTGAATGGCGTTGGCCACGGCGTAGGTGCCCAGCGGGCTGGCGATCACGGGCAGCGCGGATTGCGCGATCAGATTGAGCACGGTGGGATGCGGCAGCATATCGCCGGAGAGCACCAGGCCGACGAGTCCTTTGGTGTGCGGCTCCATGAGCGCGGTGGTCGAGAGCGCGGCCAGGATAATGTCTTCCCGGTCGCCGGGGGTGATGACCAGCGTGCCCGGCGTGAACTCTTCCATGACATGGCTCGAGTTCATCGCGCCGATGATGCTGCGTTCCACTTTGCGATGGGCCTCGGAACGGGAATTGACGAACCGGCCGCGCACTTGCTTGCAGATTTCGTTCAGCGTGGGATTGGCGAGGATCGGCTCAGCGGGCATTGCGCCAAGCATCTCGATGCCGAGCCGGGCAAAACCGCGTTGGCAGAAATCTTTGACGAAGTCGTATTTATCCGGGTGGATTTTGTTGACGATGACGCCGACCAGTTCGACGCCTTCCTTGTCGAAGAGCGCTTTGTTGAGGGCCACCTCGTCGATGGGCTTGCCGATGCCGCCTTTGGTGACGAGCAGCGCTTTGCTGCCGAGCAGCTTGGCCACCCTGGCGTTTGAGAGGTCGAACACGGAGCCGACTCCCGCGTGCCCCGAGCCTTCGATGAGGCAGAACTCTTTCTCCCAGCAGGCGCGGTCAAAGGAATTTTGCAACCGCCGCACGAGATGATCGTTGTTGGCGTTGTCGATGTAGCGGCGGGTGAAATCCGGCTCCACCGCGATGGGGCTCATGTCCTCGATGGGGGTCTGAACGCCGAATGTCCGGTCGATCAAGAGCGAGTCTTCGTCGATCCGTTTGCCGTCCACCTCTTCAAAACGCTGGCCCACCGGCTTGATGAAACCGATCCGCCCCAGCCGTTTCTTCAACACGGAAAACAACCCCAACGCGGAGGTCGTTTTGCCATCATTTTGTTGGGTGGCGGCAATGAAGAGGCGGGGAGTGACGATATTCACGGTGTCTTGCGATTGGGATGGCCTGGTCTAAATATCGGGCTGGTCTGCCGAGCCGTCGGAGGGATAAAGTTTGCGGTATTCGATGGCTTGCAGGCCCACGATGGCGGCCGCCCCGACGATGGTCTCGACGGTCGCGCCGCGGGAGAGATCGGCGCACGGTTTGGAAAGCCCCAGGAGAATCTGCCCGTAGGCTTCGGCTCCCGCAAGGTGTTCCACCAGTTTGGCGGCGATGTTGCCGCTGTTGAGATCGGGGAAGATCAGCACGTTGGCTTGGCCCGCGACGAGGCTCGTCGGCGCTTTGATTTTTGCCAAATGCGCCAGGAGCGCCGTGTCGGCTTGCAGTTCGCCGTCGATCTCCATGTTCATCTCGGCGGACTCCGCCGCTTTGCGGGCCAGGGCGGTCGCGGCGCTCATTTTCTCCGCCGAAGGGTGTTTGGAGCTTCCCTTGGAAGAGAAACTCAGGAAAGCGACGCGCGGCCGCACTCCGGTCAACTGAGCGCAGAGGGTTCCCGCCTGGACGCCGATCTGGGCGAGTTGCGGCACGGTCGGTTCGGGGATGACGGCGCAATCCGCGAAAAACAGCACGCCGTTCTCGCCGAATTGCGGGTCTTTGAGCGCCATGACCATGCAACTGGAAATAAACGAGACTTCCGGCAACGGTTTGACGAGTTGGAAAAGCGGGCGCATGAGCGAACCGGCAAAGCCGCTCACCCCGCCGACCAAGGCGTCGGCCTGGCCGTGCTGGATCATCATGGCGGCGAAATAATTCGGGTTCGTGAGGAACCCTTCGGCCTCGCCGGGCCCAAGATTGCGGTAGCGCTGGAGCCGGGTCAGCCATTGGCAGAACATCGGCAGATCGCTGGCGCTTGCAGGATCGATCAAGCCGATCCGCGACAGGTCGATCCCTTCGGCCAGGGCGATCCGCTCCATCTCGGCGACGTTTCCGAGCAGGATGGGAGCGGCGATTTTCAACTTCACCATTTCCGCTGCGGCGTGGAGTACGCGCGGTTCTGTTCCCTCCGGGAAAACGATGCGTTTCGGGTGGCGTTGCAGCTTCGAGAAGACTGTCTCGATAAATTTCATGCGTTCGTGAGTATGCCCAACTCCCGCCAACCGGCAATCCTAGATTAAAGAAACCGATTCGGGGGGGCGTGATTCAAAGTGGGTGAGTAAAGATTTCATTTCCAGAGATGCGCCCGGTGGCCATTGGCGCGCAGGACTCGGAGTTGGGCAATGGCGTCGGCATTTTCTATGGGGTGGGGCCGATTGCGCAGGAGATTATCCGGGTCCGGATCGAGCGGGCCG
>JBAXCI010000053.1:0-11359 GCA_037141555.1 Verrucomicrobiota bacterium | reverse complement strand
ACAGCGGCACGCCGACGATTCAACTCGACGGCACCAAACGCGTCCTCGCGGCGGAACTCGGCACGAGCAGCGAAACGCTCTCGCGCACGCTGGCGAAATTTCGCGACGACGGGCTGCTGACGGTGGAGGGGAAGTCGATCACGCTAATAAAGCCGGCTGAGATCGAGCGGCTCCTGCGGCGAAATCTGGGCGAGCAGTAAGCAGCCGGTCCCTTGGCCGGAACCGGCAGCCTGAGCCGATTTTTTACGCGGCGTGACCGAGGATCGCGGCCAGGTCTTTCTCCGGCGTATCGATGGGCATGAGGTTGAATTTCTCCACCAAAACCCCGAGCACCGTCGGCGTGATAAACGCTGGCAAGGTGGGTCCGAGGCGGATGTTCTTGATCCCCAAGAAGAGCAGCGTGAGCAGGATCGCCACAGCTTTCTGTTCATACCAGGAGAGGATCATCGAGAGCGGCAGTTCGTTCACGCCGCATTTGAAAACGTTTGCGAGCGCCACTGCGACCTGGATCGCGGAATAGGCGTCGTTGCACTGGCCCATGTCCAGCAAACGCGGGATGCCCCCGATGTCGCCGAAGTCGAGTTTGTTGAAGCGGTATTTCCCGCAAGCCAGCGTGAGGATGACGCAATCATTCGGAACGGATTCGGCAAACTCGGTGTAATAATCGCGCCCGACTTTGGCCCCGTCGCACCCGCCGACGAGGAAGAAATGTTTGATCGCGCCGCTCTGGACTGCCTCCACGATTTTATCTGCGACGCCCAGCACGGCATGGTGCCCGAACCCGGTGAGAATGGTTTTGTCCGGCCCGTCCTCGGCAAATCCCGGAGCGGCGAGCGCCGCCTCGATCACTGGAGAAAAGTCGCCGTCGCTGATATGCTGGACGCCGGGCCAACCGACGTGGCCTGCGGAAAAAATCCGCTCCTTGTAGTTCGGCTGGGGCTCCTGGATGCAGTTGGTGGTCATGAGGATCGCCCCCGGGAAGCGCGCAAACTCCACCTTCTGGTCCTGCCACGCTCCGCCGTAATTGCCCGCGAGGTGTTTGAACGCCTTGAGTTTCGGATAACCGTGCGCGGGCAACATTTCGCCGTGGGTGTAGATGTTGATCCCCTTGCCCTCGGTTTGTTTGAGGAGGTTTTCCAAGTCCTTCAAATCGTGACCCGAAACCAGGATCGCTTTGCCCGCAAGCGGCTCCACGCGCACCGGCGCGGGCACGGGATGCCCATAGGTGGCGGTATGCACCAGGTCGAGCATCTCCATGATTTTCAGGTTGATCTCGCCGCACCGCATCGAAAGCGCGAAAAGGCCGTCCACGCTTGGCTGTTCCTCGGCCAGATAGCTCAACGCCTCGCTGAAATAGTCGTACACCTCGTCGGATTCCTGCCCGAGAACCAACGCGTGATCCGCGTAAGCCGCCGCGCCTTTGATCCCGTAGAGCAACAACTCTTGGAGCCCGCTGATGTCCGGGCCGAATTGCTCACGGCGCAAAAGCACGGAAACCAGCTCCGCCTGTTTGGCCAAGCCCGAGAGCGTTTCCGCCGGTTCCCACGTGGCGGGGCCGCGGAGCAGTTCCGGGGTTTGCCCCGCATTGCCCGCTGCGGTTTCATACAGCCTGCGGGCGGCATCGCGAAGAGCCGCGCCGCGCCGGATCACCTTCTCGATGGCCGGGGCGTCGAAGTTCACATTGGTCACCGTAATGAAGAGGGCTTCGAGGATGAAGCGGTCCAGCACGCGGTCTCGTGCGCCCAGGCGGTGCGCGCGATGGGCATATTGCGCGATGCCCTTGGCCGCGTGAATGAGAAGGTCTTGCAGCAGCGCGGTCTCATCGTCCTTGCCGCAGACGGCGAACGTGTTGCAGCCGGTGCCTTTTGAAGTTTGCTCACATTGAAAACAGAACATAGTGCTTGGGTAGTTTGGGAATGGGTTGATGGTGCGGGCAGTAATGCACCGTCACACGCCCATAGGTTCTACGTGGCGCGCCACCGCGCGGCATTGACCCAGATCAAGGCTTTTGCACATATCTCGAAAGACTTGATCTCCATCAAGGACTTCGGCGCGCAGTCGACTTATCTTCATGACAACCAACAATCCAAAACACACTATGAGCATTCCCGAATCCCACCTCCTCGATGTCCGCCAAATCCCGTGTTCCGACAAGCACCGCCTTATCTTTGAACGCTGGAACGAGCTGGCGGCGGGCGATTTCTTCGTTCTGTGGAATCGCCAAGATCCCATTCCCCTGCGCCGCCATTTTGAATCGGCGCTCGCGGGAGGCTTCACCTGGGAATACCTGCAAAACGAGCCGGACTCCTGCCAGATCAAGATCACGAAGCTCCTGGCGACTGCCGCTGTTACAGACTACCCCACTTGCAAGGGGCATTAGCCTGACGCAGCTGGAGCTTGGTAACGAGAGGGCAAAAAACTGACCAACTTGCCTGTCATCCCGAGCGCAGCGAGGGACCCCTCCATGGTCTTGGCAGCCCTCACATGCAGCACAGATCCCTCGCACGCTCGGGATGACGCGTTTTTGGGGGGACGCCGTGTGGATTGGGTCCTTCAGCGTTTCACAGCGTTCGCGCGGTTCTCGAAATAGGCGGAACGCAGCGCGACGTAAGGATCGAGCGTCGCTTCCTTGAGTGATTCGTATTCTGCGCCGTGGAGCGAGGCTGCGTTGATGATGTTGCCGCCCGCCAAGCCCAGCGCCCATTCGGTGTCGAGATAGCGGACCGGGTTGAGCGCCGCGTCGCCGACGACGCCAACAGCGCCCCGGAGGCTCGACGGCCCCAGAACTGGCAGATTCAGATACATGCCGGTGGGAATCCGATAGATGGCCAGTGTTTGATCGAAATCCGCTGGCTGCTTTTTGAGGTTCCAGCGCGTGGCGGGATCAAATAAACCGCCGATGCCGACGGTCGAGTTCACGACAAAACGCGTCGTCTCGATCCCGGCGCCCTTCAAGCGCCCCTCCAACACGTTGTTGACCACGCGGGCCGGGTATTTCACGTTGTCAAAAAGTCGCTCGACCGAGTCCCGGACCGGCTTGGGAGCCACCGTGCGATAACCCTTGGAAATGGGTCGCAATACCCAGCAATACAGCTTGTCGTTGAAATGAAAGATGGCGCGGTTCACCCGTTCCAGAGGGTCGGCAATTTTCGGCTGGGCCGCGGCGTCTTCCGTGGCGAAGGGATCTTGAAATTCCTTCTCCTCCGCAAACGCGGCGCACGCACACAGCATCAGAAGGGCAATCGGAAGCTTCGCTTTCATAAGAATTATGGGGTTGCCGGCTGCTTGCTCTTTATCTCTTTGATGAGCTCTTCGTAGGACGATTTTGCGATGATCGCGTCGAACTGGTCGCGGTAGTTTTTGACCATGCTGACGCCTTCGATGACCACGTCGTAGACCTTCCAGTCATCGCCCGCTTTTTCCATGCGATATTCCAGGGGATGATCGACCTTCGCTTTGGTCGTGAGCACGAGTTTGACCGAGGCGTAATCGGCCTGGATCTTCTCTCCCTGGTAATCGACTTTATCCAAATCGCCGTAATAGGTGGCGACTTTATCCGAGTAGGTGTCCTTGAGAAACTCGCTGAAGAGCTTCACAAACTCCGTCTTTTCCGCAGGGGTTCGTTTGGTCCAGTGACGCCCCAGGCAGGCGCGGGCGCTCTCCTCCCACGCAAACCGCTTCTCCATTTCGTTGCGCACCAACTGGCGGCGTTCGGTTTTTTTGGCATCGCCCTGCAACTTGGAGTCCTTGAGCAAAAGCAGGACTTTTTCCGTGGTGGCTTTCACCTCGGAAAGCGGCGTGTCGGCCAGTGTGGCGCAGGCGCTGGCGATGAGGAGGAGGGCGGCGATGGACGTAACTCGTTTCATGATATTCTAAATGAGGATGTATTCACAAAAGGAAAAGCGTTGAGACACACCTACGGTTTTTTAGTCTCACGCAAAGCCGCAAAGGCGCAAAGAGAAGAAAAGCCTCTTTGGCCATTTCTTTGCGCCTTTGCGGCTTTGCGTGAGTAAATAGTGAGTGCACTGCCTGGGGTTTAGTTGGCGGGTTTGGCGGAGATGTTTCCCTGCACAAATTTGGAGATCAACCCTTCCAGGTCCATGGCCGGTTCGGTGCCATGCAGCGTTCCGCCGGCCGGGATCATCTGGTCGGCTGCGCCCGGGGCGATCTCGATATATTTTTCTCCAATCAACCCCTTGGTCTTGATGGACGCAATGGCGTCTTTTTGCAACCCGACGCCCGGCTGAAGCATGAGGACCACCTTGGCCTCGTAATCCTGAAGCGTGATCTGTTTGACCCGGCCGATTTCCACCCCGGCGATCATGATGGCCGAGCCGGTCCGCAATCCGTTGCAGTTGCTGAATACCGCCTGCACTTCGTAGCCGTCGGCGGCGAAGAGTTCGTTGCGGGCGATGCGGATGCTCAGGAAGGCGAGGCAGAGGATGCCGATCGCCATGAACAGGCCGACAAAAAATTCGAAGCGTTGTTTTTTCATGGTCATCAATTTTGGTAGCGGATCGGCCCTTCGGTTTTGCCGTTGACGAACTGGTCGATCACGGGATTTGCAGAGCGCTGGATCGATTCCGGGGTTTCCACGGCGGCGATCCGCCCCTCGTGGAGCATCGCGATTTTTTGGACAATGCCGAAGATCTCCGGGATTTCGTGGGAGACCAGGATTCCCGTGAGATTGCGCCGTTTATGGACGGAGTCGAAGAGTTGCAGGATGGAGTTGACCACGATGGGGTCGAGCCCGGTGGTCGGTTCGTCGAAGAGGATGATCTCCGGGGCGCGCACGAGGGTTCGCGCCAGGGCCACGCGTTTGAGCATGCCGCCGCTGAGTTGGGCCGGGAACTTGTGCTCCGCGTCCGCGAGGCCCACCTGGTCCAGCTCCTCCATTACCTTCTTGCGAATGGCCGACTCGCCCAGCCGCGTTTTTTCGCGCAACGGGAACGCCACGTTATCGAAGACCGTCTCGGAATCAAAAAGCGCGCCGCTCTGGAACACGTACCCGATGCGGCTGCGCAGCGCCTCCAGTTCCTGCCGGGGCATGAGGGCCACGTCGCGCCCGTCCACGAGCACGCGCCCGCTGTCGGGCCGCATCAAGCGCACCACGTGCCGCAGAAGCAGGCTTTTGCCGCTGCCGCTCATCCCGACCAGCGCGACAAATTCCCCGGTGTTCACCCGCAGCGTTACATCACGGAGCACCTCCTGGCCGCCGAACGATTTCTGTAAATTTTCGATGAAGATCACGTCATTTCTCCTCTAGTTCAGCAAGGATGTGAGCAGGTAATCCCATACCAGGATGAGCACGGAGGCGTCGACCACCGCTTGCGTTGTGGCGGTGCTGACTCCCTCGGCTCCAAACCGGCTGTTGAACCCTTTGTAGCAGCACACGGCGGCGATCAGCGCGCCGAAGCTCATCGATTTGTAAAGGCCGTTGAGAATGTCGTGGAGCACGACGTAATTGTTCATCTCCCCGAAATACGCGCCCGCGTTGAGCCCCAGCACGCGAACTCCCAGCAGGTAACCGCCGAAAATCGCGATCACGTCGAAGACCGCCGACAGCAGCGGCATGGCGACCACGAAAGCGATCAGATTGGGCACCACCAGATAGCGCACCGGGTTGAGCCCCATCAGTTCGAGGGCGTCGATCTGGTCGTTGATCCTCATTATCCCGATCTGCGCGGTGATCGAAGACCCGGCGCGGCCCGTGACCATGAGCGCGGCAAGCACCGGCCCGAGTTCACGGATCAGCGAGAGGGCGACGAGCGGGCCGAGGAACGCCTCGGAGCCGACCCGGCGAAGGGTGGGGTGCCCCTGCAACGCCAAGACCATCCCGGTGAAGGCGGCGGTGAGGCAGATCACCGGCATCGATTTCCAGCCGATGAACCAGATTTGCTTCACGACCCGGTCCCACTTGAGCGGGGGCGTCACGCAGCAGATCGCCGCTTCGACGGAGAAAACGGTGCATTTTCCAAGGTGCGCCAGCTTCTTGACGAGCCACGCCCCCCAGCGGGTGCAATACGTAATCATAGGGCCTCCTGAGGACACTGCGGGGCCGCCCGAAAGGCGGTTAGCAAAGTCTCAGCCCAAAGCGCAGCATGGAAACGGGGTTTCATGGGTGATCAAATCATGTTAACGCCTGCACCTCACCTATTGTCAAGCCGGTGTGAACGCAACTAGTGCAGCCCGAGAGGTAGCCAGCCAAAAATGCCTGTTTTCCGGCATTGACCGGGCCGCTCCCGGGGTGCCAATCTTGGCGCGTCCCGGATCATGAATCTGCCCAACCGCCTCACCGTAACCCGATTCTTCCTGACGCTCGGCTTTGTCGCCGCTTTGAGCGTCGACTGGCACTATGGGCACACGGTGGCGTTGCTGCTATTCCTGCTCGGAAGCGCGACAGATTACGCCGACGGCTACATCGCCCGCCGCTATGGACTCGTGACCGATTTCGGCAAGTTGATGGACCCGCTGGTGGACAAGATCATGATCGCCGGGGCGTTCATCTGCCTGGTTTCGCCGCCTTCGCGAGCGATTCCTGCGTGGGCCGTGGTCGTCATCATCAGCCGCGAGTTTCTCATCACCGGTCTGCGGCTGCTGGCGGCATCCAAGGGAACCATCCTCCCCGCCGAAGCGCTCGGCAAACACAAGACCGGCTGGCAGATTGCCACCGTCATCTTCTTTTTGTGCACCCTCGCCGCGCACGAGTTCGACGGCCTCGGCTTAAGCCCCGCACTGCTCGACGCCGCCCAATCTTATCTCGGCACCCCGCTCATCGGCATCGCGCTCGGGCTCACGCTCTACTCAGGCTTCGGCTACCTCTGGAAGAACCGGGAATTGCTCAAAACGCAGTAGCCTGTGTAGCGCAGGCGCGCTTGCGACGCGGCTATTCCTCTTCGTGACCTCGTGGCGCCCCTGCCAGACCGGCAATCGCGGGACGCTCCTTCTTCTGGAGCGCGCGGCGCAGTTTGGAAAGCGCGATGTTCTGAAGCTGCCGGATGCGCTCGCGGGTAACGCCGAATTTCTTCCCGACCTCCTCCAGCGTGCGCGGCTTGCCGCCGTCCAATCCGAACCGGGAAAAAATGATCCGCTTCTCGCGCTCGTCGAGCACCGCCAGGAGATCATCCATCTCGTCGCGCAGATTTTTGTCGCGCAGCAGCTCGAACGGGGTCAGCGCCTCTTCGTCACCGACGATCTCCCCAAAAGCCGTCGAATCGTCGTCGCTGATCGGTGCGTCCAACGAAGCGGGCCGGATGGCCACTGTCTTCAAATGCGACACTTTGGCGAGGGAAAGGCCCACTTCTTCGGCCAACTCGTCGTCCGTCGGTTCGCGGCCGAGTTCCTCGCTCATCTGGAGCGACACCCGGCGCATTTTGGAAATTTTATCGACCAAATGCACCGGCAACCGGATGGTTTTACTCTGGTTGGCCAAGGCGCGCTTGATCGATTGCTTGATCCACCACGCCGCGTAGGTGCTCAGTTTGCCGCCCTTGGCGGGGTCGAACCGTTCCACGGCTTTCATCAGGCCGATATTGCCTTCGGAAATAAGATCGAGCAGCGGCAGGCCGAGATTGGCGTAATCGTGGGCGATTTTCACCACCAGCCGCAGATTGGCCCGAATCATGAGACTTCGCGCCTCTTTGTCGCCCAGTTTGATCCGGGCCGCCAGTTCGATCTCCTCCATGGGGGTCAAAAGCGGAATCTGGCCGATTTCGCGGAGGTAGATTTTGATCCCGGATTCTGTGTCTTCAGCGGCCATAAAAAGGGAGAAGAAGCCCCTCAAAAAGAATACGTTTGGCAGGCAGGGATTGCTCGCCCAACGGTTTTGTCTGAGTCGCTTTCATCCGTATTCCTTATGACACGGAATCCAAAACCCCGTTCAAACTTATTTTAAAAACCTCTTACTCCCGCAGGTGGCGTTTGAGGGCGCGCTGGAACCCGGAATGCGCCTCTCCGATCATCCCCTGGAGAATCTCCACCGAGACGCACACCGCGCCGAAGCTGGAGGCGGTGTCTTGTTCGAGCAAATCGCTGGTGGCCACGGTGAGATCATGTTCGCGGCCGTATTTGGCCACGAGCCGCTCGATAACCGAGTCGGCGGTCTGCCCCTGGCCGGAATAGAAGACCTGAATGCCGCCGGGCTCGGTGGTCTCGGAGACCTTTTCGCCCTGTCCATCGAACACCGCCACCACCCGCACCCCTGTGGTGTCCTGGTATTCGGTGAGCGTTTTGACCAACGCCTCGCGGGCGAGGATCATCCGGCGCTTGTGCAGCTCGCGCAGCTCGGGCCAGGCGAAGATGACGCTATGGGCATCGACGATGAGGTAGCGCGCCATGAGAGATGAGTGTTGGGAAAAACGAAAAAAGCCCTGAGATGCGGTGGCACCCCCTGGCTTTCATCGAATGGCCTCCATAAAGAGGCTGTTTTATACCAAGGCTATTTCTTTGCCTTGGGCGTAGTCGTAACTGCGGCAATTTTGGCTGCCTCTTTTTTGCGTTCGAGATAAGCCGCACGACGGCGGCGTTTTGCGACGGTTTTTAGCTGTTGTCCCATAGGTCACGGTTATATGGCCCTTTTCCGAAATTCATGCAAGCCGAAGGTTGTCGCGGGCGCGGATTTATGATTTTCTGGCGGGATGAAGCCATTCCCCCAGAACCTCCTCCTCGCTGCAATTTGTCTCGGACTCGCCGCCTGCGCCACTCACCGACGCGATGATGTTTCAGCCCCGATCAAGGCTCCCGCGCCCGCACCAAAAGTGATCGGCAAGGTTTCGCTGGTGAATGAAGCGGCCGGTTTCGTGCTGATCCAGACTTCCGAAATGCCGGAGGCAGGGGCCACGTTGCAGACGCGCTCCTTCGAAGGGCAGGAAACCGCGATTTTGAAGGTCTCCTCCGCGCAGCAGAAGCCGCACGTCATCGCCGACGTGATGAAGGGCAAGCCGCAAGTGGGCGAAATCGTGACGAAGTAGCCTCGGCGGCTTACTTGCTCCTGGCCAAAGCGCCAGCCACCAACTTGCGTTCAAGCAGGAACGCGTATTTGGCGAAGCAGTCGATGCCGCGCACGATGGAGATGAGCCAGCCGCGCCAGCCATCGCGCCACCCTTGTTTGAGGATGAGGTGTTTGGCAACGGCTACCCACGGGGAAAGCACGAGATAATACCACCGGAACTTGCGCCCGCGCGCCGCGTAGGAGTCGGCCATCGTGCGGGCGTAGCGGATGGTGCGCTGGAGGTGGTCCTGCAAATCGCGGAAGGAATAGTGCAGCAAATCGCCCTCGAGCCGCGCCGAGACGCCGCTAAATTCGAGGCTGGCGTGCGGGTCCATCCCGCCCCAACGCCCCGTGCCGCGCCGCAGCAACCGCAACCGCCATTCAGGATACCACGCATGCCAGATCCACGCGCCCAGGTACCACGTCCGGCGGTTGAGCCCGTAGCCATCGGCCTGCGGCTCCCCGTTTTCAAAAAGCGCCTTGAGGGAGGCAGCGAGTTCCGGCGACAACGCTTCATCCGCGTCGAGAAAGAGCACCCACGGCTGCGTGCAGGCGTCCAAAGCCCGGTTCTTTTGCGCGATAAAGCCGCTCCAAGCGACCGTTTCAAACCGGGCATTGAATTCCTGCGCGATCTCCTGCGTGCGATCCGTCGAACCGGAGTCGATGATCACGGTTTCCGCCGCAATCCCGCGCACGCTTTCGAGGCAGCGCGGCAGGTTCGTTTCCTCGTTGAGCGTCACGATGGCAACGGATATCGGCAGCGGGCAAAGGGTTGTGTTCATGGGTTAGAGATATGGAGATGCACAGCGCGTGTCATCCCGAGCGCAGCGAGGGACCTCACAAACCACCCCAGCGCGTAATTTTTTCTGATGTGCGGAGCTTGAAGTAGCTTGCGGGGTCCCTCACTGCGTTCGGGATGACAAGCATGATGGGACGGTTTAGACATCGTAGGCAATTGCTAACTGCAAACCACGCGCTTTGTGGCTGCCTCCGTGTAGCAGTTTTCCAGAACCTCGATTTGTTTGCCCTGCTCAAAACGCTCCGCCACGGCTTGGGCGGCGGCGGCTCCCATCTCGGCATAACGCGCCGGGGTTTCCGCAATCTTCAACATCGCCCCGGCAAGCGCCTCGGGATCGTGCTCGGTGACAAGAAAACCGCTCGTTCCATCCTCCACGGCCTCCGGGATGCCGCCGTGCCGGGTCGCCACCACGGGGAGTCCGGTCGCCATCGCTTCCAGCATGGAATTGGGCACGCCCTCCTGGTTTCCATCGGGGCCGATTTCGCTCGGGTGCAGAAAGACGTGAGCCTGAGAAAGCTCCTCCACCAGCGCGGCGTGGGAAAGGAATCCGGTAAAGCGCACGCGATCCGCCACGCCCAACTCCGCCGCCAGCGCGGTGAGTTCGCCCAAAAGCGGCCCCTCTCCCGCGATGGCAAACGTGGCGCGCGGATAGCTCTCCGCAAACCGCGCAAACGCACGCAAAGCGCTGTCGAGCCCCTTCTTTGGGATCAACCGGCAGGCCTGGAGGAACCGCCATGCGCCGTCCGCCGGGGCGGTGCGTGCCTGGAATTGAAAACGCTCCAGCGGGATGCCGGTGCGGTGGATGCGGATTTTCTCGCGCGGGCAGCCCATCGCGACGATCCGGTCGGCGAGCGCTTCCGAACGGGCCAGAACCAACCGCGCCAGCCCGAGCATCTCGCGCGCCGCTTCGCGGTAGGCGGGGCGGTCCATGTCCACGCCCGCGTCCGCGCCGTGAAAGGAGACAATCACCGGCACGGGGGCGCTGCGCATCAGCGGCAGGAGCTGGACGCCGATGTTCCCAAAATAGATATGCAACACGGCACCGTTCACCCGCTGAATCTCTGCGGCGATCCGGCGCGCTTCCGAGCGGTAGATCATCACCGGGCGGTTGCAGATTTGCTTTACCCATATCCGGCGCAAGCCGTGCGTGGCCGGTTTGGGGAGCACCGTCAGGGCGTCCGCGGCAAAGGGAAAGCGCGCGGCCTCCTCCCTTTTCTGGCAGAGCACCACCGGCCGCCAGCGGCGCAACGCGGTGATCTGCCGGTAGATGTGGAGCATCTCCGGCTTGAGAAAAGTGGCGCAATACTGGACGGCAACAGGTTTTTCCACGGAAGAAGCAGATTATATCTCACACGAAGGCACGAAGGCACGAAGAAAGAATTACGGCGGGCGTGTGTTTGCTGCTACGCGTCTTTTTTCCCCTCGTTCCCAAATGGAGTTTGGGAACGAGGGAATCTGGCCGTGCTAAACCCGTTCGTTGAGCGTCTTGTGGTATTCCTGGATCGGCTTGACGCGGAGCCCTTTGGTTTTCATCGAGCAAATGCCGTTGAGGCTCGCTTTCGCGCCGCTCA
>JBAXCI010000052.1:0-11846 GCA_037141555.1 Verrucomicrobiota bacterium | reverse complement strand
GTGGAGCCGCCCATGGCCACGTCGAGCATGAAGGCGTTGTCAAAGGCTTCGAGGGTCGCGATGTCGCGGGGCTTGAGGCCGCTCTCGATGAGCTTCAAGATGGCGCGGGCCGCGCGTTCGTAAAGCGCCTCGCGCTCCTTGGAAACCGCGAGGATCGTTCCGTTGCCGGGAAGCGCCATGCCGAGGGCTTCGCAGAGGCAGTTCATGGAGTTGGCCGTGAACATGCCGGAGCAGGAGCCGCAGGTGGGGCAGGCGGATTGTTCGAGCTTGAGCAGCTCGGCTTCGGTGATCTTGCCGCTCTGGAGTTCTCCGACGCCTTTGAACACCGAGATCAAGTCCGAGGTTTCCGTGGCGGGTAAAAGATGTTGTGGCAGGTCGCCTGTGGCTTGCGCCGCGACGCCCGTCGCCATCGGTCCGCCGCTGACGAACACGGTCGGGATATTCACCCGCATTGCCGCCATCAGCATTCCCGGCACGATCTTGTCGCAATTGGGGATGCAGATCATGCCGTCAAAGCAGTGCGCCATGAGCATCGTTTCGACGCTGTCCGCGATCAGTTCGCGCGAGGGCAGCGAGAACTTCATGCCGCCGTGGCCCATGGCGATCCCGTCGTCCACGCCGATGGTGTTGAAAATAAAGGGAACGCCGCCCGCCGCGCGCACGAGGCGTTTCATGAGCATGCCGACCTCGTTCAGATGGGCGTGGCCGGGGATGCAGTCGATGTAGCTGTTGGCGATGGCGATGAACGGCTTGTTGAAATCGTCCTCGGTTTCAATACAGCCGGTGGCGCGAAGCAGACTGCGATGCGGGGCGCGTTCGTTGCCTTTTTTGATGATATCGGAGCGCATAATGAGAATTGGGACGTGCAAATCTAGTGGCAGCGCGACGGGTTGTCACGCGTTTCCAAAGGAGCCCGCACGGGGGGGCTGCTTCGACCTAGGCGTTCCGCGAGCGGATTGCGTGGTGCAGGGTGGAGAGCAGTTTTTTGGCGTCAAACGGCTTGCTGAGGATGATATGGACGCCCAGGGAGCGGAGTTCGACTTGGCGGGTTTCCGTAGCTTGGCCGGTGGAGGCGATGATTTTCACCCGCGGGTTGATAGCTTTCAATGCCCGGGCGAAATGCACCCCGTCCATTCCCGGCATCATGATGTCGGTCAGCACCATCTTGATTTCGCTGGCGTGCTGCTTATACAGGTTCAGGGCATCGTTCCCGTCGCATGCTGCGAGGACTTTATACCCGTTTTTTTCCAGCACCATCGTCGTCACCTTCGCGACAAAAACTTCGTCATCAACGACAAGGATTGTCTCTCCGTTGCCCTGCGGCATTTCCACGGAGGTCGAATGCTTTTGCTCCTCCATGTCACCTAATTCGGCGGGCAGGAATATTTTGAATGTGCTGCCCCGGTTTTCTTCGGATTCCACGCTCACAAAACCGCCGTAGCTGCGGACAATCCCCATCACGGTGGAAAGGCCAAGGCCGGTGCCTTTGCCAACCTCCTTTGTCGTGAAAAACGGGTCGAATATTTGGCCGAGGATCTTGGGCTGAATGCCGGTGCCGCTGTCGGCAATCGCCAGCACGACATAATCGCCCGCTTTTGCATCAACGATTGTGGACGCGAAATGCTCATCAATTGCCTCGTTCTGCGCGGAGATGAGCAGCGTGCCGCCCTCGGGCATGGCATCCCGGGCGTTGATGCAGAGATTGAGAAGTACCTGGTGGATCTGCGTGGGATCGCCTTTGATCTGCCAAAGCTCCGTCGGAACGGATGTGGTGATGGCGATGTTTCTTGGAAAAGTCTCGTGCATCATCTTCTCCACGTCGCTCACGAGGCGGTGTAGTTGCAGGCTGGTACGCTCCCCCTTTGCTCCGCGTGCGAAGGTGAGCACTTGATTGACGACATTGGCCCCGCGCTGCGCGCATTTCTCGATGGTCGCAATGAAGCACTCACGGGCGTCGGCTTGCTCCGCTGCCCGGAGCATGTCGGCGGAGAGGATGATCGGAGTGAGGATGTTGTTGAGATCGTGCGCAACGCCTGCGGCGAGGGTGCCAAGGCTCTCCATGCGTTGGGTCCGCAGCAGGTTTTCCTCGATCTGCTTGCGCTCGGTTATGTCCTGCTTGACGGCGATGAAATGCGTAATCCTGCCCTGGCCATCCCGCATCGGGGTGATGGTCATTTCCTCCGCGTAAAGGGTGCCGTTCTTGCGCCGGTTGATGATTTCGCCATGCCAGACTTCCCCGGCGAGAACGGTATTCCAGAGGTTCTGGTAGAACGCGTCGTCTTGTTTGCTCGATTGGAGCAGGCTCGGCGTTTTGCCGATCGCTTCCGCAGCGGTGTAGCCGGTAAATACCGTGAATGCCGTGTTGACCCACTCGATCACGCCATGGCTGTCGGTGATGACAATGGCATTGGCCACGGCCTCCAGCGCGCCGCTTTGCAGGCGGAGCGCCTGTTCTGTGCGCTTGAGCTCTCTCTGGTGCTTGATGTTTTGTGTGGCCTGGGCAACTTCGTTGGCCAAGCTCGAGAGCAGTTCGATTTCTTCCTGGTTGAAGGCATCCTTCCGGTTCGCCTTGAATGTGATGATCCCAAAGAGTTGCTCATTGTGAGCCATTGGGATGGAGGCGACGGAGCCGCATCCGGCGGCAATGGCCTGCTCCCGCCATGGTTCAAACCGGGGGTCTGTGGCGATGTCGTTAATGATGACAGGAGCACGCTTGCGGATCGCCGTGCCGCATGGTCCCTGCCCATTGGGGGTGTCGTCCCAGGTGATCGGAGCTTCCCGCGTGATCTGTTTTGCGGAGCCCGCCTGCGCGAGCGACATGACTTGATGCGTGCTAAAGTCCGGCACGCCGATCCACACCCCGAGGTAGCCTCTTGCCTCGACGAGGACATTACAAACGGCGTTGAAGAGGCTGCCTTCGTCCTGCTCGCTTCGGATCAGGTGCTGGATTTCGTGCATGGCCCGCAGCAGTTCATTGAAATGAACGGCCTTGGCTTCGCTCTGCTTCAGCGCCTCCTCGGCTTGCTTGTGCTCGGCCCTGCTTGCAAAGAGCTCCAGGGCAAAGCTGATGTCGCTGGTCATTTCTTCCAGCAGTTTGCGCACTTCTTCGTCAAAGGCCTCCAGTTTATCGCTGTAGATCACGAAAGCCCCAATCGTTTTTCCTCTCAAGCACAAAGGTAGCGAGGCGGCACCTCCCCAACCGTAGCGCGCGGCGCGCTCATGCCACGCGACTGTGCTCGGATCCTGCTGGAAATCCTGACACCAGACCGGCTTGTTCTCTCGAATCGAGGTCCCGGTCGGCCCGCGACCCAAAGGTTCATCCCCGTTCACGGAAATCTGGATCCCTTCCAAATAGTCGGTCCCGCTCCCGTAAGAGGCCGCGGGATGAACCTTTCCGGTTGCTTCATCGACCAAGCCGATCCACGCCATTTTCATCCCGCCATGCTGCACCACGCTGCGGCAAATCTGAGGCAGCAGCTCTTCCACGCTGGCGGAATGCACGATGGCCTGGTTGCATTGGCTCAGCGCCGCGTATAGGTGGCTGAGGCGCGCGATTCTGGCCTCGGCGGCCTTGCGTTCGGTGATGTCCTTAAACACCACCGCAAACTGGTTCTCTTGCGGACGAAACGCCGACACTCGGAAATACTGGTTCAGCCCTTCGGTGAACTGTTCAAACTGAATGGGCTCCCCGGTGAGCGCAACGCGGCCGTAGCGTTCGATCCAAAGCGTTTCGGTTTTCGGCAGGGCTTCCTTTACTGTTCGCCCGATGATGTCCTGAGCGCGCAGCCCGGTCAACCGCTCAAACGCCGGGTTCATGGAGAGAAAACGGTAATCGACCGGCTGACCGGCCTCGTCGCAGATAATCTCATGCACGGCACAGCCTTCGAGCATCCCTTCAAACAACATGCGGTATTCCCGTTCGCTGCTGCGCAATGCAGCCCGGACGCGGTATTGTTCTGTGACATCGCTGATAACCAGCACCACGCCGGTCATGGCGCCGCTTTCATCGCGGATGGGTGCGGCGCTATCGGCAATCGCGCGCTCGGTTCCATCCCGCGCAATCAGCAGGGTGTGGTTAGCCAGGCTCACCACCGCGCCGCTTTGCAGGACGGTGTTCACGGGGTTGGCCACCGTGGCCCGCGTATCCTGGTTGATAATTTGGAAAACCTCATCGAGCGGCTTCCCGCTTGCTTCCGCTTCGGTCCAGCCGGTGAGCCGCTCGGCCACGGGGTTCAGCGTCTGCACGCGGCCTGTTGTGTCGGTCGTGATAACGGCGTCGCCGATGCTATAGAGGATCGTGCGAAACTGCTCTTGGGAGTCCCTCTGCTGGCGTTCCGCCTCCAAAATCCCCCGGAGCAACCCGGCTTGTTGTTGTTTATAGCCAAAAGCAGTCGACGCTGCGGCTAGCAGGATCAAAGCCCCGACGATGATGCTGGTGCTGGTGGCGCGATAACGGGCTTCGGCCAGGATCTCGTCCTGATCCACCTTTGCCACCATAAACCAGGGCGTCCCCGGGATCGCACGCAGGTCGGCCAATACTTTTTTGCCGCGGTAATCCTTGCCATCGAAAATGCCTCCCCGTCCCATCACCGCGTGAACTGCGGGAGCATCCACCTGTGTCAGCGGGATGCGAAAGGAGAGGGCGGTGTTCGGGCGATGGCGCGCTTGGTTGAGGAAAATCACATCCTCCCCCTCCCGCTGGACAAGCAGCGTCTCGGCGCTGCGGCTGGAGGTCGGCCACGATTGGATAAGCGGGTAGAGGTAATCTTCCGCGTTGCAGCGCAAAATGAGCGCGCATATTGGCTTGCCCCCGCCATCCCGCACCGCCGCGACGGCGTCGATATGTATATGGGAGTTGGCTTCGTGAAAGAGGTTCGACAACAACCGGTCGCTGCCAGCGAAGATGGCTGCCAGCGTCTTTTGAGTGGTCGCCGAAAGCGGCGATCCATCGGAGCCTTTGGTTGCGAGGAGGATCTTTCCGTCCCGAGACACGAGATATGCGCTGGTATAAAGCCCGCCCTTTCGGGCGACATCGAGGATTTCCTCAATTTCCTCCCGCACGCCGGGCGTATCGGTGTGATTGATGATCTCCACGGCTTCCCTTCTCAGCACGGGGCCCGAAGCCGTCCGCTTGGCATCCATGAGGCGCTCCTCCTGCCACTGCAAAATCCGATCCGCCTTCATCTTGGCAATGGTGGCGAGGTTCTCGTAGCTGCTGTGGCGGATATCCTCGGCCTCCGTGCGGTAGTACCCGTAGCCCCCGCCAATCAAGATCAGACAAATCGCCGCGAAGGCCGCTGCCAGAATCTTCCGGGCAGCGGCGGTGGGCAGTTTATAAGCAGTCATGACCATCTGTTGAGTTTTTGAGGGTGCAACGGTCCAGGCGCTCGGCATTGCAATGCAGATTATCAGGCATTTGCAACTTCCATATCCGCCCGATTCGGGATTTATACGAGGCAATTGTTGGCCCGTCAATTTTTAACACCCCGTTATGCGTAATGGCGGCCAAGCGGTGCCTTGCGTTTCTTGACAATTGGGCGAGTCTTGATACCTATCGCTGAGATATTCTGGGTTGGGCCATACCTTTATTTTTTGAATGATTACGCTCTCGGAACTGGTTGAGGGATTTCCCGTCATTTTATCCCTCGTGGTGATCGAGGGGCTGCTCTCGGTGGACAACGCCTTGGCAATCGCCGCGATGGCCTCCAAATTGCCTCAAAAACAGAGGCGCGTTGCTTTAAGACTTGGCATCATCGGCGCCTATGGGTTCCGCGCGCTGGCGCTGGCGTTTGTGGGGTGGATCATCTCCAATCCGTGGGTCAAAATTATCGGAGCGGCGTACTTGATCTACTTGATGTGCGCTCACCTTACCAAAGAGGATCGAAGGAAGTCCGAACTCGGACCTCCCAAAAAAGCTGGTTTGTGGATGACTGTTTTTTCCATTGAGCTGATGGACCTGAGCTTGAGCGTGGATAACGTCGTGGCGGCCGTCGCCCTGTCTTCCAAACTGTGGCTGGTCTGCACCGGGGTTTTCATCGGCATCCTCGCCCTGCGTTTTTTGGCGGGCGCATGCATCGGGCTGATTGGGAGATTTCCCGTTCTCTCCAGCACGGCTTTCCTGTTGGTCGGCTATGTCGGCGTGCTTCTGCTGGTTCAGATGGGCACGGGCCATGAGATCGGCTCGCTGGGCAAGTTTGCGGGCATCGTGGCCATTATCTTCGCCACGATCTTTTACGAGCGCACCCCCTGGCTTCAAAGACTGTTTGCGCCAGTGGTCAAAGCCGCCCTTGTGCCGATGCGGATCATCTCCCAGGTGGTGGAAAGGGTCTTCTGGCCTTTGCGGTGTTTGTTCTCGTTTTTGCGGCGTTCGGGAGAGTCGATCGCCAGCCGCTAAGTTCGCCCTTTTCTGCGTGAAGGAGCGGGAATTTCATTTTCTTACAACTCGCGGGGGGGCGAGTTGCGATTGGGGGATGGCTATGAGTAATTTTTACCCCCTGTCCGCGCTTTCTCCCAGTCGAACGGGCCGTGCCACGATGGCTGCCGCCGTGTTTTCAAAACCCGGTTGCGTGGAATTTCGCCAGGTTCCCATCCCCCGTCCCGGGCCGCATGAGGTCCGGGTGCTCCTGGAAGGCTGCGGGATTTGCGCCCGTAGTGTCGCGGCGTGGGCCGGGGATGAAGCCTGCCAATACCCGCTCGTTCCCGGAGCTCCGGGCGGGGAAGCGTGGGGGGTGGTGGAAGCCGTGGGCGGGGAGGTGACGGAGGTGGTCCCCGGAGACCGCGTGGGAGTTCTCACCGAGAAAGGTTTTGCGGAATATGCCGTGGTGCATGCGGACCGGTTGGTGGTTCTGCCGGAATCTCTGGATGCGGAGCCGTTTCCCGCGCGGGCATTGGCTGGCGCGGTGAATGTATTCCGCCGCAGCTTCATAGACAAAGGCAACACGGTCGCTGTGATCGGCTTCGGATTCCTCGGCGCGCTGCTCACGCAGCTTGCCGTGCTCGCCGAAGCGCGGGTGATCGCCGTAGGCCGTCGGCCCTACGCGCTTCGGATCGCCAAACAACTCGGCGCGACCTTCGCCGTGGTCCAAAAGGAGGAGTCGCATTCGGGCGTCATGGAGACGATCCGGGAGATGAACCACGGGGAGCAATGCGATGTCACCATCGAAGCCAGCGGCATGCAGGGGTCCCTCGATCTTGCGGCGGAACTCACGCGCGACCGGGGCCGCCTTGTCGTGGCGGGATCGCACGGGGACGGTCCGCGGCTTGTGGATATGGCGCTGTGGAACCGGCGCGGTTTTGACGTGGTGAACGCCCACGAACCCGCGCCCTCCATTCTGCGCGAAGGAATGCGCGAAGCTGCCGCCGCCGTGGATTGCGGTCTGCTCAAACCAGGGCCGCTCTACACCCACCGCTTTTCGCTGGCGCGCCTGGACGATGCCCTGCGCCTCGCGGCGGAACGTCCCGCCGGTTTTATGAAAGCCCTTGTTTACTTCTAACGCCCCCCCCGCCCATGAATTCCCCCATCCCCGCAAGCAGCCCCCGTTCACCTTCCCGCATTTTGATGACAGCCGACGCCAGCGAGGGCGTCTGGACTTACGTTGTGGAGTTGCTCCGCGCGTTGCGCCCGAGCGGAGCGGAGATTCTGCTGGCCGTGATGGGGCCCGCTCTCTCCCCGCAACAGCGGGCGCAGGTCGCCCGGTTCGTTCATGTCGGCCTGTATGAAAAACCGTTCGCCTTGGAATGGATGAAAGACCCGTGGCGCGATGTAACGTCAGCCGGCGATTGGCTCCTGGAATTGGAAGAGCAGTTTGAGCCGCACATCATCCATCTTAACCACTACTGCCAGGGCTCGCTCCCGTGGAACGCGCCGGTCATGATCTCCGCGCACGGCTGCGTGCTTTCCTGGTGGCAGGCGGTGCACGGCGACCAGTCGCCGCACTCCTGGACGCGCTATCACGCGGAGGTTTCCGCCGGGTTGCGCGGTGCGAATGTCGTGGTGGCGCCCACGTGTGCGATGCTCGAATCACTCACCCGGCTTTACGCTCCCATCCCCCGCTTGTTGCATTTACAGAACGGCGCGCGGTTCCCGGAATTCCGGACGGTTCCGCTGGGCTGCAACGTTTCGTTTTTCCCGCCACGGACGAAACGGGAATGTGTCTTGAGCGTCGGCTGTCCCGGCGACAAAGCGCAGAATTTTGAGATGCTCGATGCCGTGGCGCGGGATTTGCCTTGGCCTGTGCTGTTGGCGGCCAAAGGGCTCTGTGCCGAAGAATGTTGCGCCGAGTTGTCTCATCTCAACCTCATCCACGGGCCAGATTCTCAAGAGATCGCGTCCCAACTCGGCCAGGCCGCCATTTTCGCGTTGCCTGCCCGTTATGAACCTTTTGGATTTGCCGCTCTCCAGGCCGCGCTGGCCGGTTGCGCGCTCGTTTTGGGAGATATCCCTTGCCTGCGTGAAACGTGGGGCGACGCCGCGCTTTATGCTTCGCCAGATGACAAGGATGCATTCGCCGCCGTTTTGCACCGGCTCGTCAACGACGCTGATCTGCGCGTGGAAATGGCTGATCGCGCCAGGAGCCGTGCGCTGGAGTTCACCCCGGAACGGATGGCCGGGGAGATCCTCGACTGCTACCGGGGGCTGAAGGTTCGCCCAGCGGCTCCGGTGGAAATGGAAGCGCGGTAGCCGAGATTAGCGTCCGCCGCTTAAGAGCTCATCCGCCGAGCGCGAACAGCCGCGCGGGATGGCTGCCGGGTCGCGCCCGATGAGCTCAAATCCCGTGCCGCGCCGGATGGCCATGTCTTGAGTTTCAATCGCGAGAACCGAGCCGAGATTAACCGGGTCGACCAAACGCAAGATCCCGCGTCCACCTTCGGCTGCCTCGAGGCCGGTCTCGGGATCGATCACCAGAGCGCGCGTCCACGCCGGGCCCTGGTGGGGACAGCCTAACCCACGCGTGTACCATTGCGAGCTGAGTTCCGTCATGCTGTATTCGTTGAGAATGGCATCCGGGGCCAGGGCGAGTGTCTTGCCAAATTGCGCGTACAGCTCCGGCTTGGAAAGGGCGCGGCCCGTGCCTTTGTACCCGCCTGTTTCCATCGCCAGACTGCCCGGGGCGAGGGGAATGCGTTCGCGTCCGAGTTGCTCGAAAAGGTGCAGAAAAGCGAGCGCCGTTCCCAAGACAATCACCGGGCCGGATGCGGCGGCTTGGCGCAGCGCGGCTACATCAAGGGTGCCGCCGCCGTCGATGCACCAAGTCTGCGGGCCCAACGCGCCGAGCGTTCCCATCATGTGGCAAAGCGAAGAGTGCGGCGCATCCCCGGGGCGCTGCGTGAGGATAATCTGCGGCAACGGCGGCAGGTTGAGCATTTGCCAGGCGCGCAAAATCGAGGCTTCATAAAGCCGGAGCGAGCGGAAATGGTGGCTGCCGTAGCCTTCGCCCGTGGTGCCGCTGGTGCGAAAAGTGGCGCAACTCTCCGCCGCCGGGAACGCTACTAATTTTGCATGGCGGAACGCGCCGGTCGGCACGGCGGGAATGTCGCGCCAGTCGGCCAGTTCGGCGGGCGTTTTCTGGAATTTGCAGAACTGCCGATAGGGGAGATTGGCTCCCCTCTGGAACCGAAAAACGGCCAATGCCACAGCGTTGAACTCCGGGTCCGTGATCTCGCCAAGGGGGCGTGCGATCAAGGCGAGGAGTTGGTCTTCGAGTTCGGCGTAGGACATGGCGGGGTTTAATAAACCACGAAACGGACCGGCGGCACAGCGATTTTCGGAATAGGTCCTATAAGTCCTATACGACCTATGGGTCCTATTTCCCTCCCCTGGCCGGTTTCAAAAACGGTTCCGCCTGCCATGTGCCATTGGCATCGAGTGTGATCTTCACCGCGCCCGTGCGGTCCTGCCTCAGGAGCCGAATGCCGAGCGCCTCGACTTGTGCCGCCCACTCCTCGCTCACGAGTTCCTCCGGCGGGAACGGCGTGCTGGATGCCACAATGACGGAGGGTGCGATGGCGCGGAGAAAATCGGGTGTGCCCGAAAGATCCTTCGCATGGATTTGCTTGATCCAGATGTCGCAACGCAGTTCTTCCGCCGGAGCCTTCTCCAGCAGCCAGCTTTCGGTGAGGAACCCGGCATCGGAACTCAGCAAAATGCGCCTGCCCGCCGCGTCAAGTCGCAGCACAAATGCCTGGTCGTCGGCCCGGCTGGCGCGCAAACCTTCGGGTGGAAAGAGGACGTGCAGGACCACGCCGGGCGCGAGCGTGAGAACATCGCCGCGCGAAACGATCGACTTTCCTTTGCCCGAGGCTTCGAGTGCGGCGTGCGCCGCGCGGCGATAGTTGGAGCGGTCGAGCGGCGGGGAATCGACAACTTCAGCCGGAGCCATTTCGCGCAGCAACTCCGCCGCGCCGCCGATGTGATGCGAGTCGCCGTGCGTAAGCAAAAAGCCGTCCAGAGAATTGACGCCCCGGGTGCGCAGATACGGGCCGATGCTGTACGTGAATTCCGACGCGCTCCCGCAATCCACAAGCCAGTCCCGGCGTCCCGCGCTGTTGGTTCGCAGGTGAATCGCGCCGCCGCCGGGCACGTCGAGGACTTCGATTTCACAAACAGGCGGGGTTGCAAGCGTCGGCATTTCCACAAAGACGTGTGCTCCGGGCAGCGAAGCGAGGAAGGAGACACCGACAAGCAGCACCTTGGTCACGAGCCAATTGGCGTTATTGAAGATGACGGCGAGCCCTTGCCAAAACGCGCCCACCAGCACGGAGGCGATCCCGAGGATCAGCATCAGCCAGGCGAGAAACACCGCAAAGAGATTCGCGGGGATGGTGGAAGGCGACCAGACATGAAAGTAATACACCGTAAGCGGCATCGAGCCGATCCACGCAATCGTGGAAACCGCCAATGCGGCCATGAGTTCCTGTTTGCCACGAAAACCCCAGTATTGCGTCCGCGTCCAAAGCACGCGCGGCAGGAAGGGGTCGGGCCGAATGTCCCGGCTCAGCCATTCTTGAGCAGGCCGGGCAAACGCCATCAGAAACGCGACCATCCCAAACGAAAGCTGAAAACCGGGGGTGAAAAGCTGGCCGGGATTCCACGCGAGCAAGACGAGGGTGGATGCGCCGAGCGTATTCCAGGAAAGCGCGGGGCGGTCGATGAGGAACCCGGCGAGCGCCAGCGACGCCATCACCGTTGCGCGAAGACTGCTGGCCGTCAGCCCCGTGGCGTAGCAGTAGATCCAGAGCAGCGGGATCACGATGGCCGCCATCGCGCGCCGCCTTACGCCCGCTACCTGGAGCAGCCACGCCGACATGCCCGCGAGCATCGCCACGTTCATGCCGCTGACGGCAAAGAGATGCATCGTCCCGGTGAATTGAAAAAGCCGCTTGGTTTCCGCAAGCGATTCGCCCCGGGAGCCGAGCACCATGCTTTGAATAAGGGAGACGAGTTCCGGCGAGTCTTCAAGATCAAGAGCCATCGTCCGCTCCATCCAATGCCGCAGGGCAAAGGCGCGGGCGACAAACGGCGGCCCGCAATCGGAGGCGAGCAACTGCGCGTCTTTCGCGTAGCGGAGTTTCAGTTCCGCGTAGATCCCTTGGCGCTGCCAAATGCGCGGGCTGTCGAAAACGCCGGGATTGCGCGGCGGAGCGAGCCGGTGCAGATCGCCGATGATGCGCACCCGGTTGGCGGCGGCAGGCATTGGATCCCGCAACGCCTACTTTGGCGTCGCCGCGGCCGCGTTGTCATCGGCGCCGACGATCACGGTGACCATGCGCGCCGGATCAACATGCCGCGCAAAAGCGCGCCGGATGTCGTCGCTCGTGACCTTCTCGACGCTGACCGTGAAATCGTC
>JBAXCI010000051.1:0-11904 GCA_037141555.1 Verrucomicrobiota bacterium | reverse complement strand
AAATCTGGGTGCTCTCGATGGCTGCGGATTGGGATTGGTGGTTTTTCATACTGCCCTGTAGGGTTCAAGGCAACTGTTCCAACGATAAGAATAATACAGGTGGCCGACCACGCCTTCTCCGATGGCAAAACTCATTATCCTGACCGGCGCCGGACTGAGCGCCGAAAGCGGTCTGCGCACGTTTCGTGACCAGAATGGCCTGTGGGAAAACCACTCCATCAATGTTGTCTGCAATGGCCATACCTGGCGCGCGAATTTCACCCTCGTTCACCGCTTTTACAACGCGCGCCGCGCGCAACTCGCAACAGCCGAGCCCAACGCCGCACATCTGCAAATCGCTGCCTGGCAAAGCCGCTTCGATGCCCTTATTCTTACACAAAACGTAGATGATTTATTGGAACGCGCGGGATGCCGCGATGTGGTTCATCTGCACGGCTTTCTGCCAGAGATGATCTGCGCAAGTTGCAACCACATTTGGAACATCGGCTACGAAGGGTGGAAGACGGGGGCGCGCTGCCCACGATGCCAGTCGATCAAAGACGCCCGCCCGAATATTGTTTTCTTCAATGAACAGGCCCCGCAATACGAATTGATGTGGGATGCCTTCGCTTCGCTGACTTCCCGGGATGTCGTGGTTGTGATCGGCACTAGTGGCGTGGTTCTGCCCGTTAGCGACATGGCGCGGCAATTTAGGGGTTTCAAAATCCTCAACAACCTCGCCGCCGAACCGGCCATCAATGGCAATGCGTTCGACCAAGTTTTCTATAAACCTGCCACACAAGCAGTCAAAGAGATCGACCGCATTGTCCGGCAGCGGCTCGAGGGAGCGTGATATCCCATCAATGAAACCTCTTTGCTTTGCCCGGAGCAATAGGCATCCCGAGTGTTTCTCTCCTAGGAACATCAGGAAAAGCCTAAATGCGCCATAAGGGGTGACTATCAATTAAAACTGCAATTCTGGCTCATACTTCTTCCAGCGTGAAGACAAACACGCAGGAAGCAGTGAAGGAGCAGGAAACCACAGTCAAATTCGTCGAACCCATCCCTTCTCGGGAACCGTTGTTTGAAGGCAGCGAGGGAGCGCTATGCCACTTACTGGAAAGGGTCGAGGCTGTGTCATTGATGCTGAATTGCCTTCAGGAGCAAATGATTCAGCTACATCAGAGTCAGGAAAAACAGATTGAGAAGTTGATGGAGGAAGTGCGCTCAGCGCGCACCACGCAGCCGGATAACCTTATGACTTATTACGAGGTGGGCCTGTACCTGAAGCTGTCGGGCAAAGACAAAAAATCGATTGTGCGGGCCGCGCAACGGATCGTGCGCCGGTTTCGCGTGCCGAAGGTTCGGCTGGGCCATCGGACTGTCAAGTTCCGGCCTGCGGACATCGAGAAACTCAAATCGCGTTTGGCCGGAGACCAAATGTGGCGTGAATGATTGCCGCAGTTCAGGGCAGGAAGGCGCTTTCCGCCAGGATGTCGGCATGGAACCATTTGCAAAAACTAATACACCCAGTAAGGGTTTTTATCCGATACCCATAGTGGCAACAGTTTCCACGGGACGCGCTGCAACTGACCACGAGAGGTCTCCCGGTAATGGAATTGACTGAAGCCTGCCTCTGTCGCGCAACAGTGGTGCTAAGAGCACCACTATGCCCAGAAAAACGCGCGAGAATCAATCCGGCAGGCCTACATTTGCTCGGCAATCGGTGTTCATACTTAATGCCGAGGCCGTCATTCACCCAGACCGGGGGCACTCTGCTCCCATGGCGCATCACCTTAATCGTCACAAGCAACGGTGCGATCAGGCGGTAGTCGCGCCGATGGGATTGGCAGATACGGCAGGCAAGGGATTGCGGGCCTGCTTATTCGCACTGCCCGCATATTCCGCAAATCAGGGCAAGCAACCCAGCAACATATAAAAAATGAAGGTACGAAAACGCACCCGAAAGCTCAAAAGCGGCAAGACGAAAGTATTGTGGGAAGCAGATTGTGGTTTTATTGGTGGCAAACGCGTAGCCCCGTGTTTTAGCACAGAGGATGAGGCACGTGAATATATTGCGATCCAACAGGAAAGGCTGAAGACGTATGGAGAAAAGTCTTATTCGCTTACGCCAAAAGAAATGCAGGAATATGGTATTTTATTGGATAAACTTAAGGAGGCAGGGGGGACATTTGAAGAGGCAGTTGATACGTGGATACGGATTCAGAAGCGGATGGCCGAGAAAGGAGTGCTGTTCGACGAGGTTCTTGAATTCTGGATAAATTACCACAAGCCATCGGTAAAATCTATCACGCTTGAGACTGCTTTGCCCTTATTTTATGCCGAGAAAAAAAGACTGGGGATGAAGGATACGTCGTTAGTCGCATTAAAAAGCGCATTGCAGAGCTTCGCCGTTGGGCGGCATGACCGATTGCTGGACACCTTTACGATAGCCGAAGTGAAACTGTTTATTTCAAGCAATGGATGGATGCCAAAAACTCAGAAGAACCATCTTGGTGCAATTTGCAATTTAATGAACTGGGCCGTTGGTGAAGGCTATCTACATAAGAACATATTTGTGAGAGGTTCTGGAGAGAAAAAACATCCCATCGAGCTTCCACGTATTGTGGACGAAGAAATCACCTCGTTCAGCCCGGAGGTGTGCGAAAAGATGCTCTATGTGGCGCTTAACAGTTTGAGGAAAACTAAAAACAAAAACACAGGTAAATACGAGATGCGTTACAAATTTCGTCAATTACTAGGTTATCTGATTTTGGCCATGTTTTGCGGTATCCGGCCAGCAGAGTTGAAGCGTACGTCTCGTAAAAATATCAGTTTTGAAAACCATTCCGTCGTTGTGAGGGGGATGGATGCAAAAACGAAAAACCGGCGCGTGATTACGCCGAGTGAAAACGCTCTTTTCTGGCTCGAGCTATGGATGGGCTTATGCCCGGAGGGAGATGCGATAATTCCGAAGAATTTCGACAGGCTCTGGGCGGAGTTTAGAGTTGTCGCAGGGGTGACCCCATGGCCCCACGACGTGCTGCGTCATACCACAGCGAGCATGCATTATGCCTATCATCAAAACCTCGCCGCAGTCAAAGCGCTCCTTGGGCACTCTACGAAAGAAACAACTTTCGAGAGCCATTACCATTCTGTGCAGACGATAGACGGGCAAACCGTCTCAAAAGCGATGGCGGCGAGATTCTGGAACATTTACCCCCCTCCTCGGAATTCAGCAGTCGAACCTAACATTGCAGCCGCTTAATGGGGCTGTGGATCACAAAATAATTTGGTGGTCTTTGTTTATGAGAACCCTTGTCATTCCAGATTTGCACCATCGCGTTGAGAACGCTGAGCACTGGCTGGAGTCCCAGAATTACAGCAGGGTTGTATTTTTAGGGGATTACTTTGATGACTTCAACGACGATCCTGCGGTGGCGATGCGTACTGCTGAATGGCTTAGGTGGCGGATCGAGCAGACCCATGACGTTTTTCTCCTAGGGAACCATGATGCGCCATATATGTTCCCTGAAAACCCGCAGATTGACTGCCCCGGTTATACCCAAGAGAAGGCGACTGCTATCCGAAAAATTTTACTGCCAGAGCATTGGCGGCGCTTTCAAATTATGAATGTCGAGCAATGCTGGCTTTTGAGCCATGCGGGATTCGATCCCTATTGGATCAAGCTCGTTGGGCTGCGCGGCCTTAGGGAACTGTGCGATTCGGCAATGGTGCATGCGGCAAAAGGGGTAGCTGATCCGCTCTTTGGCGCAGGTCAACATCGGCAGGGATTGGAAATTGACGGCCCCTTGTGGCTCGATTGGCCTGACCTGATGCCTGTCGCTGGGGTTAACCAGGTAGTGGGGCATACTCCAGGTTTCAAGGTTCGGAAAAAAAACACCTCAGACAGCAGGAACTATTGCCTCGATGTTCACAAAGGAAAAGCGGCAGCTATCATTGAGAACGGGAATATCCATCTCCTCGGCTAGGGGCCCCGACTATCAGCATTCGAGTAAGACCGTTGTCAGCGGTCAGTCGCGCCTACTACCCATCCGCAAGTCAGAGCAACAACAGGAGGGTGTCGCTCAATACAACACTGGATCCAAGCACGTACGATGACTGACCATCTCCCAGGTCCCTGGGCTGTTCATTCAGACCGAGATTTTTGAAACGAGGCGTTTGAGAGGTCAATGCGACCCCCCGTTTTGATGGTTGATACAGGGGGATGCACGGCTCGGTCCGCTCCCATGGATATCCAAAATAGCGCATCCCCTACTTGAACACGGGCACCCTTGGGTGTGCCGCGCAATGAAAAAGAGGCTCGCGTAGCCCTACCGCAGCGCAGCGTTCCATGAACCCTCAAGGGATATGGTTCGGCTGCGTACGTATTAGGGCCACGGCGGCAGTCGCGCAGGGGTTCGAGTTTTGGCTCGGGGGAGGCGAAGACTCCCTCCTGCACGCTAAATTCGGCTAATCAAGGAGAGTGCCTGGGAGTGCGCGAGGGCTTTGTTTGGTGCAATTCTGGGCCCTTGGCAGATGGTCAACTCGAGTAGGGGGCAAAAGTAGCGAATGCAAAAACGTCCGCAACCGTCCGCAAAAAAACACGGAAACACGGTCGTTTTTGACGTATGAATGGTCGTATGGGATCCCAATGAGGGTGCCGAGAAAAATCTACAAAAAAGCCCGGGAAGGCTGTATTTATCAGCGTTCCCGGGCGTTTCAAAGTGGTTGCGGGGGCGGGATTTGAACCCGCGGCCTTCAGGTTATGAGCCTGACGAGCTACCAGGCTGCTCCACCCCGCGATCTGGTCTGGTGAAACTACCTGATTACCTCACTTTTGCAAGGGAAATTTGCTTTCTGCCCGGAAAATGTCTCTTTTCAGAGCAAATAATTTTCGTTCTTCGAAAAATCGGGCTCCCGAAAAGGCTTTTCTTCTCGGCAGTTCGTTTTAGCGTAAACGCTGTTTTCCACCCTTAATCGAATCCCATATTATGTTCCAACGCATCAGTAATCTCATCCGCGGATTTATCAGCCTCGTTCTCGGCAAGGCGGAGCGGCAGAATCCCGCAGCCCTGCTGGAGGTCGAAAAGGAGAACTTGCGCAAGCAGATCGCCAATTACAACCAAGGCCTCGCCGCCCATGCCGGTCTCTGCGAGCGGTTGGTAAACCAAATCCGCAATTTGGAGTCCGAGGAAAGCGATCTTCGCACCAAAACCGCAGCGCATCTCCGCGCCGGGAACAAGGAGGCCGCCGGCCAATACGCGCTGCGTCTGCAAACGGTTACGCGCGAGATCGAGGAAAACCGCAAGCAACTCGAACAATCCGAAACCGCCTACAACGAACTCGTCCGCGCTCGCGATGTGGCGGTCAAGGCGGCGAAGGAGAAGATCGAGGCGATGAGCTTTGCGTTGGACGATTTGAAGGTCAAGCGCGCCACGGCGGAGTTGTCGGAAATGGCGGGCGGTATGATCAGTTCCATCGGCGGCTCGGGCGACAATCTCGACCGTTTGAAGGGGATGCTCGACGAGGAACGCGCGAAAGCGTCGGGACGCGCCCGTGTGGCCCACGATACGTTGAATACCGAGGGGGTTGACCTCAAGGAGACGGAACAAAAGGCGCTGGCGGATCAGGCGCTGGAAGATTTCGCCGCCAAAGAGGGGATCATGATGGAACCCAAAGTGCTGCCGCCCTCGGCTCCGAAGAGTTTGGGGCAGGGGCCGCAATAGTTCTTACGCTCCCACGGCGCGCCGGTCGGCGGCGTCGAGCCGCGAGGCGAATGTGGAGAGGGAACCCGCCCGAAAGAGCTTGGGCAGCGCCGCCAGGGAGGCTTGGGCAAGCGGGCCGCTTTGGTAGCCCAGGCCGCTCTGGAGGTAGATGGCCAGCCGCAGCAGTTCGGCCTCGTCTTTAAAACAAAGCTCCTGCCGCTCTTCGTCGGTTCCTTTGAAGTCCCGCTCGGCGCTTTCGAAGTCGATCAGGAACAGACGCACGGGAGCGGTGCAGACGATGAGGTTGTGCAGTTCGAGGTCGCGGTGGAAGAAATTCTTTGCGTGGAGTTTTTGCACCTGCGCGTAGGCTTCTTCGGCGAGTTTCCAAAGGCCGATGAGCGCGGCGGGATCGGCCTGCTGCGCGATGCCCAGGCAGCTTTCCTGCGGCTCCACGTCCGTGAACGGGGAGAGGCGGCTCAACGGTTTGCCAGGCAGAAAGGCGGAGCGGATGGTGTTGGCGTCATACCCGATCGGTTCGGGCGCGCCGAGGATCGCGGCAGCGGTGGCGGCGTTCTCGAACTCGACCTTGGGATCGCCGTGGAAGCTCCACGGGTGGTAGGATTTTACGAAATGGATCGGATATTGTTCGGCCAACGGGAAGGCGGCCCGGGTCTGGCGTCCGGCGATGACGAGTTGCATCTGGACGAGTTCGCGCCCGTCGGGCCCTTCCTTGCGCGCGATGGAGCGCAGGGAGAAATCGTTCTCGCGCGGTCGCGCCAGCAGATAGCGCAAGCTCTCGGCTACTTCGATGCTGTGGAACGGGGAGAGGGGGATGGGAGTGTTATCGGGAGCCATGCCGTTTTGCTTGCCTTGAATCAAGCCCGGCTTGCGCCGCTTTGCAAGCCATGAAAAAAGGGCCGCCCCTTGCGAGGCGGCCCTAAACTTTACACTTTCAGGTGTGCTGCTTACTTGATGAAGAGCATTTCCTGATAGGTCGGCAGCGGCCAGAGGTCGTCGGCGATGAGGCCTTCGAGCGCGTCGGCTGGCGCGCGGACGGCGAGGATCGCCGGGATCACTTCGTCCAGGTAGTGCTTGGCGTGAGCCTGAACACCGCCGTTGGTCTCATGAGCGTGGACGCACGCGAGCTTGTTCAGCGCGGCGAGCAGTTCCTTGGTGAGGGCCGTCACCTTGGTGAGGACTTCCACGTCGGCTTCCATGCCGGCTGCCTTGAGCTTGGCTGCGGTATCCGCGAGCTCGCCCTGGTAACGGACGGCGGCGGGGTAGATGACGGTCTTGCCGATCTCGAGGACGAGGTTGGCTTCGACGTTCACGGTCTTGACGTATTGTTCAAACGCGATTTCTTCGCGGCTTTCGAGTTCGCGCTTGGTGAGCACGCCGAATTTCTCGAACGCTGCAACCGTGCTGGCGGCAGTGTAAGACGGGAGGGCGTCCACGGTGGTCTTGAGGTTCGGAAGACCGCGTTTGGCGGCCTCGGCGTGCCATTCTTCGGAGTAGCCGTTGCCGTTGAAGATGACGCGGCCGTGTTCGTTAATAATATTTTCGAGCACCGTCTGGATCGCTTCGTTGAGCTTGCCGGGAGCGGCTTTTTCGAGCTCGTTGGCGACGTATTCCAGGGACTCGGCGATGATGACGTTGAGCGCCGTGATCGCTGCGCCGATGGACTGGTTGGAGCCGACCGCGCGGAACTCGAACTTGTTGCCGGTGAAGGCGAACGGGCTGGTGCGGTTGCGGTCTCCCGCGTCCTTGGGCAGGTGAGGGAGGACGTCCACGCCGATGTTGATCGTGGAAGCGGCCTTGCTGGTCTTGGCTCCGCCCTTGCGGATCTGCTCGAAGACGTCGGCGAGCTGGTCGCCGAGGAAGATCGAGATGATGGCGGGAGGCGCTTCGTTGGCGCCGAGGCGGTGGTCATTGCCGGCGCTGGCAACCACGGCGCGCAGGAAGGCGGCGTGCTTGTCAACGGCGCGGATCATCGCTCCGCAGAACACGAGGAACTGCGCGTTGGCGTGCGGGGTGTCGCCGGGTTCCATCAGGTTGCCCTGGGTGGCGTTGCCGAGCGAGAAGTTGAGGTGCTTGCCGCTGCCGTTGACGCCCGAGAACGGTTTCTCGGCGAGCAGGCAGGTCATGCCGTATTTTTCGGCCACGGAGCGCAGGGTCGTCATGACCAGTTGCTGGTGGTCGGCGGCGAGGTTGCTTGTCTCATAGACCGGGGCCACTTCGTACTGGCCGGGGGCCACTTCGTTGTGGCGGGTCTTGATCGGGATGCCGAGTTTGAAGAGCTCGCGCTCGCACTCCATCATGTAAGCCAAAACGCGCTCGGGGATGGCGCCGAAGTAGTGATCTTCGAATTCCTGACCTTTCGGGGCCTTGGCGCCGAAGAGGGTGCGACCGGCGTTGAGGAGGTCGGGGCGGGCGTAGTAGAAGTTGCGGTCGATCAGGAAATATTCCTGCTCGGCGCCGGCGGTGCTGGCGACGTGGGCGATCTTCTCGTGGCCAAAGAGGCTCAGGATGCGCTTGGCCTGCGTGTTGAGCGCCTGCATCGCGCGGAGCAGCGGGGTCTTGTTGTCGAGAACGTCGCCGGTCCAGGAGATGAACGCGGTCGGGATGCAAAGGGTGCTGCCTGCGGGATTTTCGAGGATGTAAGCCGGGCTGGTCACGTCCCAGATGGTGTAGCCGCGCGCTTCGAAGGTGGAACGAATGCCGCCGCTCGGGAAGCTGGAGGCGTCGGGTTCGCCCTGGATGAGCGTCTTGCCGGAGAACTCGGCAACCGTGCCGCCAATGCCGTCGGGCGAGAGGAAGGAGTCGTGCTTTTCAGCAGAGAGACCGGTGAGCGGGTAAAAGACGTGCGCATAATGCGTCGCGCCTTTTTCGATGGCCCAGTTTTTCATCGCCGTCGCAACCGCGTCGGCCACGGTGGGGTCAAGTTTCGCCCCGCTTTCGATGGTTTGGAGAAGGCTCTTGTAGATGGTCTTCGGCAGGCGGTTCTTCATTTCCGCCGGGCTGAATACGTTGGAGCCGTACAGATCAGCCGAAAACACGTCGCGGAAATTCGTCGACGTGGCCGGTTTGAAATTGGTGACGGCGTTGATTGCTTGGAGTCTGGAGATGCTTGCGCTCATGGTTAAAAGTTGAAGCCCGCTTCTTAGCAGCTTCGGTGCCAAATGCCAGCGATAAGTTTTGGGAATTTCTGGCAAAGAGGCTGAAGCCTTCACCGAGGAAGTTTTCGGCAGCGGTGTTGGTTAAAATGTGGCTATATTTATACAGCGGTGGTGAAATATAGACAGATACCACGGATTCGCGGCGCAGCAAATCCCTTGCGATTTGGCTGCCAATTCCCTAGGGTGTGCAGTTTCCCATCTACGACCTAAAAATCAATTCTCTTACGCTCTATAATGAACCTCGAAAGCCTCTCCCGCGCCGCAAATGAAGCCCGCGGCCTCGCCATTGACGCCGTCCATAAATGTTCCTCGGGCCATCTCGGGCTCCCGCTCGGCTGCGCCGAAATCGGAGCCGCTCTTTTTGGGCACGCGCTGCGGCTGAACCCCGAGCAGCCCAAGTGGCTCAATCGCGACCGGTTCGTGCTTTCCGCCGGGCACGGCTCGATGTTCCTCTATTCGTGGCTGCACCTGGCCGGGTTTGATCTCTCGATCCAGGAGGTCGCCAACTTCCGCGTGCTCAACAGCAAGACCCCCGGCCACCCCGAGTCTTTTGAAACGCCCGGGGTCGAAGCCACCACCGGCCCGCTGGGGCAGGGGATCTCCAATGCCGTCGGCTATGCGGTGTCTGCCAAGATGGCCGCCGCCCGCTTCAACACGCCTGCCCACGCGATTTTCGACCAGCACATCGTCGTCCTCGCCGGAGACGGCTGCATGCAGGAAGGCGTCGCGCAGGAAGCCAGCGCGTTTGCCGGGCACGCCAAGCTCGACAACCTGATCCTCATTTACGATTCCAACGACGTCACGCTCGACGCGATGGCCGCCGCCTCGCAGATCGAAGACACCGCCAAGCGCTACGACGCCTTCGAGTGGGACGTGCAGACCGTGGACGGTCACGACATCCCCGCGTTTTTGGCCGCGTTTGAGAAAGCCAAAGCCGCCACCGGCAAGCCGCAGCTCATCATCGCCAAGACGGTTATCGGCCAAGGCATCCCGGAAGTCGCCGGAACCAGCAAAGGCCACGGCGAAGGCGGGGCGAAGTTCGCCGACGCCGCCCGCAAAGCCTTGGGCCTGCCCGAGGAGCATTTCTATGTGTCGTGCGCGACCCGCTCCTATTTTGAGGAAGTCCAAAAAGCGCGCGTCGCGGATTACGAAGCGTGGAACGCCACCTACCAAGCCTGGCGCGCCGCCAACCCGGACAAAGCCGCGCTGCTCGACAGCGGCTTGAAGCAGGAAGTCCCCGCCGATCTCCTCGCGCGCATCCCGGCGTTCGCCGCCGACGCAAAGCTCGCCACGCGCAAAGCCGCCAGCGACGTTTTACAGCCCATCGCCGAAGCGATGCCTCTCGCGGTGAGCGGTTCCGCCGACCTCTACGGCTCCACGCTCAACTACATCAACAGCTCCAAAGACTGGTCGCACGAGAACTACGGCGGACGCAATATCCGCTACGGCATCCGCGAACACGCGATGGGCGGCATCATGAACGGCATCGCCTTTGACGGGCTGTTCCGCGCCTCGGGAGCCACCTTCATGGTATTTGCCGATTACCTGCGGCCCTCCATCCGCGTCGCCGCGCTCTCGCGCCTGCCGGTCGCCTACATCTTCACGCACGACTCCGTGGGCGTGGGCGAAGACGGCCCGACCCACCAACCGGTGGAAACCGTCAGCGGTCTGCGCGTCATTCCGAATCTCGACGTGATCCGCCCCGCCGATCCCGAAGAAACCGCCGCAGCCTTTGCGGGAGCCATGCAGCGCCTCGACGGCCCAACCGTCCTCTCGCTCACCCGCCAGGTGGTGCCCAACTTGAGCTTCGCCCCGGTGGAAACCCGCCGCGAAGGCACGCTCAAAGGCGCTTACATCCTGGTCAAAGAAACCGCGCCGCTGGAGACGATCCTCCTCGCCGCAGGCAGCGAAGTCCAACACGCCGTGGCCGCCGCCAAGGAACTCGGCGCGGGAGTCCGCGTCGTTTCGGTTCCGTCCATGGAGCGGTTCGAACGGCAGAGCGCCGAATACCGCGAGGAAGTCCTCCCCAACGGCTGCCGCCGCCGCGTCGCGATTGAAGCGGGCGTGAGCGACCTCTGGTATCGCTGGGTCGGATTGGATGGCAAGGTGATCGGCATCGACCGCTTTGGCATCAGCGCCCCCGGCGACCAGGTGATGCAGATTTTCGGGATGACCGCCGCCAACGTGGTCGCAACCGCGCGTTCGCTGGCCTAAGCCTGCTTGTTTCAGCGGCGGTCGGCGAAAGCGCCGGCCGCCTTTTCGATCTGAGCGGCAAAACGCCCCGTCACGATTTCGCGATCGATTTTTTTGCCGGACCATTCCGAATGCAACTTCATGGGCAGCGCGACCCATCCCACAATCGACGGGTCTTCCTCCTCGGTGTTGATCGTGGAAACCACCGTCCCGGCGCGGTCCGCCAGTCGGAATTCCAGCAAATACGGGGTCTTGCGCGGTTGCGGGATGATCCCCAGCGAAAGCACCAGCGCCAGCGAGTCATAAGCGTTCCGATACGTTCCCATGAACGCGTCTTTGACCACGAGATCCGGCGGCGTGGAGAGGCGGTCCACAAAATCGACTTCCTTGAAGAACCCGCGCGCCCGCAAAGCCGTGATCAACTCTTCTTGCGAAGCCACGGAGGTGCACGGACGGGACGGATATTGGGCGGAACTCTTGCGCTGGCTGCGTTCAATCCCGAGGGTGAGCTGGCGCGCGGGAACTCTGCTGGCCGTGGAAGCCGCAGGAGCCGTGGGGATGTGATAAGCCACACATCCCGAAAGGAGGGCGGCAGTGGCGGCAAAAGTCAGAGTCAGTTTAAATCGCATGCCCGATATTGAAGGCGAGCGCTCCAAAACGGCAATCGCTTTTTGGAATAATCTGTGGCTTCCAACCGGGACCATCCCCGCTACAGTGCTTTCATGAATCGCAACCACGGCGCACTGTTCGCCCTCCTCGCCGCTTTGCTTTTTGGCGTGGGCACGCCGCTTATCAAGCTCCGGTTTTCGGCGGTCGATCCGATCCTGCTCGCGGCCCTCATCAACTTG
>JBAXCI010000050.1:0-12003 GCA_037141555.1 Verrucomicrobiota bacterium | reverse complement strand
GCATCGTTTGGGCCTGGGTGCTCACGCTTCCCGCCACAGCCCTGCTGGGCTGGACGACGTTGCGCCTGCTCAAAGCGTGCGGGATTTAGCGCGCCAAAAAAAACGCGCCATCCCGGGCGTGCGATCTCGCAAAGCTATCCCAGCCCGGTTTTACGGGTTCTGCTCGTGCCGGATGTCCTGGCCCTTGTAGAGGTAGAACACTTCCTCCGCGATGTTCTGGGCGTGGTCGGCGGCCCGTTCGATGGCTTTGGCGATGATCATCAAATGCACCGAGCGCGTCACGTTCTCGGGGTGCTCGATCATGAGGGCGATCAGCTTTTTGGCGATGCGCCGGTTGAGTTCGTCGATCTCTTTGTCACGCGGAATGATGGCCTGGGCGAGTTCAAACCGCCCCTCCACAAACGACGTGATGGCGTCGCGCAAGACCTCCTGGGTCATTGTCGCCATCACGGGGATATCCGTCACCACCACCAGTTGCGGCTCTTTGTTAAGCGCTCGGGCGCGGCGGGCGATGGTCGTTGCCTGATCGGCGATCCGCTCCAGGTCGCTGGAGATTTTCGACGCGATGAGCATCAGCCGGGAATCGCGGGCGATCGGGCCGTGCGTGGCCATGTAGGTGACGATCAGATCGTCCACGGTCACTTCCAGTTGATCGATCTCGCTGTCGGACGCCTCGACCAGATCGGCCAGCGCGTCGTCGCGTTCGACCACGGCTCTTACCGCCAGCGAAAGACTGCGGTCGGTGAGCGAGGACATCAACAACAACGTCTCGCGGATGTGGGCGAGTTGGGCTTCAAAGGGATGGCTCATAGAGGGTGTATCAATTTTAACCGAATCGTCCGGTGATGTAATCTTCGGTCTGTTTATTGCTCGGGTTGGTGAAGATTTTCTCGGTGCGATCCATCTCGATCAATCGCCCGAGGTAAAAGAACGCGGTCAAATCCGAACAGCGCCCCGCCTGCTGCATGTTATGGGTGACGATGACGATGGTGTAGAGCTTTTTGAGTTCGAAGATCAACTCCTCGACCTTGGAGGTCGCGATGGGGTCGAGCGCGGAGCACGGCTCGTCCATGAGGATGATTTCCGGCTCGACCGCGATGGCGCGCGCGATGCAGAGCCGTTGTTGCTGGCCGCCGGAGAGGCCGAGGCCGCTATCGTGCAGACGGTCTTTGACTTCGTCCCACAAGGCGGCTTGGCGCAGCGAACGCTCCACGATCTCGTCAAGCTCGTTCCGCTTGCCGCGACCCTGAATGCGCAGGCCGTAGATCACGTTCTCGTAGATGGATTTCGGAAACGGATTCGACTTCTGGAACACCATCCCCACGCGCTTGCGGAGTTCGATGGGATCGACGCTGGGCCCGTAAATGTCGGTGCCGTGGATGCGGATCGCGCCACGACCGATCCGGGCGCCGGGGACGAGGTCGTTCATCCGGTTGAAGCAGCGCAGCAGGGTGCTCTTTCCGCAGCCTGAAGGCCCTATGAACGCCGTCACCTTGTGCGCGGGGATTTTGAGATCGACGCCGTGCAGCGCTTGGAATTCGTCGTAGAAAAAATCGAGCTGTTCGACTTCGATGGCCGTTGCAGCCGCCGGAGCCGTCGCCGTGATCTCGTCCAGTGAAAGGGTCGGCATAGTTGGATTCATTACCATTTGAGCTTTTTGCGGTAGTGGAGGCGCAGGAGCACCGAGCCGAGGGAAATCAACATCACCAGGGCGAGGAAGACAAACGCCGTCCCATACTGCATCCGTTCGGTGTATTCGTTCTGCGGGATTTTGGAGCTGACCACGTAAATATGGTAGGGCAGCGCCTGCACGGGCTGAAAGAAAAAGTCGGTCCATTTGGCGACTTCCCACGGGTAATTGTCGCGCACCACGTAGGCGGCGGTGAACAAAATGGGAGCGGTCTCACCGGCCACCCGGGCGATGCCGAGAATGGACGTGGGGAGGATGCCGGGAATCGCATAGGGGAGGACGTTGGTGCGGATCGTCTGCCATTTGGTGGCTCCGAGGGCGAGAGAGCCTTCGCGGAACCCCTGGGGCACCGCTTTGAGCGCCTCCTCGGAGGAAGTGATGACGACGGGCAGCACCATGAAGGCGAGGGTGAACCAGCCGGCCAAAAGCGAGATGTTCCACTGGAAATAATAAACGAAGAGGGCCGCGCCGAACAGGCCGAAGACGATGGAAGGGACGCCCGCGAGGTTGATGATGGCGAGCCGGATCAACCGCAGCCGCCACGACGGGCGGCTGTATTCGCTGAGGTAAATCGCGCTGGAAATGCCGAGCAAGAGCGCAATGCTCATCGACCCGGCCACCAGCAGAACGGTGCCCACGATGCACGGCAGAATCCCTCCGGCGGAGTGGGCATAGGTTTCAGCCGGGATATCGTCCACTTTGTTTGCCGCCTTGAAGGCGCGGAACTTCTCATCGCCCATCTCCAGCTTCTTCCCGTGCCATTCGAAGACGTAGAGCGTGGACGGTTTTTCGGTGAAAAACTCGACGTTCACAAAGGGCCACTGCGCTGTGAATACGGATTGCGCGCCCTTGATGCCGATCTTGAGAAAGATGCAGGTCGCGGCGAGGAGCACGAGGTAAGTCCCCAAACGGATCGCCCAGCGCGCTCCCCACTCGAAGAACCGGGCGGGCGATTTGCGATACTGAAAAGGATGGGCCAGCGTTTGCATGAAAGGGAATGAGCTTAGCCGATGGAGATTTTGAAGCGGCGCACCGCCGCTTGAGCGAGCCAGTTGATAAGCAGGGCGAGGAAGAACAACAATAAGCCGACCATGAAGAGAGCCCGGTAGTGAATGGTGCCGCTGGCGACCTCGCCGAGTTCCTGCGCGACGATGCCGGTCATGGTATGCACCGGCTGGAATACGGTGCTCAGCCCTTGGGTGAAATCGGGGATGGCGATGCGGTTGCCCGCGCAAAGCAGCACGACCATCGTCTCGCCAATAACGCGCCCAAACCCGAGCAGCACGGCGGAGACAATCCCGGAAAGGGACGCGGGCACGAGGATGCGGAACACGGTCTGAAGCCGGGTGGCTCCCAGCGCATAGCTCGCTTCTTTAAAAGCCTTGGGCACGCTGTTGAGGGCGTCCTCGGAGAGGGAAAAAATGGTCGGGATGGCCATCAAGGCCAGCAGGCAACCGGCGGTGAACGCGTTGAGCCGTTCGGAGATGGGAAACGCGCTGATCCAGCTCAACGCCTGCCAGTGCGTCAGGTTGCGGATGGTTTCGCCCAGCACCGCGATGCCAAAAAAGCCGAGGACCACCGAGGGGATCGCCGAGATGAACTCGATGTACGGCTTGATGAGGCGCTGTTCCACGGGGTTGGCGATTTCGCTCACGTAAATGGCGGCGCAGACGCCCAACGGCACCGCGATGATGAGCGCGATCACCGAGACCAGCAGCGAGCCGGTCAGAAGAGGCAGAACGCCATACCAATCCTGCCAAAAACTGTTGGTGATCCACTCCGTTCCAAAGAGAAACGACGTGACGCTGCGATACCACGGCACCGGGGCAAACTGGTCCCAGTGCGCGAGCTTGCGGTCGGTCGCGGGGAAGCTGTTCAGGTAAGCGCGCGTCGCCGTTTGAAACTGCTCAAAGCGGGGCTGCAACTCCTTCACGGGAAGCGAGGGCGGTTGCAAGAGAAGCGTCTCGATTTTGCCGCGGAATTCGAGGGCGGTCTTTTGATAAAGAGGGAAGGCGGCCTTTACCGGCGCAAGCTCCGCCGCGAAATCGATCTTCACCACCGGCACAGCGTCGGCCTCGGCCCGCTTGCCTTCGTTGCGGAGAAATTGCCGTTGCTGCAACGCGTCCGAGCGGATCTTCGCCTTGTCTTTCACGGCGGTGACGGTTTCCGCCAGGTCAGAGACGATGCCGCGCAGCTCGTCCACCGAGGCGTCAAACCCGGCGGTGAATTGGTCGAACTTGGCGAGCGCCGCATTTGCAGCCTCGACGTCCTTCCCTGTCTTGAGCAGCGCGTTCACCTGCCGCAGGCGCAAATCCTGCAAACTGCGGTTCAGCGCCGTATGCGCTTCGATCTGGTCGCGCATGATCCCGACGTATTCCAAACCCGCGAGCCGGTAGTTGCGGATGTTTTCAAGATTCTGCGGGAAAAATTCCGCCCCTTCGCGGAACAAAAACAGCGTGATGAGCGCGAGCACGACGATGGCCACCCACGCGTTCGCGCCGAAGAACCACTTGATAAAGTGGTCCAGGCGAAGGCGTTTACGGTCGAAGCGGTTCGGGTTTTTCATCGCGAATCTCAAGGGAACATGAACAAAACAACCCGCCGGAGTCAACCGGCGGGTTGCTTGCCCGGAGTTATTCTATTTCTCGATGGAAACAAACCCAACCTGCTCCACGATCTTTTGCCCCTTGGCGCTCAGCGTGAAATCGACGAACGCTTTGGTCGCACCGGCTGGCGCGCCGTTGGTGTAGTAGAACGTCGGGCGCGAGTACGGGTAGCTCTTGTTGCGCACATCCTCGGCGTTCGGCGCCTTGCCGTCCACCGCCACGACTTTGATCCCCGGCTCTTTCACGTAAGCGAGGCCCACATAACCGATCCCGGCGGGGTTCTTGGCCACCTCCGAGACGATCTGCTCGTTGCCGGCCATCTTCTGGGCCGACCCGGCGTAATCGCGCTTGCTCATGGCGAGTTCCTTGAAGTCGGCATAAGTGCCCGACGCCGTGTTACGGGTGTAGATGGAAATCTTGCCCGGTTTGCCGCCGACCGCCGACCAGTCGGTGATGTCGCCGGTGAAGATTTGCTCCACCTGTTTCTTGGTGAGGCTCTTCACCGGGTTCGCGCCGTTTGAGACGACGGCGATGCCGTCCCACGCCACGATGGTCGGGCGCAGCTCGAGCCCCTTTGCGAGCGCGGCGGAGATTTCCGTCGGTTTCGCGCGGCGGCTGGCCATGCCGATGTTCGCGGTCTGGTCGATCAACGCCGCAAAGCCGGTGGAAGAACCTTCCGCCGCGATGTTGAACGAAGTGCCGGGATTCTCGGCCTTGTAGGCTTCCGCGAGCTGCGGAACGAGTTTCGCGCCGAGGGTGTCGGAACCTTTGATGACGAGTTGTTGCGCACCGGCAAACACGCCGGAAACGGCGAGGGCGGCGGCGATAGCTAGAAGTCTTTTCATATTATAGTGAGCTGTGGGTTGGTTAGAATTTCACGTTGAGATCCACCTGGACGATTTGCACCGCGTTCATGCTGGCGATCTTCTGGCCGGCAGTCGCCTGGCCGCCCACGAGATCGTTGCGGAGGTTCCACGCGTTGTAGTAGGTGATGGCTCCCACGCAGAAGTCGGTGAAGTTATACGCCGCACCCGTCTTGACGCCTTGCATGTTGAGCTGTCCGAGGGCGAAATCCGAGTCGTTCAGGTTCGGATCGACCGCGCCCAGGCCGGTCTGGCGGAAGTTCGCCATCACGGACCAGTCGCCTTTCTTCTTGTTTTCGCCGACCTGCACGCCCGCGAGCCAGGCGATGTCGTCGCGGCTGGAGTGGCCGGCAACCCGGGTGTCGCTCACCAACGTGTTTCCGTTGACCGCGCCGTTGGTATTCTTGTATCCGGTCACGACGCCCTTGGAGTTTTTGACGGGGATCTGAATGTCCTGGAGCCCGTAGATTTGCTCCACGCGGGCGGTTCCCTGCGTGTTGTAAGCAAAGTCCCAGAGGAACTTGGTCTTCAAACCGCAGAGCTTGAAGCTGACATCGCCCGGGAGGGTCACGATGGAGAGATCGCGTGTTGCGGCCTGGGTGTGAAGCGGCTGCAACTTCGAGTTCGCCGAGTATTGATACTGGGTCAGAACCGCAGTTCCAGCGCTATTGGTCGTCATGAAGGCCGTCTCGTTATTGAGGGCGGTTGTGTTCCCGGAGGTGTAGGTCATGAAGCCGGGGGCCAGGGTGACTTTGACGTCGGGCGTCACCTTCACGCTGCCGATGAGCTGCGTGTTGAAGAGCCAGGCGTCGGTTTTGTAATCGGTTCCCACCGAGTCTTCAGCGTTGTCGGCGAAGACGAATTGACCGGCGACGAGGCTCAACCCATAGCGGCTCTCGGAGCGGACGTCACCCGGGGAGCAGGTGAGGGAATTGAACGCCTTGAGCAGGTCGATCTTCTCCACAAAGCCGTCCGGGTTGATGTCGCCGTCCCAAACGAGGTCCGTCGTGTAGAACGGGTTGGCCTGCTTGCCTCCCACGAGCGTCAGCCAATCGTTGGCGTTCCAGCCGACAAACGCGCGGCTGATGTAGATGTTGTAGTTGCCGAAACCCGACGCGCCGGTGGCGGAATCGTCGAAGGTTTGGTTGGCGCTGTCAGAGTTCTGCGTGGTTTGCAGTTGCACGCCGCCGAAGAATCCCCCAGCCAGCTCGAAGTCCGCGCCGAGGCGCAGCCGGATGCGCTCGCGATTACGCTGCGAGCCGTCCTGTGGCGAGCCCTTGCCGGTCGTGCCCTGCTTCAACTGGCCGTTGATCACCTTGCCTGTAGCCGGGTCAACCACCTTCGTGTTCCCTGCGACATAGACTTTTTTGCCGTTCACGGTCTTCTGTTCCAGATCGCTCAAAGCAGCAGCCGTTTCGATCTGCGGGTCTTTGTTGTCGTATTGGTAGCGCAGACGCACGTCGCCATAGAGTTTGAGGCTCGTGATCGAATTGGAAAGCTGCAATTTACCGGCGTTGCTCGCCGCGTTTTCCTGGATCAAGTCCGCGCGAACGTTCTCAGCTTCCTGTGAAGTGAGAACTTTTTTGCGAACCAGCGCGTCGATCAAAGCGCCGCTGTCTTGCGCGCAAGCGCCAGTTGCGCCGCCGAGGGTGAAGGCACCAGCCAGAGCTAATGTCGTGAGGGTCTTTTTCATGAGGTAGGTTGTTGTGTTGTTTTTCCCGAAGGATGGAACGGGGCAAAGCTGACCCTCCCCGTGTGGCATCCTCGTGACGGAATTGTGACAATCGTGTGACATTCGCTCCTCCCCATCAGCCGCCAAAAAGCCCAGCATTGAATCCGCGCCGGTTTGCCGCCATCATTCACGGCACCCACCCCATGTTTTTCAAATACCGAAAAGTTTTTAATATCGGTTTGCAAAACACCTTTGTGTACCGGTGGAATTTCCTGCTCCGCTCCCTGTTCGGGCTGGTGCCGCTGGTCGGCACGGTGCTCATCTGGCGGGCCATCTTCGCCGGGTCCAAGACCCCCGTGGGTTCGTACGATTACGCCTCGATGATCTGGTATTTTCTCCTCGTCATCCTGGTCGACAACCTCGTCACCCCCTCCGAGGACGAATGGCAGATCGCCTCGGATATCCGGGAGGGGCAGATCAGCTCCTTTATCATCAAACCGCTCAACTACCTCGGCTACCGGCTGTCGCTGTTTCTCTCCGCGCGGATCGTCTACACGCTCGTCACCGTTCTGCCGATGGCGGCCGCGCTTTATTGGTTCCGCGAGTACATCGTGCTCCCCAAATCGTTTTGGACCTGGCCGCTGTTCTTTGTCTCCACGGCCATGGCGGCGTCGATCTCGTTCCTGATCGCCTACACGCTCGCGCTGATGGCGTTCTGGATTTTGGAAATCAGCACCATCGTATTCATTCTCTTCTCCTTCGAATATTTCCTGAGCGGCCAGACTTTCCCGCTGGATATCATGCCCGCCTGGTTCCAGGCCATCCTGCGCTGGCTCCCGTTCCCGTATGAACTGTTCTTTCCCGTGCAAATCTTTTTGGAGAGAGTGCGGGGACCCGAGCTTTGGACAGGGCTGGCCATTCAGGCGGGGTGGGTGATGGTGATGTTTGCCGCCGCCCAGACGATGTGGAAACACGGCATCCGGCATTACCAAGCGGTGGGAGGCTAGATATGAAAGCCTATCTCGCGCTCTTGGCATTTCCTCTCGCTCTAGCCGCTCCGCCTATGCACGCGGGCGAGTCGATGCCGTTTCCCCAGCACACCGTCTACACGGCGGGAACGATCAAGCCCGCCGCCAAAACCCAGGGCGAACTCGACCAGGCGGTGACAAGCTTTTACCGCGTCTGGAAAGCCAAATACCTGCGCTCCACGGGGGAGGGACAACGGTATGTCTTTTGCAACGCCGAGAAAACCTTCGACCCGCAGAACACGCGTTCCGTCTCCGAAGGGCACGGCTATGGCATGCTCGCCGCCGTGTTGATGGCCGGGGCTGACCCCGGAGCGCAGGCGGATTTCGACGGCCTCTACCGCTTCTTCCGGGCGCACCCGGCGGAAAACAACCCCGATTTGATGGCGTGGCGGCAGGTCTCCAAAGGGGATTCCAAGGCGCTCGTCGAAGACGCGAACGGCCGCGACTCCGCGACCGACGGCGATCTGGACATTGCCTGCGCGTTGCTCATGGCCGACCGCCAATGGGGCAGCCGTGGAGCCGTTCATTACCGCAAAGAAGCGCAAAAAGTGATCGCCGCGATTTGCGCATCGGAGAGCGATCCGCGAAGGCACACGCTCACGCTCGGGAACTGGGTCGACGACGAAAGCCGCCATTGGGGAGGGGTGCGCTCGTCGGATTTCATGCCCGCCCACCTCAAAGGCTTCGCCGCCGCGTCGGGCGATCCGCGATGGACGCAAATCACAGATGCCAGCTACCAAATCTTGGGAGAACTGAGCGCTGCCTTCAGCCCAAAGACCGGCCTCATCCCCGATTTCGTCGCGTGGAAGCAAGGCGTCTACCGGCCAGCGCCGCCCGGGTTTTTGGAAGGCCGCAACGACGGTTGCTATTCCTATAACGCCTGTCGCGTGCCGTGGCGGCTCGGGACCGACTACCTCCTTTCCGGCGACCCGCGCGCGTTGGCGCTCCTTGCACCGCTCAACGCCTGGGTTCAGAAAGCGACCGGGGGCGCACCGGGGAAAATCAACGCGGGCTACCGGCTCGACGGCAAATCGTTGAAGAAAGACGACAGCGCGGCGTTCACCGGGCCACTGGCCGTCGCCGCCATGACCGCCCCCGCGCAGCAAGCGTGGCTCAACGCCCTCTGGGCCGACCTGCTCGCCCGCGACCCCGCCCAAGAAGACTACTTCGGCAACACCGTCAAACTGCTCACCATGATCGTCATCTCCGGCAACTGGTGGCAGCCTTTTTAAATATGATGCATCGCAATGAAAAGGGACGGCACGGAGTCACCATCCACCGTTGCGGCTTTTATTGCGTAGAGGGTATTACAAAAATAGGGGCATAGTCCCTCCCCCGCCTACCTTGCCGTTATTCGCTGGATGGCGGCGCGGAGGGCGTGGAAACGAAGTTCGGGATGCCACCGATGGAACGCTATGCGCTCTGGCTCAGGCGCTTTACGGGGGCGTCGAAGAGGAGTTCGTGCGCGTCGCGCAGGATTCCGGGGATGCGGTCGGCAAACGGGCTCGCGGCGAGAGCGTAGCGCAGGGCCGCTTCGTCGAAAGTCCCGGCGTTCAGGCCGGGAAACCAATGCCCCGCGTTGCCCATCAGGTTGTAGCGCATCTTGCCAAACTCGACCATGCCGAGGCCCTTCGCGTAGGTCCAGAGGCGCAGGATTTCGTGGACGTTCACCTCACCGGGAATCTGCTGCCAGCCGGGGATGCCGCGCCACCACCCGCTCACCCAGTCGGCTCCCAGCATGCGGCCCAACTCGTCGCGCAGCCGTGCGGCGATGGGGGTGCTGACCTCGGCGGCGCGCTCGTAATGCTCCAGCGCGGCGATGTGCTCGTCAAAATCGCCGGGCCGGGCGGCTCCGATGCTCAGGGTGTGAATCTGGGGCCGCGCAAGGCAATACAAACTGTTGAACTGCATCGGCGTGAGCGGGCGACACGCTTCGACGAGTTGCGGCGTCGGCGCGTACAGTTTGCCGCCTTTGTCGTTGGGGCTGATGATGAAAACCCCCATGTCCCGGCGCGTGGCGGCGTCGATGGCGGCCTGGTTGAACTCGTTGACGAAATACCAGTGCAGGTTCACGTAGTCGAACTCGCCGCTCTCGATAGCCCGCACGATGATCTCGCAAGGCCCGTGTGTGGCGAAGCCGATGAAGCGCACCCGGCCCTGCCGCTGCAACTCGCGCGCCGCCTCCAGGCAGCCGCCCTTGCGCAACGCTTGATCGAGGGTTTCCTCGTTGTTGATCCCGTGCAGGGAAAAAAGATCGACGTAGTCGAGGCCGAGATAGCGCATCGACTTCTCGAAGTTCGCCAAGAACGCTTCCCGGGTCGGTTCGAGGCCCACCTTGGTCTGGATGAACATTTTATCGCGCGGAAGCTTCGGCAGGAACTGGCCGAGCTGGAGTTCCGAGGTGCCGTAGCCGCGCGCGGTTTCGATGTGGTTGATGCCGAGTTCCAGCGCGCGCCGGACGGTGCGCTCCAGGTTCTCCTGGTTGTCCCTGGGGATCGCGTCCATCTGCTCGTCGCCCCAGGCGTGCTGGTAGCGCATGCCTCCGCAGGTGAAGACGGGCATCTGAAGTTCGGTGCGGCCAAAGCGACGGTATTTCATAGGGGAGGATGCTTTTTTTCGGTCAAATCCGTTTCAAATGCGTCACCACTTCGATCTCGGCGGTCTGCGGGAACATGTCGAGCGGGGTGACGCTCTCCACACGGTACGCGCCGCTGAGCAGGGCGAGGTCGCGCGCCAGCGTGCCGGGATTGCAGGAGACGTAGAGGATTTCCCGTGGCGCAGCGGCCAGAATGGTCTCGATCACCCGCCCGCTGATCCCCGCGGCGGGGGGGTCGAGGACGAGGGAGGTCTCCCCGGTCTCAGCCAACACTTCGGCGAGGGTCTCGGCGACATCCCCGGCCAGGTATTTCTCGTGCGGTTCCGCGTGCGAGCGGGCGTGGGCGATGGCAAACTCGTTTTCCTCGATCCCTACCACGCGTTCAAAACGATCCCGCAGATGCTGGGCGAAAAACCCCGCGCCGCAGTAGGCGTCCACCAGCGATCCGCCGGGGGTGATGAGTTGGGCCACCAGATCGAGCATCGCCTGGGCAACGGCGTTGTTGGTCTGCTCGAAGAACCCTTTTTTGCGGGCTTCGGAGAGGGTGTAGTCGCCGTCGGGCATCCGGCGGGCGCGAAGCCCCGCGAGCCGCTCGTTGACTTCGCCCGAGGAAATGGGGCAACGCTCGATATCCATCAGCGAATAACCGTCGGCGGCGTAAAATCCGACGACTCCTTCGGCCACGTGAACGCGGATGCGGTTGCGGTAGCCGTAAGGCTTTGGCGAAGGGATGATGGGGCGCATGGGCACCTCGGCGAGCTTGCCGACGCGCCGCAGAGTCTGCTCCACCTGACCCGCCTTGACGGCGAGTTGGGCCGGGTAGGCGATGTGCTGGTAGGCGCATCCGCCGCAACGGCCGAAATAGGGACACTCGGGCTGGACACGATCCGGCGACGGCTGGGAGACCGCAACGAGCGCGGCTTCGGCATAGTTTTTCTTTTTGCGGGTGACCGCAACGGTGACGGTTTCGCCAGGAATGGTGTAGGGAACGAAGACGACCAATTTTTCGCTCCGGCCCACGCCTTTTCCTCCAAAGGCGATGTCGTGAATGGTTAGTTGCATAAAAAGAAAAAAACGAAAGAGGCTCCCGCTCACAGAACGGAAGCCTCTTTCTAAGTTCGATCAGGGGTATTCTGCCAAAGGCCGTTTCCGGAATGAACGGCTACGGTGTGACGTAGTCGTAGCGGGTTTCAAAGCCAAGCTCCGGCGGCATCTCTGTATAGCCGCTCAAAATCCAAGGGACGTTCGAGGGATACGGAGGACGGTAGGAACTCTTATAGCAGGGGAACGGGAACGTGAAGATTTCATACAAACCGGTTCCAAAACGGAAGAACGTGCGGCCCAGTCCTTTGACTACGCCGTAACCCCAAGCGGCGTTGTTGCCCTCGGCGTCGTTCACCTTGCACATCGTGTAAGGCAGTTCGGCGCTCCCCCAGAGGACATTTGAAACCCCACGCCCGAGTTTGCGAGTGGGCCCTTGGTCGGTCATGGGTGGAGCTTGAATATCCGCATAGGCGGCGGCGCCAAATGCGACGGCGAGAAGAATCG
>JBAXCI010000049.1:0-12098 GCA_037141555.1 Verrucomicrobiota bacterium | reverse complement strand
CTTCGATTGCAATCCGGGCAACATCCCGGCAATAGAGTTGCCGGGACAATTGCGTTCCCAAATAGAGTTTGGGAACGAGGAGAGGAAAGAGAAGAAGATGAGCAGCCATATCACGGTTCAATCCCATAAAGTGATACTTTGAGCCGCTCGGCCATTTCCAGCACGCGCTCGCGTTCCAGCAGGAGCGTTCGCCCGGCCTCCACGGCGATCACGCGGATTTGCGCTTCGGCGGCGGTTTCCAATGTGGCGGGACCGACCACCGGCACGTCGAACCGGAAATCCTGGTTCGGCTTGGAAACCTTCACCACCACGGCCCCGCCTTTGCCGAGTTTGCCACCGCGCGCGATGGTTGCATTGGTGCCATCAAAGCCCTCGACCGCCAGCACTGTGCCGCCTTTGACGACGACCGTCTGGCCGATGTCGAGGCGGCTGATCTCCTTGGCGATGCCGAACCCAAACCGCACGTCGCTTTCCTCGCGGCGCGCCAGGCGCGGCCCGGCGAACACCCCCGCCACGGCAAGATGCTCTTCCATAAATGTGGTTGCGGGCAGGAGTTCCACCCCCGCTTTGGCCAGTTCGTCGCCGATGGCTCCAAAAATCGATTCCGCGTTGCGCTCCCGGAGTTTTGCCAGAACGAGAAACGCTTTCAGGTCGGGCCGCAAATCAAAGAGATTTCCCGGCGCGATCTGCCCGGCCATGATGACGCGTTCCACTTTGCGCGAGGAAAACGTCTTAATCAGCCGCCCGAGCTGGCCCACGCGCATCCACTCGATCTCGTCCACGAGCCCGGCCAGCGCGGGATCTGTCTCATTTTCAAACGCCGCCGCGACGATCCTTGTCACCCCCGCAGCACGCGCCGCTTTCGCGAGAGCAAACGGATAGGTGCCGTTCCCGGCGATGATCCCGAGCGAGGCAAACGGTTTGGAAGCGGAAGAGGAGGCGGTCACGAGCGACAAGGTTTTAGGGCAACGCAATCCAGTATACGAGGCAGAAAATTCATGGCAAACTCCAAACCGCTAATGATTCTCCACTGGTTCCGACGCGATTTGCGACTCGACGACAACCCTGCTCTGACTGCCGCGTATCGCGGCAGCGGGGGCTGCGTGGTTCCGGTGTTCGTGTTGAGCGATTGGCGGGGACAACACCGCTGGACGGGGCCCGCCCGGCAACTCGCCCTCTGCGGCAGCTTGCGCGCCTTGGCTGATAGCTTGGAAAAGCTGGGGAGCCGCCTCATCCTGCGCCGGGGCGACGCGGTGCAAGAATTGGAACGACTCCTTGTGGAAACACGCGCGGAGGCGCTCTATTTCAATCGCAGCCCCGACCCGGCGGGCCGCGCTCTGGAAATCCGCGTGGAAGCGATGGCACTGCGACTGGGCGTGCGCACGCAAAGTTTCCATGACGTGACGGCGCTCGCGCCGGGCGCGGTTCTCACCCAAAGCGGCAACCCGTTTCGGGTCTTCACCCCGTTTTCCCGCGCTTGGTTGAAACAAACGCCTCTGCCAACGCTTGCGCCGCTCGGGCCGCTTCACCCCGTCCCCCATCTGGCTTCGCTGCCTCTGCCCACCTTGGCCGACTGGGGGCTTACCTCCAGCGTCCGCCTTCCCGATTCGGGTGAACCCGCCGCGCGCGCTCGAATGGAGGCGTTTTTCCGCGAAGCCGTCTTCCGTTACGCCGCCGAACGCGATCTGCCCGCCGCAGATGCTACCTCGCATCTCTCGACAGACCTTCGCTGGGGAACGCTCTCGCCGCGCGTGCTCGTCCAGCGTTGCCATGCGGCCATCGCCGATGCAAAAACCGCCACCCTGCGCGACGGCCCCCGCAAATTCCTGGGCGAGCTGATCTGGCGGGAGTTCTACATGGCGATCCTCTGGCACTGGCCCGAGGTGCTGGAGCACGAATTTCAGCCAGCCTACAAAGATCTCCCGTGGCACGAACCCGGCGCTGCCTTCCAACGCTGGTGCGAGGGGACAACCGGTTTCCCCATTGTGGATGCCGGGATGCGCCAACTTGCCGCCACCGGCTGGATGCACAACCGCGTGCGCATGATCGTGGCGATGTTTCTCACCAAAGACCTGCACCTCGACTGGCGGCTGGGCGAGCGCTTCTTCATGCAGCACCTGTCGGATGGCGAGATCGCTTCCAACAACGGCGGCTGGCAATGGAGCGCGGGGACCGGCGCGGATGCCGCCCCGTATTTCCGCATTCAAAACCCGTGGACGCAAAGCGCGCGGTTTGACCCCGAGGGCGACTATATAAAGAGGTGGTTGCCGGAGTTGCGCAACGTCCCCGCCCGCGCATTGGCAAAACCACCAACTGCCGCGCTAGCGCCCGCTTACCCGCTGCCGATGCTGGATCACGCGCGGGAGCGGGAAATCACTCTTGCGATGTATCGCCGCGTTTCATCTTGAAGTTTGGAGAGGAAATGGTCTTCTGGACTTCCTATGCGAAAGTCCCTCCTGTTTCTCCTCCCGTTGGTTCCCCTCACTGCGGTGTATGCCGACGTCACGCTGCCGCCGTTGATTTCCGACAACATGCTCCTCCAGAGCTCAAAAGCTGCCGTCTGGGGCAAAGCCGATCCCGGCGAAGCCGTCACGGTTAAACTCGGGGCGACTGTCCTCAAAACCACAGCGGGCCAGGACGGCAACTGGCGGGTGATGTTGGAAGGGCTGAAGCCCGGCATCGCTGGCGACATGACGGTCTCGGGCAAAAACAACCTCACGGTGAAGAACGTGGCCGTGGGCGACGTCTGGGTCTGCTCCGGCCAGTCCAACATGGAAATGACCGTCGTTCGCAGTGGCAATTCCGAGCAGGAGATCGCCGCCGCCAATTTCCCGCAAATCCGGATGTTTACGGTGCCGAAAACAGCGAGCGAGACGCCGCTTGAAGAGGTGGTTGGTAAATGGGAGGTATGCGAGCCTGCAAATGTGCCGCACTGGTCGGCCGTGGGTTACTTCTTCGGGCGTAAATTGCATCAGGATCTCGCGATTCCCGTTGGCTTGCTTCACACCTCCTGGGGTGGCACCTCGGCCCAGGCGTGGACTCCCACGGAAGTGCTCCAAGGCGATCCCGATTTCAAGACCGCCTACTACGACACGCGCCAAGCGCAATTGGCCAACTATCCCGCGGCCAAGGAGAAATATGATAACGAGACGCTTCCCGCATGGCAGGCAGCCGCAGATGCAGCCAAGGCGGAAGGCAAACCCGCGCCCCGGAAACCGAATCCGCCGATGGGCCCGGGCATGGGAGGTTCCACGACAGCCCTCTATAATGGCATGATCGCTGGGGCGACAAAATATCCCATCAAAGGGGCCATTTGGTATCAGGGCGAATCCAACGCTGGGGATGCAGAGCGTTATCACCGGCTCCTTCCCGCGATGATCACTTCCTGGCGCAAGGCTTGGAACCAACCCGATTTCCCCTTTTACGTGGTGCAGCTCGCCAATTTCATGGCGCAGCGCACTGAACCGGCAGACTCCAATTGGGCGAATATACGCGAGGCACAACGCATCACTGCGATGAATCTCCCAAACAGCGGTTTGGCTGTCGCGGTTGATATTGGCGAGGAAAAAGACATCCACCCAAAAAACAAACAGGAGGTGGGACGCCGCCTCGCCCTGGTAGCCGAGGCCAAGACCTACGGCAAACAAATCGTTTTCTCCGGGCCGGAGTTCGACAAGGTCCAATTTGACGGCGCAAATGCCCGCATCACCTTCAAACCCGGCACCGCCACCGGCCTCTCCACCAAGGACGGCGGACCCGTGAAAGGCTTTGCCATTGCGGGAGCCGATAAGAAATTCGTCTGGGCCGAGGCAAAAATCGTCCCCGGCGACAGCCGGATCAAAGGCGCGAAGTCCAGCAAGGCAAAAGCACAAGGGCCCGCCGCCACAGTAATCAAACTGAGTGCCGAGGGCGTGACGCAACCTGTTGCCGTCCGCTACGCGTGGGCCAATAACCCGGAGGTGAACTTGGTCAATGAAGCGGGGCTTCCCGCCGTCCCGTTCCGCACGGACAATTGGCCACAGGCCGAGTCCAAGCCAACCCCCGCACCCAGCGCGACGCCCACACCGTCACCCGCGACTGCCACTCCCAAAGCACCCTAAGCAAGGGGTTCCGCACGCGCTCGCAAGCAGGGCTCCGATGCAATGGTATAAGGTGACGCGGTTGCCGTGACGTTCGCGGCAGCTCGCGGCCGCCATTTACCGCACCGCAGCCATGCCCAACACCGCCGCCTCGCGTCTTACGCTGACGCCCTATTCGGAGGCAGCCGTCATCCAGGCGGCGCGCTCCGCTTTGGCCGAAGTCGGCGGAAAGGTGAGCATCGGATTCGTTTTCGCCTCGGCGGATTATTACGAAAATCTGCCCGATTTCCTGGAACTCATCCAACTCCACGGCCACGTACCTTTGCTCGCCGGGTGCAGCGGCTCGGGCGTCATCGGCACCAATCGGGAGGCCGAGAAAGCCGCCGGGTTTTCCCTGCTTTTGCTGCACCTGCCCGAAACGCAAATCCACTCCTGCGTGGTGAGCGCATCCCAAGCCGACACCGCCGGGCCTCCGCAGGATTGGCACCGCATCACCGGGGTGAAGCCGGGCGAGGTCGATGCCTGGATCGCGCTCTGCGACCCGTTTGGCTTTCCCGTGGAACAGTGGATGAACGGCTGGAACGAAGCCTATCCCGGCGTGCCGATGCTCGGAGGGCTCGCCAGCGGCCCCGAGGGCAGCGAGGAGGGGGTGTTTGTCTGCCAGGGCCATGAATTGCTCCCGCCGGGGAGCGCGGTCCTTGTCGGAATGAGGGGCGGCGTCACGCTCCGCCCCCTGCTTTCCCAAGGCTGCCGCCCCATTGGCGAGCCGCTCACCGTCACCGGGACCGATGGCAATCTCGTTTTGGGACTCGGGGGCAAACCGGCCTACTCGGTTCTGGCCGAAGCTTTTGAATCCCTCAACGAGCGGGACAAAGCGCGGGCCCAAGGCAATCTCTTCGCCGGGTTGGCCAGCTCGGAATACATCGACGATTTCAAGCAGGGCGATTTCTTGATCCGCTCGATCCTCGGGGCCGACGCCCGTTCCGGGGCCGTGGCCCTGGGGGCCTACCCGCGCGTGGGACAGACGCTGCAATGGCAGTTGCGCGACCGCGTCACCGCCGACGACGATTTGCGGGCATCGCTCTTGGCGGAACGGATGCGCAAGCCGCCCCCGTTTGCCTCACTTGTGTTTGTCTGCAACGGGCGCGGAAAAGACCTTTTCGGCGCGCCGAATCACGACGCCCACGCGTTGAGCCAGATCATTGGCAGCCATCCCAGTTCGGGATGTTTTTGCAACGGCGAAATCGGCCCGATCGGCCGCACCAACTTTGTCCACGGCTACAGCGTCTCGATGGCGCTTTTTACGTAAAGCGTCGGAAGGAATTCACCCCGACAGAAATATCACGCCCCTCCCCTCCCCGTGCATCTCATCCCGAACGCAGAAAGGATCACGCTTTGGGTGGTTCGATGACGGTAGAATTAACGGCGCAGGGTTGGGGCGGCACTTGCCGCCTGCATGCGTGCCGTGCCCTTTGATTCAAGCCGTAGCGCCCCATCGGACGGCACGGAGTGCCTTCCCTACCGAAAAACACAAACAGCCATCGCCCGCAGAACCTGCGAACGATGGCTGTTAAAATGAACTGGGTTAACCCTAGCTGTTGAAGCGGAACGACTTCATCTTGGCGCGCTTTGCGTTCGCGCGCGCTTTGCGCTTGGTTTTCTGGGTCGGGGTCTCAAATGCCCGCAGGCGGCGCACCTCGTCCATCACTCCCTCGGAATCGAGTTTGTTCTTGAGACGCTTGAGTGCACGGTCAATGGGTTCCCCTTTGCGAACGACTACTTCTGGCATGATGTTCTCCTTCTTCGGTCTGTTTTCAGTGTAAATTGTGAAAATGGCGGGTCTTTTCGCGCTTGGCAACGTTCTCTGCCGCCCGGAATAGCTCCAGGCACGCAGTCGATCTGACCCAACGCGAAGGGTGATCTTAGGGGGGGCTTTCCCTTTCGTCAATCGCAGGTTTTGGCTTTTTTACGCATGATGAGCTCCCCCTTTTCTTAAAACCGACCTATTTTGGAGTGGGATTTGCCAAAAACCGGGATATTTTCGCTTTTCACACTCAACGGTATGACTCTTCTCCTCTCCACGCTCTCTCTGGACGAAAACCCGGTTTGGCAACCGCTCAGCCATCTTCTCGAGGCCCTCCCGTTCTACGCCTACGCTCTCTTGATTCTGTTTGTCGGGAAGCTTTTCTACGAGCAGACCAGCCCGTTTTCTTTCACCGACGAGTTGACCGAGCGCGACAATCCCGCCTTCGGCGCCTGCCTGGCCGGGTATCTCCTCGGCATCGCTCTCGCGCTAACGGGGGCGTTCCCGTCGTCCGCCGACAGCTATTTCGTTGCGTTGCGCGACATGACCACGAGCGGCGCACTCGCCATCGTCCTCATGCGCGCCAGCATCTGGATCAACGATAAACTGATCCTCAACCGCTTCAGCATCAACGTGGAAATGCTCCGCGACCGCAATATCGGGGCCGGAGCCGCCGTGGGAGGAAGCTGCGTCGGGACCGGGCTCGTCCTGGCCGGGGCGCTGATGGGCGATAGCGATTCGTGGCTCCATTCCGTGCGGGATATCGCGATCTATTGGGCCATCGGACAAGGGCTTTTCATCGCGGGCGCATTGGCATTTTACCGGGTTGCGGGTTACAATGTTCAGGAGACTTTGGAAAACGATAACAACGCAGCGGCGGGGATCAGCCTCGGCGGATTCCTGGCCGGTTTGGGTGTGTTGATTTGGGCTGTGCTTCAGAACGCGTCGAGCGATCTTGGGGTGGAATTGACGCTGATTCTGGTCACGGCGCTCGTCGGCATTGCGTTGCTGTTGCTCACCACCATCGTCGCGGAAAAAATGGTCCTGCCCCGCATCAACCTCCCCAAGGAAATCGTGATCGATAAAAACAGCGCCGCCGGGTTGATCTGCGCCACGATGAGCCTTTCCACAGCCGTCCTTTTGGCCGCCACCCTCCTCAGTCGCTAATCTCTTTGCCGCTATGACACGCACCCGACCTCTCTTTTTCGCGCTCTTGCTCTCCCTTGCGCTCGCCCTGCCTGTCGGCGACGCTTTCGCACGCGGCTCCAGCGGGGGCGGTGGACGCTCTTCTTTTAGCTCCTCCTCGCGGAGCTCTTCCGGGAGCAGCTGGGGAGGCAGCCGACCGGCTGCGCCCTCGGGCAGCACTTGGGGAAGCTCCTCAACAAGCCGTCCCAGCGCCCCGTCGAGCGCGGCCGACAGCGCCCTGTCCACCAAGGTCAACCGCGCCGGGAACACCACCTCCCGCACCTACGCCACCGAACCGGCGACCCGCCCGGCAGACATCCCCATGGGGCAAACCCTCCCCAACGGCGGCTACGCACCGATTTATTACGATTCGGCGCATCAGGGGTACGGATTTTGGAACGCCGCGGGCCAGTGGATGATGTGGAGCGCGATCATGAACAGCGGCCACAGCAATAACTATTATTACGGCTCGGGCTACGGCGGTTACGGGCCCGGGTACGCCGCCCCTTATCACCACAACTCGATTTTCCCGACGCTGTTTGGGTTTTTGATCATCGGCGGGATCGTGGTGGCGGCAATTTACATTTACCGGATGCATTCCCGGGAAGTGGCCAGCAGCCTTGATATGAACCCGCAACCGGATTCCTTTTCTTCCTACACGACAACCGAGCCCGCCCGCAGACCCGCCAGGCCCGCCAGCCTCGCCCCGTGGCTGCGCTTCCCGACCGGCTCGTTCGTCACGCTCAGCGATAACCAGTCGATGGAGGATTCGCAGAAGCGCGGTGAAGGGTTCCAGGGCATCCGGTTTGCCGTGGAATCGACGATGATCGCCGACGACACCGAGGGGTTCGGATCTTGGGTGATGGTGCAACTCAACGACAACCACCAGCGGCTGATGCTCGTGGTCAAAGCCGTGGATAACGCCCTCGACCACCGTATCTATTACGCGAACGAGGAGTTCCGGCCCGCGCGCCGAGAGGAAGTCGTCCGCCGTGGCGACACCTGGCTCTTCGAAGCGCCCGAGGATGAAAACAACTTTAAAGCGTCCGATCTGCGGTACGCGGCGGAGATCGTTCAGACCGTCGGCGAGCGGGTGATCACCTACATCCGCAAAGACCAGGGCGAACGCCACGCCACCGTGACGGAAACGCCGAATCCGCTCGGGTTGACCGAGCAAATCGCCACGCTGGTCGAATACGCCACCTCCGACGCGACCGACAACCCCGAGTTGCTCGTGTTGGAAATCGGCGCCGCAAGCCGCCGCACGGGCGAGGTTGCCCTCTATCTCGGCTGCCCTATTCGCGAGTCGGAAATCGACCTCCTCAAAGCGGCGGGCGTTTAGCCGACAATCTCTAATGGCGGTTTAAATACCCGGCGTACGTCACCGCCGTGCGGCTCTCCAGCGCGCGCGCGGTGAGCGTCTTGATTTGCCGCCACACGGCCCGGTGTCGCACGTCGGGCGGGTGGATGCCCACGCGCAGCAGAGGACGCGCCTGGAGTCGGCGAAAGAGATAGGGGTTCCAAACGCGGCTAACCACCCGCCGTATCCAACTGCGGCTGCTCCATACGAGCGACTGGGAGGCATGGTGAACGCCCGTGGTGTAGTCGAACACGCCGCCGATGCGCGTGGTGTAGGCGATCCCGAGCCGCTGCAAGGCGCGGTCGGCCCCTTCGCTGAGCAGCCACGCGGGCGCGACAAATCCCTGCGGATTGAGGCCGACTTTGCGAAATTCCTGCCGTGCCTGGCTGATGACGCGCAGGGCGTCCGCTCCGGCGATGTCGTAGAATTCGCCCTCGCCAGCCGTGTAATACCGCGTGGTCAGCTTCTCCCTCCACGTCTCCCCCGCCCGCTGGTCGCGCCGGTGGAAGTAGCCATGGATCACCACCTCGTCTCCCGCCGCCGCGCGGCCCCGCAGCCAGGCGCAAAACTCGGGGTCGTCCAGGAGATGCCCTTTGCAGTGGTGATCGGGGATGACCAGCAACGAGACTCTGCGCACGCCGATCTCCGCGAGCTCGCCCAATATGCGTTCGGTCGCCTCGCGCGTGAGCGGCGAGACGTCGTGGATGGAAACCACCAAGCTAGGGCCTGCGACTTCGGGCGAAAGGGGGCGACTGGTGTTGTTATAGCTGAATAAATCTTGATCCATTGTCAAAAGCGAAGAGGAGTCACGGTTTGCGCCGTCGGCAGGCGAAGAGGCCCAGCGCGGCGATGCTCCACACGGCGCAGAATTGGGAAAACCGTTCGCCGTGGCGGGTGTAAAAGGTTTGCGGAGCCGTTGCGGGAGGAACTTGGATGGTCTGGGCCAGAACCCCCTCGGCGAACGGGTTGCCATCGGGACGGAAGGCGTTTGCAACGCGCCCGAGCGGGTCGATAAAGGCCGTCACGCCGGTATTGGCTGCGCGTACGAGCGGTCGCCGGTTTTCCACCGCGCGGAACACGGCGTTCGCCAGATGTTGCTCCGAGCCCTGGCTGCGCAGAAACCAGCCGTCGTTGGTGATGTTGACGAGCAGTTGCGCCCCGCGCCGCACGAACCGCCGTGTGAGGTCGCCCAGCGTGTCCTCAAAACAAACCAGCGCGGCGATGTTGATCGACGGGGCTTTCAACCGCATCACGGTGTATTCCGTGCCCGGGGTGAAATCGCTCGGCACCAAGTCGCCGATGATCCACTCAAACGGAGGGAACGCGCGGCGGAAAGGGATGTATTCGCCAAAGGGAACGAGGTGAATTTTCCGATAGGTTTGCAGCGTCTTCCCGCCTTCGGTAAAGAGCGCGGCGATGTTGTAGTCGTGCCGGGCGGTGTCGAAATCGAGCGTTCCCAGCAGAAAATTGATCTCGCCGCGTTCGGCAAAGCCCCGAACGAACGGGAATATCTCGCGCTCAAACATCGATCCCGGCGTGGCCGCCTCGGGCCAGAGGAGCAGTTGCGGGCGGGTCGCCATCGCCACTTCCGTCAAGGCGCTGTAGCGTTCCTGGATCACATGGATAAAATCGCGGTCGAACTTCTGCTCTTGCGGGATGTTGGCCTGCACCGCCGCCACTCGCAGCGGGACGCACGCTTGATCCGCAGGGGCAAAAACGGTGCGCACCCCAAACGCGAACACAGCGGCCACGAGCGCCATGTTGGCGCTGAAATCCCAATGGGGACGGATGCGCCTCGAGCGCGATTCACTCAAGAACCGGCGCGCGGTGATCACGACGATGAGGTTTGTAAATGCCACCAAAAAAGACAAGCCGCCCACGCCCGTGTATTGGGCGATCTGGATCAGGGCAAGATTCCCGTGCAATGCAACCCCGAGGCCGTTCCAGCCAAAGCTGAGCGCCCCCAGGCCGCGCACCCATTCCAGCGCAACCCAGGCAGCGGCACCCAAGGCGGCGAGGCGCAGGTTCGCGCCCGAAGAGGTGAAATCGCCCGCTTTGTTCCGGGCCGCGCACAGAAACGCCGCCCAAGCCGCAGGATAGAGCGCCAGGTAAAAAGGGAGCAAAAACCAGCCCAGGCCGGTGACGGTGGTGAGCCACGAAAAGACCCCCCAAAAGAACACCAACCCCGCGACATAGCCCAACTGGGCTGCGCGTTTGACGCTGCCGCTGCCAAACCAGACGGCAGCGATCAGCGGCGTGAGCGCGATCCAGCAGAGCCAGCCTTGCTCCCAGCCCAGAAAACACGGGAAGCAGAGGGTGAGCAACGATCCGCTCAAAATGGAGGCCAGCCAGGGCCAGAAGCGAAGGGATTTCACGAAGGGGGGGGTTGGGGGTTATTGGCGCCGGACGCGCTTGGTCGGTTCCTGGGGTGGCTCGATCGTCTCTTTGAGCGCCTTCACGTAGCCGCTGTTGACGGCGAAGGCCACCTTTTCGAAATCCTCCCCGTCGTCCAAATCCGGCGTGGAGCTGATGTAGCCGAGCGCAATCATGGTTTTGAGCGTCTCCACGAGGCTATTTTCGCTCATACGTTCGATCCTGCCCTTTAAGTCGCGCCCTGCCATGGGCGACCCGGAAAACCCGAGCGCCCGTATGATGCTGATTTCACCGCCATCGAGATTGATTTTGCTCATGAGAAAAACAGTCTCCATTGTATGAGCCATGTTGCGCCTCTCTGCAAGGCAGGTCGGTATTTTTTGTTACGCACGGGCGAAATCCGACAATATGGCATTTTGACGTTGATCCCTGAGCGGCTTTTTCTTATCCCATGGCAATCATGGATCAAGAACCGAGTAAATTATGGAGAGTTGCGTTGGTTGCCTCGCTGCTGGCGTGCGCCGCAGTCGCTTATTATCGATTTGAGCCCGTACGGGAAATGGTGGATGCCCGATGCCCGTGGATCAAAGAACAACTCGCCCAGCGAGGCATTCAATTCGAGGACAAGGCACAAATCAAACCCGTAGCGGCTTCGGTCCCGCAACAATCCCCAGTAAGCACGGTTCCGATTGAAAAAGTTGCTTCCACGCATGCGGCATCGGAAACCGGGAAGCCAGGCCCAGCAGCCCAACAAAGCGCAGCGACACCTGCCAACACGACAGGAACCCCCACGGATATGATCCAGCTTGCCGCCAATCATTCGTTCTGGCCCAAGGTGGTGAAGGTGAAGAAAACGACCGTGTTTCCTGCTGTTTACCAAGGCAAAGAGATCGGCAAATTGAGCGTACCCGCCGGAACGGAAGTGAAAGTGATCTCGATCAACCCCGAAAAAGTGGCCGTCGCTTACACTCCGGACGGGGTGATGTCCAACGCAGGTGGAGCATACTTGCAACCCGAGGAAACCGATCTCTTCGAACGGGTCCGCCTCGCACACGCAACCAACTAGCCTACGCGAGAGCGATCTCCACGCGCCGTTGCCCGGCGATGGAGTCCGCCACAGCCTGCACGACCCGCATGTAGGCCACTCCCTCCTCGAAAGTAGGGTGGGGGCGCGGGCTGGCGGGGTTTTTAACCGCCGCGATGAACTCCTTTTCCACCGTCCAATGGCCTTCCGCTTCGGCGGGGATTTCGACCGTCTGCGAAGCGCGATCGCCCACCCGCCCCGCCGTGATGGTGT